>NZ_CP139145.1:2437148-2741791 GCF_034048115.1 Pseudarthrobacter sp. IC2-21 | reverse complement strand
CGCCATCGGGGCCGCCGACCCCGTGGGCGTGCCACGGCTGGTCCGCGGGTTGGCAGAACTCGAGCTGGCCGTCCCGCAGGCCTCACCGGTCGTGGTGCTGAATAAGGTGCGGGCGGCGGCAGTCGGGCGTTCGCCGGAGCGCCAGCTGAAGGATGCCTGGGAGCGTTACGGGCCGTCCCTGCCGCTGAATGCATTCCTGCCGGCGGACAATGCCTCGGCGGACGCTGCACTGCTGGCCGGGTCGCTATTGCTCGAAACCGCTCCTGATTCGAAGCTCAGGCACGCCATTGCCAATTTGGTTTGTGCACCTGCCCAGCAATCGCGCCGATCCTCTGTCTTTTCTACCACCGCGTTCCGCAGGCTAAAGGGTTAGGCTCGCCGTATGAGCTGCAACGGTGCAGCGTAAATCTTTGTGATGGAGGCGTTTGTCGATGTCGTCTGGGTCCAGCGTGGAGGATCAGTCCGTAGCCATTGGAGACCAGGAGGGATTCCTGGCGGACTACTACCAGCATCTGGCTGAAGAGGATGCCCGGAGCTACTCCCGGGACGTGCTGGCAAGCCGCGCGGAGACTCACCGGAACGTAGCTGCGACCAGACGGCCCGGACAGGCCAATGTCGCCGTCGTCAACGAGGAAGACAGCAGCGTCGTTTACGTCGTCACGGACGATATGCCTTTCCTCGTGGACTCGGTCAACGCCGAACTCGTCCGCCAGAGGGCGGCCATCCGCCTAGTGCTGCACCCGCTCTTTGTTGTCACCCGGAACAGGGAAACAGGGGCGCTGGTGAAGGTGGACCGGGTGCCGTCCCACATCGGAATTTCCAGCGGTGACACCGCCGCGATGCCTCTGTTGTCCCACCTCATTGCGCAAGGCGAAAACGCGTCCCACATGGAGTCCTGGATCGCGGTGGAGATCAACCGCGTTTCGGACGAAGCACGTGCGTCCTTGCTCGAAGGCCTGGAGCGTGTCCTGGCAGACGTCCGCGCCGCCGTCGAAGACTGGCCCAAGATGCGCAACAAGGCAATGCAGATCGCGGCAAGCCTGGACCAGGTGGCAAACCCCGCGCAGATTGCCGAGCTGAAGCAGGCGCAGGACCTGCTGCACTGGCTTGATGACGGTAACTTCACGTTCCTCGGATACCGCGAGTACGACCTCGTCAACGTCAACGGCGAGGACGTCCTGGAATTGCGCGAGGACAGCGGGCTTGGCCTGCTGCGGGATAAGGCGGGCGCCCCGCATCTGCAGCACCTGACCGAGGCCGGCCGGAAAAAAGCCCGCGAGAAGCGCGCGCTGGTTATCACGAAGGCGAACTCGCGGTCCACGGTCCACCGCCCCGCCTACCTTGACTACATCGGCGTCAAAAGCTTCGATGCTGCAGGCAACGTCAACGGCGAGCGCCGCTTTATCGGCCTGTTCGCCACCAGCGCCTATGCAGGGTCGGTCCGGGACATTCCCATCGTGCGGGAAAAGGTAGCTGCCGTGCTGGGAAGCGCCGGGTTCCCGCCGGATTCGCATTCGGGCAAGGACCTGCTGGGCATCCTGGAGACGTATCCGCGCGATGAACTGTTCCAGATCGAAGTTGAGGATCTGGCCGCGACTGCCGCCGGTATCCAGAGGCTGCAGGAGCGGCGGCGGACGCGGCTTTTCCTCCGCCCGGATATTTACGGACGGTTTATGTCGGCGGTGATTTACCTGCCGCGTGACCGGTACACCACCAATGTCCGGCTCCGCATCGAGGAGGAACTTCGTTCCACATTCAAGGCGGAAAGCATCGACTATGAGGCCAGGATGACGGAGTCGGCCCTCGCCCGGCTTTTCTACCGGATCCGCCTGCCGAAGGACGCCGACGTAAGCCACGTGAACACTGAGGAGCTCGAACGCAGGCTGGTGCGTGCGGCGCGTTCATGGAGCGAAGGCGTCGCGGAAGTCCTGCGAAGCGGTGCCGCCGGCCCGGAGTCGAAGGAGCTTGCGGGCATCTGGTCCGAAGCTTTCCCGGCAGGCTACCGAGTGGACTACGAGGTGGAGGATGCCCTGGAGGACATCGTCCGGTTCGAGAAATACGGTGCCGAGGCGGAGCGTGCCGGCGGTGCCCGGCAGGAACACCCCGGAGTCCACGTCTACTTGCCCAAGGGTGCGGGGCAGGACCTGGAGGAGGATGCCCGCGTCAAGCTGTACATGCTCGAACCCAAGAGCCTGAGCCAGATTCTGCCCTACTTCCACAACCTGGGCCTCGAAGTGCTGGACGAACGGCCGTTCGAAATCGAAACGGCAGACGGTCGGGACTTCTTCCTCTATGACCTCGGACTGAAGTACCCGGCAGGTGTCAGCCCGCTCGCCACCGGTGAACTGCTGGGGGACTCGTTCGGGGCAGCCGTCTCCGGCGCCATCGAGTCGGACAGTCTTGACCGGCTTGTCCTGCGCGAGGGGATGCATTGGCGCCAGATTACGGTGCTGAGGGCATACGCGCGCTACATGCGGCAAATGGGGAGCACCAACTCAATGGGCTTCGTGGCGGACACCCTGCTGGCAAATCCTGAGGTCACGAAGGCACTGACACGACTCTTTGCCGCGCGTTTCGATCCGGCCCTCTCCAGCGCGGACAGGCCCACCGCCCAGGAAGGGGTCCGTGCGGAGCTTTCGGCCGCTATCGACGAGGTGGCAACGCTCGACGCCGACCGTGTCCTTCGGACTTTCGCCAACCTGATCGAGGCCACGCTCCGCACGAACTTCTACCAGAACAAGCCGCACCTGAGCTTCAAGCTCGACCCCGCGATGATCGAGGGACTGCCGTTTCCGCGGCCCATGTTTGAAATCTGGGTCTACTCCCCGCGGGTTGAAGGAGTGCACCTGCGCTTCGGCAAAGTGGCCCGCGGCGGGCTGCGCTGGTCCGACCGCCGCGAGGACTTCCGGACGGAGATCCTCGGCCTGGTCAAGGCTCAGACCGTCAAGAATGCCGTGATTGTTCCTACCGGTGCCAAGGGCGGCTTCTTTGCCAAACGGCTTCCTGACCCCACGGTTGACCGGGCCGCGTGGCTGGCCGAGGGCGTGGAAAGCTACAAGACGTTCATCCGTGGCCTGCTGGACCTCACGGACAACCTCGTGGCCCGCGGTGGTTCGGAAACCATCGTGCCGCCGTCGGATGTGGTGAGGCACGACGACGACGATTCCTACCTTGTGGTCGCGGCGGACAAGGGGACGGCCACCTTCTCCGACATCGCCAACGGGCTGGCCGCGGATTACGGCTTCTGGCTCGGTGACGCGTTCGCCTCCGGCGGCTCCGTGGGGTATGACCACAAGGCCATGGGCATCACGGCCCGCGGGGCGTGGGAGTCGGTCAAACGGCACTTCAGCGAGCTGGACGTGGACACCCAGACCCAGGATTTCTCCGTGGTGGGCGTCGGTGACATGTCCGGGGACGTGTTTGGCAACGGCATGCTGCTGTCCCGGCACATCCGTTTGCTCGCCGCGTTCGACCACCGGCACATCTTCCTCGACCCGGCGCCGGACCCGGAAGCCTCGTTTAAGGAACGGCAGCGGCTCTTTGAGTTGCCGCGCTCCTCCTGGGACGATTACAACAAGTCCCTCATCAGTGAGGGCGGCGGTGTTTATCCCCGCCAGGTGAAGTCCATTCCGGTTTCGCCGCAGGTTCGGGCTGCCATCGGCCTGCCCGAGGGAACCAGCGAAATGAGCCCGCCGGAGCTCCTTCGCGCCATCCTGCTGGCTCCCGCCGACCTGCTCTACAACGGCGGGATCGGCACGTACGTGAAGGCAAGCACCGAAACCAACGCATCCGTGGGGGACAAGGCGAATGATGCCATCCGCGTGGACGGCAAGGACCTGAGGGTCAAGGTGGTGGGGGAAGGCGGCAACCTCGGCATGACGCAGCGCGGCCGCATCGAAGCGGCGCTGCAGGGTGTCATCCTGAACACCGACGCCATTGACAATTCAGCCGGCGTGGACTGCTCGGACCACGAGGTCAACATCAAGATCTTCGTGGACCGCATGGTGGCCGCGGGCAAGCTGTCGGCGGAGGAACGGGCCGGGTTCCTCGCGTCCATGACCGACGAGGTGGGGCGGCTGGTCCTTGAGGACAACGTCGACCAGAACATCCTGCTGCTGAACGACAGGCAGCGGGTTGCCGAATGGAGCCCCAGTTATGAGCGCCTGATGGACTGGCTGGAGAAGTCCGCGGACCTCAAGCGCGACCTTGAAGCGCTGCCGAGTACGGAGACCTTGCACGAGCGGCTGAGCCAGGGCCAGGGGTTGACGTCGCCGGAGCTTTCGGTGTTGGCTGCCTATGCAAAAATTGAGCTGGCTTCTGCGCTTCGCGACAGCAACCTGGCCGATGATCCTTGGTTCAGGGCCACACTCCGGGCGTACTTCCCGTTGCAGTTGCGGGAACGGTTCGACGCTGAACTGGACACCCATCCGCTGCGGCGCGAGATCATCGCCACGGTGGTGGCCAACGACATGATCAATTTGGGCGGCATCACGTTCGCGTTCCGCACCATGGAGGAAACCTCGGCCACGGAGGTAGCGGTGGCCAAGGCCTTCGTGGCACTCCGCGAAATTTTCGAACTGAACGTCATGGTGGACCAGTTGAACAGCCTGCCGGCGTCTTTCCCGACTGAACACTGGAGCGCGGTCCACCTGGACATCCGCCGCATCCTGGACCGGGCGGTCAGGTGGCTGCTGGCCCAGGGGGACAGTTCGCGTCCGATTGCGGAGACTGTCGCCGAGTTCAAGCCACTGTTGGATCCGATGCGGGGCAGGCTGCTTGATTACCTGCGCGGCGATGACCGCGAGCGGGTGGCCGGCTGGCTGGAGAAGGGACTCGGGTGGGAACTCCCGGAAGACCTCGCGATGCGGTGGGCCGAGCTCTTCGAGAGCTTTGTCCTGCTGGACATCGCCAAAATCGTGCACGCCCGCAAGGAGTCGGTGGAGGAGATCGCGGCGGTCTATTACACGGTGTTCAACCGGTTCCATGCCGATGCTCTTCTGGAACGGATCAGCAACCTTCCGCGACAGGACCGCTGGCAGGCCCTTGCGCGGGCAGCGCTGCGCGATGACCTGTACTCCACCGTTACGGACATGACGACGGCGGTGCTGGAGTCGACCGCGTCCGGGGACTCTGCCGAGAACCGGCTGAAGGACTGGGAGGGCCAGAACGCCGAGCAGTTGGGCAGGGCAAAGAGCATGTTCGACGAGGTTAACGCACTCGAGGCCGACGACATGGCCTCACTGTCGGTAGCATTGAGGCTCTTGAGGTCAATCGTCCGACGCTAGGAATCCTGGCGTCGCAACTGGAGGTGCAGTGGCAATCTTTACGGACCCTATCAGGGAACATGCTGATTTCGGGCCGGGCGATGCCGAATGGCTGCACCTCCTGGTGGGTGACTGGCAGATGGTTGCGGACCTGGCGTTCGCGGACCTGGCCCTGTGGTTCCCGCACCCGGACCATGGTTATGTTGCGCTCGCGCATGTGCGGCCCTCAACCACGCACACGGTGTTCCACGGTGACTTTGTGGGCGAACCTATCCGGGCCGACCTTCAGCCGCTGGTGGACAAGGCCTGGGCAAGCCGCGCCATCGAACGGTCCAGCGAGACCAACTGGAGCTCGGACATGGCGTTGCGGGTAGAGGCCGTGCCCATGGTCCGCAACGGCCGCACCCTGGCCGTGGTGACCACGCACATGGATCTGTCCAGTTCGCGGATGCCCTCCCGCCTGGAACTTACTTACCGCCAGTGTGCCTACGATCTTCTCCGGATGGGAACCCTGGGGCTGTGGCCGGACTTCGCGTCGCCTACGGGCTCGCGGCGCGGTGCTCCGCGCGTGGGGGACGGCCTGATCAGGCTCGATGCGGAGGGGATTGTGCAGTACGCGAGTCCTAATGGCGTATCGGCCTTCCGACGGCTCGGCGACGGGGAATCGCTTGAAGGAAGGTCACTGGCCGAAGTGACGGCGAGCCTGCTTAAGGACCGGCGCATGGTCGACGAAACGCTGCCGCTGGTGGTCACCGGGCGCATGCCGTGGCGGAGTGAGATTGAATCCCGGGGTGTGAGCCTGTCCTTGCGGGCCATTCCGCTGCGTGATGAACAGCAGCGGTTTGGTGCGCTGGTATTGTGCCGGGACGTCTCGGAACTGCGCCGCCGGGAGATGGAGCTGGTGACCAAGGACGCCACTATCCGCGAGATCCACCACCGGGTGAAGAACAACCTGCAGACGGTGGCGGCCCTGCTGCGGATGCAGTCGCGGCGGATGGTCAGCGATGAGGCCAAACAGGGGTTGGAACAGGCGATGCGCCGTGTGGCTACTATCGCCTTGGTCCATGAAACTCTTTCCCAGGGCCTGGCGCAGAGCGTGGACTTTGACGAGCTCATCGGCCGCCAGTTCAGGCTTTCGGCGGAGGTCGCGTCCCCTTCCCAGCAGGTCAAGACCGAGCGTGCCGGGCTATTCGGCGAACTGCCCAGCGATTTTGCCACGCCGCTGGCACTGGTGATTAACGAGCTGGTGACCAACGCCGTCGAGCATGGTCTGGAGGGGCGCACCGGAACGGTCTGGCTCATCGCGGACCGTTCCGAAGAGGAGGACGGTGAGGAACTGCTGACCGTGACCGTTGCCGACGACGGTGTGGGGCTGCCGGATACGCCTCACGTTGAGGGTCTGGGGCTGCAGATTGTGCGGACACTGGTCACCAGTGAGCTGGGCGGCACCATTCAGTGGCAACCCCGTGAGGGCGGCGGTACTGCTGTCCAGATCCGACTGAGCCTTGCGGCACGGTAAAGCTTTGAGTTAACGGCGATGGCCGCGACCCGGATTGGGTCGCGGCCATCGCTTTGCTCAAGCTAGCTGGTGCTTTTTCAAGGCAGGGCCCCTATTCCGGCGCCCGTATGCCTGTGCTTAATGTGTTGTGCCTAGGAAGCGCGGCGGGCCCTGGCGGCACGGCGCTTGAGGGCGCGGCGCTCGTCTTCGCTCATGCCGCCCCAGACGCCTGCGTCCTGGCCGGATTCGAGGGCCCACTGGAGGCAGGTGTCAACCACGGGGCAGCGACGGCAAACGCTTTTCGCTTCCTCAATCTGGAGGAGCGCCGGCCCTGTGTTTCCAACGGGGAAAAACAGTTCCGGGTCCTTGTCGAGGCACGCCGCGCGGTTACGCCAATCCATGCTGATCAGTTGCTCCAATTCTGGGAAAAGCCATTTGTGAAATTATTCACTAGGGGTTACAAAGGAAAAGGGCCCTGTGGGCCCCATCGGTCATCTTCATCAAGATTGTCATGTTAACGCTGTGTAAACAAGGGGTAATACAGCTTGAAATCCCCGGATTCCTGAGCGATACATCACATCCGTGTTGCCGACCCCCACCACTGTCCGACTATGTCGGGTAGGGTGCCAATGTGTCAAGAGCCCCCCGAGACCCCTTAGACCCGCTGCACGAACCCGACCACGGGAACGCAAGTTCGCCCGCCGGCGACAGGCTGGGACGCCGTGCCGGTGCAACTCCTGAGTCTTCCTCCGATACGGAATACCGAGGCACTCCCGAAGGTGTTCGAGGTGCGGCGCAGACGGGTTCCGCGCCATCCGTGCGGCCGGCCGGAATCCTGGTGATTGCAGTGATTGTCGCGGCAGAGGCCACAGCCCTTTTGGTTGCAGGGGGCTGGTATGCCTACGAGCTGGTGACGGGCGCGCCCGTACTTTCGTTCTGGGGCGCCATTTTCACTCTGGCCCTGTTGCTTGCCTTCTCGGCGTGGCTCTACTCAGTGGGACACTTCCTCTTCCGTGGGCGCCGGTGGACCAGGGCTGCTGCGCTGGTGGCCCAGCTGTTTGTCCTGACCATCGGCTTTCCCACGCTCTCCGCCGGGGTGGTGCTTGCCGGACTGGCGATGCTCGTGCCGGCGCTGACCGCCATTGTGCTGCTGTTCGATAAACGCGTCATCAGCTATGCATCCCGGACGGGCGGCTCGCCCCCCGCACTCTGAAGCCGTTTGGAAGTTGTTGTCCTGCCACCTTTGATGCTTCACGGGATTGTGTGGGGCGCTGTTGGCGGATTGTGGGTGAGCGCCCGTGGCGCGCACGTCTTAATCGGCGCTTAGCCCGGCGGTACCCAGCCAAGCTGGACGGGCACGGCGCGCCCGTTCTGGATGAGGACGCTGCGCCCCGGTGGAGGGTTTGGTTCTGCCTCAAACCGCACTCCGAAGAGGTCGCCGTCCAGGAACGTCCGCGGAGCGATCAGTACCCCAGTGCACTGGCTACGCGCGTGGAGTGCGAGGGGCACCCGTTGGGACAGTGTGGGGCTGAAACCTGCCGTTATGACCACAGTGATTCCGAGCATGTTCAGCTCCGCGAGTTGGCGGTTCACGTCGGACGGCAAGAGGTCCGCATCGTCCACCAAGGCCACGGATCCTTTAGCGAGACCGCCGGTCGAAGCCCGCTTGAGGATTTCAGGCCAATAGGCCGTCGGCGGGGTAGTCGATCCAGGTCTGAGCCAGGGACCCGCAGCGGGGTTGAGGGTCGGCAGCAGCCGGAGAAACGCTGATTTTCCGGACGCAGAGGCGCCCAGCACGGCCAGGACCCCGCCTGTAGGCGCCGTAACGGAGACCGGCTCGAGCTCGTCGCCGCCCACACCGATCAGGAGCAGCCCGGATTTTTGCCCGGCCTCGCCCGGCATCCCGTACGCCGTCAGGGCGGGCGCGTTATCCTGACCGGCTGTCCCGGCCTTCTTCAGCACGTAAGCCGCAGGAACCACCACTGGCAGTGGCTCAACGCGGAACGGCCTGCGGGAAACCGTAATCCTATGCCCGCCGCCTGGCCCCTCCACGTCGGGTCCGGCGCTGTAGAACTGGCAGACCGCTGTTTTTCCTGCCGACACTGTGCCCATCGCCACGGCCCGACCCGTGACGGACGGAGTCGCCGGCAGGTTCGGCCACGCAACCCGGCTCTCTTCGCTGGAACCGGCGGGGAAGTAGACCCGGCTGGGAATGGCGGCGAAGAATCTTGCGGTAACGAGTTCGCGTTGGCCGGAGATGATGACGGTGATTCCGGCCGTGCCGTCATCGCGAACAAGGTCGTGGACCAGATCCTCCGCCCACGCTAACGGTCCGGCACGAAAGGCCGACACCCAGGAACCCCAGGCTGAGATCACCAGCACGAGTGGCGTGGCGTCGGCAGCCGGATCGGCCAGTCTCCGCAATTGCTCCTTTGCCAGGCGCTCCACGATGCGCACGGCCCGGCGAAGCTCGTGCAGACCCGCTCTCGCTCCCACCCGGCAGTTCGAAGCGAGCCCTGCAAATGAACCGCCATGATCCAGGATGTACAGGTGTGATTCCCGCGGGTGGCAAGCGAGGCTACGAACGGCCAACCCGATTGCCTCAGCCGCACCTGATTCCGTTCCTCCCACCAGGGCCAGGTGCCCATGCCCGGCGGGTTCCCAGATCAGCGGCGCCGTCCTCTGTTCGGAAGGCAGGTCCATCAACCCGAGCCTGACTGACCAGCCGTTCCGTCTGGCGGAGTCCTGGTCCGGCGGGGCGGATTCCCAGGGCAGGACGCAGGGGAGCGGAGGAGAGACCGGTTTTCGGACCGGATCGCGATTCATGGCGTCCCACACGTCGGACAGTGCGGCGATTAGCGGCATGATTGCTTGCGCTGGTGTCCTTTCAGCGCCGGCGGCTGCTGGTTCGTCTCCCGTCGGAGGGCGGTCGATGTAGTCGGACGCCAAGTGCACCGAGAGCCTGGCGGGTGGTGACGTAATGCCTTCGGCAGTCAGGGAACCGGACTGGAACTCGATGGGAGACTCGGTGCCACGGGCCAGGTAGGCCCGCCCCGGATTATCCACGCTGATTCCGGCGGCGGCTTTTGAATTGATGATGTCCATCGACTCCATCTCCGACTGGACCCGCAAGGCGATGCTGGTGGTGACGTTGGCTCGGATGTCCGCTGTCAGTGCGCCCTGGGGTCGTTGTGTGGCCATAATGAGGTGTATCCCCAGTGAACGGCCAATGGCGGCAATTTTCATGAGTTCGTGCAGCGTCTCCGGGGCGTCCTCCACGAGCATGCGGAATTCGTCGATGACAATGACGAGGTGGGGGAGCGGCGACGCCAGCCCGGCCGGAGCCGCGCGGTAGGACGTCAGATCGGGTGCCTGCGCTGCTGCCAGAAGTTCTTCCCGGAATCTGATTTCGGCACCGAGCGACTGCAGGTACCGTTCAAGTTCGTGGCTGCTGAGATCGGTGAGCATGCCTACGCAGTGCGGCAGCCCGGTCAGGGGCCCCAAACCGGAGCCCCCTTTGAAGTCCACAAAAAGGAAGTTGACGCGGTCCGGCGGGTAGCTGAGAGCCAAAGCAACTGTCAGGCTGCGGAGCAGTTCAGACTTTCCCGAGCCCGTAGTTCCGGCAACCAAGAGATGCGGCCCGTCGGACTGGATGTCCAGGGCCTGCATGCCCCCCGTAGCTATCCCCAGAGGAACAACCAAACCGTGTCGACTTCCTAAGTTAGTCCAACGCCTTGCTACTTCGTCCGTGGAGGCTGGTAGAAGGTCCCATAATCGACAGGACATTGGGATGCTTTCGCTGGCCCTGCCCGGCTTGTCGGTATGTTTGGCAAGACGGCGGCAAAAGCCCTCGAATACGCCTGCGGGCGCAAGGTCCGGCAGGAATCGGATTCTTTCGGTTCCCGCGCTGAACTCGGAGCGGCGTTCACCCAATTGGATGTCGGCAGTGAAGGGGAGTTCGCCGTCGTTGTGGAAATGAATGACCTGCCACCCATGTTCCAGAGCCGTGTCGATGATCCCAGAGGTGTTCGAGGTGCCCAAAAGGACCAACACGCCATGCCGATGCGAGGGCCTGAACCCGCGCTGCAGCAGGGTCCTGGCGGCGGCGGGCCGGCTGGCCAAGGTTACGTTGTTGAGGAAACGCGCTGCGAGGGGCATGCGGTCCACGATTCCGTGGACCACGATGCGGCTATCGCTGCCGAGCGGGTAGCCGGCGAACTGCATGAGGAAGGAACGCGCCAGGCCATCCGCTAAGTCGCCAGGCCCGCTGATGCTCGTGAGCGGACGTGCAGGGTCGAGCGTGACCGGTAACATGCCTCCTGACGGGATGACACGGGCCGGATCCGGCGGCTCGAATGTGAGGTTGGCTGGTTGGACGGCTTGCCCCAGTCTCAGCCAGACACCGCTGCTTGAGTCGCGAGCATCCCGGTTCCTGCCTTTGCCACCGCCGATGGTGAGGGCGGACAGCGCCGGCGCGGCCCGCCGTCGTCGGCTCTGGTCTTTAGAGACAGCGGAGCAGACGGCCGCAGCGAGTTCGCGGCGCTGCCTGCGCCCGCCGATCACAGGCACCAGGACGGACACCGCGGAGACAGCGGTAAAGGCCAGGAACATCCACATTCCGGTGATGGCGGCAAGGCCTACACCAAGGAGTACGGGAAGGATGGCGGTCAGCAGGAGCGCCGCGCGGTTCGCCGGGTCCACAGGCCGGCGGAGGATAATCGGCTCCCGGACGTCAGCCCCTGCGTCATGCAGTTGGTTGTCGGGCTGCTCCAGGAGGACCAGCGACATGGTTGAGTTGCCGCACCGGATGGTGGAGTTGGTGGTGATGATGGCGTTCCTCTGGCGCGCGCCGTCCACTTCGGTGCCGTTGGCGCTGCCCAGATCCTCAATCATGATGGTGGTTTCGGTTACCACGAGGCGTGCATGCGCACGCGACATGTCGGGGTCGGGAATGACAATGTCGGCATCGTTGCGGCCAATGGTATAGCTGCCGCGCCGGAGCGGAACCACAAGGCCGGCCCCGGCGCCGCTATGCACAGCCAGTGCCAGGGAAGCCGGGGGTTCCGGCGGACGCTGCCTCGGGCGGCGGGCAGTCGTTCCGGCCGCATCGACCAGGATGGCGCCGTTGACCAGCGGCGGAAGCCCGAGCTGGAGCGAGCTCAGCTCCTGGTCATCGATGGAGACGCTGCCCGCGCCGAACGTGGACGTCAGTTCCTTCTGCAAGTCGGCCCCGGCCGCACCGTCCGGGCCCTCGATGGTGAGTTCCACGGGTGATTCCCGCAGGGCTGCCCGCGGACTTCGAACGAGTGTGCAGTGCAGGGGCATGATGTGAAAGTCCTAACGCTCAACGTGATTCCAAGCTAGCCATCGGGCGGCCAAGTGTCGCGGGAGGCGTTGCCGTATGTGGAAAAGCGCACGGGCTCCGTGGGGGCCTGTCACGGCAGGTACAGCTCGGTTAGAGTCAGTGGAACCACGCCTTACGCCGTTGCCGAGCAGCCCCAGCAGAAGGAGCGTCACTGTGATTTCAGTGGAAGCAAGCGCCGATGTTTCGGAAGACGCAGCCATCGGTCAGGGGGCGAAAATCTGGCATCTTGCGCAGGTCCGTGAAGGGGCGTCGCTGGGGGAGAACTGCATCATTGGCCGCGGCGCCTACATCGGCCCCGGCGTAAAGCTCGGCGACAACTGCAAGGTGCAGAATTACGCCCTGGTGTACGAACCTGCAGTCCTTGGCGTCGGGGTATTCATCGGGCCTGCCGTGGTGTTGACGAACGACGTTTTTCCCCGCGCGATCACGTCCGACGGGACGCTCAAAACCGAGGACGACTGGGACAAAGTGGGTGTCACGATCAACGCGGGCGCAGCCATCGGCGCCCGTGCAGTGTGCATTGCGCCGGTGACCATCGGCTCCTGGGCAACAGTGGCGGCCGGGGCAGTGGTGACGCGCGACGTGCCGGACTTCGCACTGGTGGCAGGCGTCCCCGCCAAGCGCATTGGCTGGGTGGGCAAAGCTGGACTGCCGCTGCGCGCGGACAACGGGACGTGGGTGTGCCCGCAAACGGGGAGCCGATATGGGGAGCACGACGGCGGCCTCCGCGAGCTGAGCGATTAGGCGGCGGCTTGGCCCTGCTTGGGTATCGGGGCGGCCTCCCCGGATTAGTAGGTCACGATGGGGTCTCGGGTAGGCTGGTTTAGCAGACAATGCGCACCATTGGGCTGCCCGCATTCGAACCAGGAGATTTTGTGACCGCTGACCTCGTCATCGTAGGGTCCGGCTTTTTCGGCCTGACAATCGCAGAACAGGCCGCCACCGAGCTCGGCTTGAAGGTGGTTGTTCTCGACCGCCGCCACCATATTGGTGGAAACGCCTACAGCGAGAAGGAAGAGCAGACGGGAATCGAAGTGCACCGTTACGGTGCGCACCTTTTCCACACCTCGAACGAACGAGTGTGGGATTACGTGAACCGTTTCACCACCTTCACAAACTACGTCCACAAGGTTTACGGCGTGCATAAAGGCGAGGTTTACTCGCTGCCCATCAACCTGGCCACGATCAATCAGTTTTTCCGCGCGAACATGACCCCGGGCCAGGCGCAGGAACTGATCAGGGAGCAGGCGGGCGAGCTCGCCGGAACCGATCCACAGAACCTGAACGACAAGGGCATCCAGCTGATCGGCCGGCCGCTGTACGAAGCGTTCATCAAGCACTACACCGGCAAGCAGTGGCAGACCGATCCGAAGGACCTGCCCGCCGGCATCATCTCGCGACTGCCGGTCCGCTATAACTACGACAACCGGTACTTCAACGACAAGTACGAGGGCCTTCCCACCAACGGCTACACGGCGTGGATCGAAAAGATGGCGGAACACCCGAACATCGAAGTACGTCTGAATACTGACTTCTTCGACGAATCGCACGAGTACAGCAAGAACAAGGTTGTCGGCAACATCCCAGTCATCTACACCGGTCCGGTTGACCGTTACTTCGACTTCGCCGAAGGTGATCTCTCCTGGCGCACCATCGACTTCGAAGAAGAGGTTCTCGACGTCGGCGACTTCCAGGGAACGTCCGTGGTCAACTACAACGACGATGACGTGGCTTACACGCGCATCATTGAGCCGCGCCACTTCCACCCCGAGCGCGAGTACCAGGCGGAAAAGACCGTCATCATGCGCGAATTCTCCCGCGCCGCCGAGAAGGGCGATGAGCCGTACTACCCGATCAACACGGCAGCGGACCGGGAACGGCTGCTCAAGTACCGTGACCTAGCAGCCGCAGAGAAGGATGTCCTGTTCGGCGGCCGGCTCGGCACGTACAAATACCTGGACATGCACATGGCCATCGGCTCGGCATTGAGTATGTTCGACAACAAAATCCGTCCGCACTTCGAAAGCGGCGCCAAACTGGAAAGCGGAGGAGTGGACGCATGAGTGCCGCGACAGAGACAACAACCGGCTATAACCCGATTCAGCGGGTCATCCTGCCCTCGGCGGATCAGGCCGACACCGTGCCCCTCTACGTCGATGCTGGTACGGCCAGCGGCATCCGGCTCCGCGAGAACGATGAATTCGCGCGCACGCCGAAGCTGCTCGAAGACAAGCTTCAAATGTTTAGCTCGCAGAGCCGCGAGGCACACTTCGAAGACCTCCTGGGCCGGCACTCGATGCGGGTGCGCTCGGGCGAGCAGGTTTCCTTCGGAAGCTACTTCAACGCCTTCCCGGCCAGCTACTGGCGCAGGTGGACGTCGGTGCGGGACGTCCGCCTAGTTGTCGAGACGAGCGGCCCGGGAACCGTCACTGTATATAAGTCCAACGCTCGCGGCTCGGTACAGCGCGTCGACGGCAGACACGTCGACGGTGAGGCAACCTCCACTTTTGACTTGTCTCTGACACCCTTCGGTGACGGCGGCTGGTACTGGTTTGACTTGGCAGCCAGCACGGATGACTTGATTCTCAGGAACGGTGAGTGGGAGACGGCGGCAGGCCCGTCCACCAAGGGTCAGGTCACCGTCGAAATCACCACCATGAACAAGCCGGATTTCTGCCTGAACAACGCTCGCATCCTGGCCGCGAACCCGGACGTCCTTGAGAATGTCAAAGAAATCCTTATCGTTGACCAGGGCACGCAGAAAGTTGAGGACCAGCCGGGCTTCGCGGAGGTCAGGGACGCCCTCGGGGGTAAGCTACGCATCATCAACCAGGCCAACCTCGGCGGTTCCGGCGGCTTCGCCCGCGGCATGTTCGAGGCCGTGGAGAACGGAAGTGACTACGCACTGCTGCTGGATGACGACATCGTAGTTGAACCGGAAAGCATCGTGCGGCTGCTCACGTTCGCCGACCACTGCCGCAAGCCCACCATCGTCGGCGGCCACATGTTCGATCTCTACAACCGCAGCATCCTGCACACCTTCGGCGAGGTCGTCGACCCGTACCGGATCGTCCCGGCCCTGCCACACGCCGACATGGAGACACGGCACGATTTCAGCGTCTCAAACCTGCGGCAGACACCATGGCTGCACCGTCGGGTGGACGTGGACTACAACGGTTGGTGGATGTGCCTGATCCCAACGACCGTGATTAAGGAAATCGGACTGTCCCTTCCGCTCTTCATTAAATGGGACGACGCCGAGTATGGACTTCGCGCGAGGGAGGCCGGGTTCGCTACCGTTTCACTCCCCGGTGCCGCCGTCTGGCATGTGTCCTGGATCGACAAGGACGACCTCGTCGGCTGGCAGGCATACTTCCACGCACGCAACCGGCTGATCACAACGCTGATCCACAGCCCGTACCCCAAGGGCGGCCGGGTACTGCGGGAATCGTTCCAGTCGGACGTCAAGCACCTGGTGTCGATGCAGTACTTCACTGAGCACGGCCGGATCGACGCGCTGCGCGACCTCCTGAACGGCCCGGACGATCTGCACAAGGTTTTGGGAACTAAGCTGCCGGAGATCAACTCCCTCAAGGCACAGTACCCGGACGCGCAACTGAAGGAAGACGTGGATGACTTCCCGGCACCGAAACTGGGCCGTGGACCCATGGGCGGCACCGTCGTCGGGCTACCAAGCAAGAAGCAGTTGATTCCTTGGGGAATCAAGACGGTGGCCCGCCAGCTCATCAAGGCGCCGGGGCCCGAAAGCGCCGAAAGGCCCCAGGGATATCTAGCCCACCGGGATAACCGCTGGTACCGGGTGGCGCACTATGACAGTGTCGTAGTCACAAACGCAGAGGGCACGGGAGCGTCGTGGTACCAGCGCGACCCGAAAAAGCTGAAATCGATGCTTACGGAAGCGGCCAAGTTGCATGCAAAGTTGTTCCGTGAGTGGGACAGCTTGGCCGAGCAGTACCGCCGTGCCGTGGCGGAAATCAGCTCAATCGACGCCTGGAAGAAGACATTTGAGATGCATTCGCAGGACGGCCGCTAGATGGCGGGTCAGGCCGACCAGCTCGTTAAACCCGGAAGTGGGCGCGGCCTTCTCGACGTGTTCAGCTACCGGTTCCTGCTGAAGCTGCTGGTACGCAAGGAAATCAAGGTGCGCTACCGGGGCTCGGTGCTCGGGTTGCTCTGGTCGTACGTCAAGCCGTTGGTGCAGTTTCTTATTTACTTCGTGGCGCTGGGCATCTTCCTCAACCTCCAGCGGGGCACGCCCAACTATGCGATCTACCTGTTCGCAGGCATCGTCCTGGTCAACTTCTTCACCGAGTCGCTGTCCAACGCCACACGCTCGATCGTTGACAACCGCGATCTGATCCGGAAGATCTACCTGCCTCGGGAGCTGTTCCCGGTCTCCACAGTCTGGGTGTCGGCGGCCCATTTCCTGCCGCAGCTGCTGGTCCTGATCGGCGCCTGCCTCGTGGTGGGATGGACGCCGTCGATCCTGCAGCTGGCAGCCGTGGTTCTGATCTTCATCATGGTTGCGGTTCTCGCCACCGGCCTAGGCCTGATGTTTGGGGCGGTCAACGTTTACTTCCGCGATTCCGAGAATATCGTGGACATGATCGTTATGATCGTGACTTGGGCGTCGCCGGTCCTGTACGTCTGGTCGATGGTCGAGCGCGTAATGGGGCCATGGTATTGGCTCTACCAGTTGAACCCGATGACGGTCGCGGTCGAGGTAATCCACTGGGCTTTCTGGGAGCCGACCCTCAAAGCCGACCAGCTCGTGTCCGATTCCATGCCGCCCGACCTGCTGACGCTGTGGCTCCCCGTCGCCATGTTGTTAACGCTCTTTGTGCTGTTTCTCGGACAGCTGACGTTCCGCCGGCTTGCCGTCCACTTTGCACAGGAGCTCTAAGATGACAGCCCATGGACACGTCGCGATCAGCTGCGAAAGCCTCCGGAAACAGTTTGTGCTGCGTCACACGCGGTCCCTGAAGGAAGCACTGGTGTGGCTCGTGAAGGGACGCAAGGGGGACCTGTCCAAGAAGTTTCTGGCGCTTAAGGACGTCTCACTCGAGGTCAAGCAGGGTGAAACGGTCGCCCTGCTGGGGCTAAATGGCTCCGGCAAGTCGACCCTCCTGAAACTGATCTCCGGCGTGCTGCAGCCCGACGGCGGGACCGTGCGGACCAGGGGCCGCGTTGCTGGCCTGATCGAAGTTGGCGCCGGCTTCCATCACGACCTTAGCGGCCGCGACAACGTCTATCTTAACGGCGCGATCCTCGGCATGACAGAGAAGCAGATCGATGAGAAGTTCGACTCCATCGTGGAATTCTCCGAAATTGGGGAGTTTATCGACACCGAGGTGAAGTTCTACTCCTCCGGCATGTATCTGCGACTCGCGTTCTCCATCGCGGTGCACACCGACCCCGAGGTCTTCCTCATCGACGAAATCCTCGCAGTGGGAGACGAGCCGTTCCAGCGCAAATGCATAGCCAAGATCAAAGAACTCGCAGATAAGGGCAAGACGCTGTTCGTCGTCAGCCATGACCTGGACCTGGTCGCGACCGTCTGCGAACGCGGCGTCCTGCTCGAACATGGCGAAATCGTCATGGATGGCGAAGTCCACCACGTCGTAGCTGAACTTCGCAGTCGGACGGCCGCTTAGAGTTCATATTCCTATGGAATTCAGTGGTCGTGGCAGATTCGGGAGCCCTTGGGGACACCATGGCTCTCGGGCCGTGCCCAGACTCCGACGGCGAGGCCCAGCATCGCGAGGCGTGTCGGGAGGACACACTAAAGGGCGTAGTTCCTGGTGTTTGAAGCGTTTCACGGTTTCTCATTGGATCCCGAAGATCAGGGGCAGGAATCGACCAGCGGGAGCCCTCCGGTCAACCCCTCCTTTCCCTGCTCAGTTGTCGCAGGCAGATATCCTGTACAGCCGGGCCTCCCCCTGGCGGTCCACGAGCTGTACACCCGGGTTGCGATCCAGGTCCTTGAGCCCCTGTGGAGTGTGATTTCCGCCGTGAATTTCCTTGGAACCAAAGTCGAGGACGTAAAACGCGTCTTCGTCCCGCACCGCGTCACATACTTCGGGGTCAGACGACACCATGCCGAGGTCTTGGTAAATAGTCTGCACTTCGGGCGAAACGTAACTCAGGATGTGCATTTGGGCAGACTTCCGGTCGCCGAGAGCATACGATAGCGCTGCGCCAGTATAAGGGTTTCCTAGAAGGATGCTGTCGGCAGGAACAGTCTTGGGGAGCCTGCGCATCAGTGTCATCTCGTCTGTCGACACCAGCGGTGACTCTTCAGTGAGTGCGTAGTGCGTAGCCGCCTGGTTAGCCTCCTGCTGGAGCCCACCTTGCTGCCCCAGAGCAATGGCTGCTACCAAGAGAATGCCAAATCCAGCTGCACGGCGGGAAAGCCATCCTCCGCTGGAATTGAGCCGGATAAACCTCCCAAGGAAGTTATGCGTGGGGCGTTGCCACAGTCGGTTCCGTAGTCGCCCGTCCGCCCAGGCCACTCCTATTGAGGCTAAGAGCACCCCGGAGACAGGGAGGAGGGCTGCGACGCGGTAACTGTCGTTGTACCAGACGCCTGCCAGGAAGTCTCTGAAGGGTGAAATCGGGAAACCTGCCACGACAACGAAAATCGCTGAGAAGATGACAAAAGCGGCGCCTGCCCAAGCGAAATTTTGCGGCCGCCTGAAGCAGGCCCAGAGACCGAGGAGTGCCAAAGGTGCCACCAGCCAAGCAGGGGCAAGTCCCATCGGTGACAGGAAGAGAGCTTCGCCCAACGACTGGGGGACCGTATGGTATGGCCCCCAGAAGGACGCCTCCTCCGGGGGCCTAAGGAACAGCCAGAGAACCACGACCACCAAAAAGTAACCGATGAAACCGGCCAAGGTCACGTTGACTCGGCGGCGAATTTTCGTCCGGTCACTCCACAGCCCGGGAACCATCTGACAGGCGTTGTATGCCACCATCGGCAGCGTCCACAAGAGCCACGCCATGAACGTCGTCGGATGGGCTACCGCTAGACCACACAGGGTCAACAGCAGCGCAAGGATCATGGGTAGACCTGATCCTTTGCCTGCTTTTGCTACGCCCAGGATTCGGGCAGCGAGGGCGATGCCTGCAGGAAGAACGCTGATCGCGAGCAGATTCGGGTAAAGAACGCCGAAGTCCATCATGAGGAGGGGAAACGCCCCTAAGGAGGCACAAGCAACGCCCGCGGTCAGCGTGGCAGACGTACAGCGGCCGGCAATCCACGTTGTCATTAGGATGCAACTCAAGGGCCAGAAGACAGATGCCAGAATGATGCTTGTGATATTCACCGCGACGGGAACGTCGGCACCTGTCGACGAGGCAACAAACGTGGCCACAGCGTTCCATCCTGCCGGATAGAAGCCACCCCCCGTCATGCTCCCAATGGTTAGGGAGGAGGCTTGCCCCGTATCCAGGGCGAACCGGACCGAGTTGAGGTGGAAAACGGCGTCGTAGGTCTGAGAAATCGACTCTGGCGTCCCAATGGCTTGGAAGGTCCTCCGCGCGATCAGCACGCAGGCGACGGCGAATGCAGCAAAGGGCACTACCTGTCGCCACCGCGAGGGCAATACTGTGCCGGGTGGCGTATGAACCAGCGGAATGAATTTAGTCACCCCGAGCCCTATACCTGCGAGCACGACTGTGGTGGCCGCTATTTGCAGCGGGCCAAAACGTAAGCCTAGGAAAGGCATCGTCGTCGACGCTACAACGAGGACGCCGACCGACAGTGCGGGCGCAAGAGCGAAGGCGTCAAAAGACCTAAAACGCAGGGATAGTGCGACGACTAGACCAGGGGCCAGCAAAAGGACGGCAGCGAGAAGAATCTGCGGAAGGACCGACAACCACATCTGGCCTACTACGGCTCCAGCAGTCCAAGAAGGTATGCTCCATACCCGCTCTTAACCAGGGGTTCGGCCCGTTGCCGGAGTTCATCGTCGTTGAGAAACCCATTACGCCAAGCGATCTCTTCCGGGGCGCCGATTTTCAGGCCCTGGCGGTTTTCTACTGTGCGTATGAAGTTTGAAGCATCGTTGAGATCGTTGAAAGTTCCGGTGTCCAGCCAAGCTGTGCCACGGGGCAGAATCTCAACGCGTAGCTTACCGGCCTCCAGATATGTGCGGTTGACATCGGTAATTTCGAGTTCACCCCGGGATGAAGGCTTGAGATTCTTGGAGATCTCCACGACGTCATTGTCGTAAAAGTAGAGTCCGGGCACCGCATAGTGCGATTTTGGCATCGCTGGCTTCTCTTCGAGTGAGATGGCCTTTCCCTCGCCGTCGAATTCGACGACGCCATAAGCCTTCGGGTCTTTGACCCAGTATCCGAAGACGGCGCCGCCGTCTATTTCGGCGTGCTTGCGGAGTTGCGTGCCCATTCCCTGGCCGTAGAAGATGTTGTCTCCAAGCACCAGAGCGACAGTTTCACCGCCAATGTGCTGTTCACCAAGAATGAATGCCTGCGCGAGACCGTCCGGTGAAGGTTGCTGGACGTAGGTGAGACTGATACCAAACTGTGAGCCGTCACCCAACAACCGCTGGAACTGCTCTGCGTCGTGGGGAGTCGTAATCACCAGGATGTCCCGGATTCCCGCGAGGATCAGCGTTGAAAGGGGGTAGTAGATCATCGGCTTGTCATATACAGGGACCAGTTGCTTGCTGATTCCATGTGTAATGGGATGAAGACGAGAGCCGGTCCCCCCGGCAAGAATAATTCCGCGCATGGACTCTATCCTTCCTTACGGCCGGTACTCAGCCAAACCGGGGCCTTGGGGGATCATGTACCGGGCTTCTTGCCGGTGAGCCCGCGTAGGCCATCTTTGACGCCCGCCAAGGCAGCAGTGAGCCTTGCACGCCGGCCAGGCGCGAGCATGGTCACAATAGCCAAGTGGCGTAAATCGGCAAAGCACCCTGCGGTAACCCAGGCAGGATGGCGGCGTGCATAATTGCGGCTGACCAGAAGCCGGTTCCTGAAGATGTAGTAGTACCTCCAGGAAGCCGCGATACGTACTTTGAGCGGTTGCCCGCCGAGGCGGATGCTTTGGCCGCCTATCCGGGCTTCAACGAAAGTTCCCAGTGAATGATCAAATTCCGCATCCGCGAGAACTGTAGGCCAGCCGGCATCTGTGGCGCGGAGGTAGTACTCGGTGTCGACCAGGTCGATGAAGAGTTCTTCGCGGAAGTCGCCAAGATCACTCAGGGCGTCCGTGGTGATCATTAGTCCGGATTGGATGGGTTCCTTAGCGAGCGCTATTCCGTTATGTGAACCCCGGGACATAACAGGATTACCGTGAATCCGCGCAGGACTGATGAGGCCCGGGACCAGGCCTCGGGCCCGCGCGGAGCGTTCCCCGGCAAGGAGTGACTTCACATAGCCCTGGGGGAGCAATGAATCTTGGTCCACCGTGATGATATATCGGACGCGACTGTCCTCACGCGCCTTCCGGATTCCGCTGTTCAAAGCGGCCGCGATACCGGAGTTTTCTGGCAGGCTTATTACTATTGCACCTGCGGCTGCGACGCGTTCGAATACGGATTCAAAACCGGGGCCGCCACCATCATCGACGACGACGACTGATCCGGACTGGGCCAGCAACGCACGAACGTTATCTACTAACTGTGGTGACGGATGGAACGCCGTCACCACACAGGCAACCTGCGGCAGCTGACTTGGCGGGACAGTCCCGGCGATTCCGTTGGCGTTATCTGCCGAGGGCATGCTTCACCAGGACCTTCAGAGTATCTTTTCTTCGGTGACGGAGAGCCAGAGGTATGAACAACAGCGCATGCGCCCGGGAGGTCAGCCGCAGATGTGCGGCCCGGCTTGCTTTGCGCCAGCCGTTGTTTTTGCACAGCTGCGATGCCAGGTCAAAGTAGTCCCGTTCGCCCTTAAAGCGCGATCCGTCCAGGAGTTTGGCAGAAGAGGCGCTGCTCGTATGCCGCCGGTACTCGAAACAGACCTCGGGCTCGATGAGAAGGACTGCACCGGCCAACACCATGTCCATGACGAGACCGAGATCCTGGATGACTGGAAGGCCATCGCGGAAGTCGAAATCTTGGATGCGGTTACGACGGAATACCAGCGACGGCCAGTAAAGCCAGTCTCCATGTAGGAGGCTTACTGCCAGTTGTTCGCCGGCCAGCATTCGGGGGCCTCGCCCCCGAGGTTTCACGAGGCGCTGTTTGACGATATCGGCCAGAGGGCTTGTCGCCCGTCCCGCTTCGTCGATGACCTGAACGCCGGGTTGGATAATCCAGGCTTCCGGGGCGTCGGCGGCCGTCCGTTGAATCACATCCACGAAGTTGGGCAGGAGCAGGTCGTCACACCCCATGATGACAAGGATGTCCTGAGTTGCAAGCGACACACAAGTCCGGAAGTTCTCCGTAATGCCTTGGTTGGTTTCCTTGCGTAGGTACGTGATGCGCCGGTCATCGAGTATTTTGACGTAGCGTTGCACCTCGTCCCCGGGGTAGGCATCGTCGACAATGGTCAGGAGCCAGTCGCCGTTGTCCTGGGCTAGGACACTATCCACCGCCTTCTTCATGTAATCGACGTCGCCCCAGTACGGAATGAAGATGTCTAATGGCATTCTCGCGACCTCCTTACTGGGAGCCTGGGGAATTTGCGTGATCGCCGTCGTGCGTTTCGGCTGCTGGCCGCTCTTCTATCAGTGCGCGTAGGATTGCAACCTCTTCCGCGAGAGACCGTGTTTCGTCCTCAACCACAGAGATTTCCCACGACAGGTGGAGGCAGACTCCGAGAAGGAGCAGGATGCTGATAATAAAGAGCAGGTTTGAGGGAAGCTGAACACCGGCTAGTTCGGTAACTATCGTTAGGAGCCGGGGGAACGCCGCGAGCACTAGCGTCGCGATGCCCACAATCAGCCAGAGGGCTGCGTATTTTTCGCGGATTTTTCTTCGCCGCAGCATCTCGAAGACGACACCGACAATTGCTAGCGAAAGAATAAAGGCAGCTCCATTTAGCATGACGCCGGCTCCTGACCCGTGACGCTGCCCGTTTGGATAGTTGACCTTTTTCGGGTCAAGGCGAAAAGAAGGGCAAAGATCGAACGGCCCAGGTATACAGCAGCCTTAATCGGATTGTGGCTTGGTGTTCCACCTTGGCGCGGCCGCATGGCGACGGGGATTTGAGTTACCGTACATCCTGATCGGACCGCAACAACGAGGGAATCAATGGTATCGCCCAGATATTCTGCGGGGTAGTGATCGAGGTACTGATTGATGGCTCGTTCGTTAGCTGCCCTGAAACCTGACGTGACGTCCGTCAATCGCGTTTTGGCAAGTCCTGAAATCACCCGCGCGAGGAATTGCATTGCCCACTTGCGAGGACCCTTTACTTCGTAGTCCCCGCGATCCGCGAAGCGGGCCCCGATCGAAATATCGGCATGCTCCAGACCGGCAAGGACCTCTTCGATGTTCTCGGGGTCGTGCTGTCCGTCCGCGTCTACTTGGATGACCCGGCGATAGCCACGACGCTGGGCGTATTTAAAGCCTGCCCGCATGGCCCCTCCAACGCCCAGGTTGTAGGGCAAATTCAGGACGGTCGCGCCGGCAGCGGCGGCAAGAACCGCAGTGTCATCCTTGGAGCCGTCATTTACCACGAGGACGTCGTAGGGCCGGCCCACTGCCAGAACCTCGCGGACTGTGTTTCCCACAGATTCCGCTTCATTCCACGCAGGCATGATGATGAGGACCCGAGCGGACTTGTCGTTTTTCATAGGTCTCCAATATATCAACGGGCCGAAACCCGATTGATGAGTTCCTGGCTGATGCGGCCCTGTTTACGCCGGCAGGAGTCCAAGAATCCTTCCCAAGCGGCGATGGCTAGGTATTTCCGGTCCGGACTAAATGAGAAGCGCAAAAGCTGGGCCTTGGACTCCTCGACCAGACGCCGAAGAATCCATCCGGGGTTGGACCGCCAGTATCGACGCACCAGAGTGGTTCCATTCCGCATGATGTAGTACATCCTGAACGGCGAGTAGTAGTTGAAGGATATTTGGAGACCACGCAATCGAACCGGCCGCCCCCAGAGCCTGGCGGGGATACGTGCTCCCAGACGGTGGCCTACTTCGCAGCCATGGCCGATAAGTACGCTGTAGCCCTCGGACCTCGCGCGAACCGTAAACTCCGAGTCTACGCAGTCGATAAAGAAGCCAGCGTCGAAGTGGCCGATGGTCGACAGAGTGGAAGAGGGAATGACGAAACCGGACTGCATCGGATCGAAAGCTTCCCGGAATCCGTTACTGATCCCTTGCGTGGGGACATTGTGGCCGCTGAAAGATTCCGCACAAATAAAACCGACCTTGAGACCGGATGCAGATGCGCGGTGATAGGTATCCAGTGCATGCTGAACATAATCTGCCACTGGAAGGGAATCCTGGTCAAAAGTTAGGACGAAGTCGGGTTCTTCGGAGAGCTCTGCCAACCCTCGGTTCAGAGCTGCAGCAATGCCGGAATTGTCGAGTTGATGAAACACGTGGATACCCTGCGCACGCAAGGCATCGAAGATCGCTTCAGAATCAGGTGAGGTGCTTGCGTCGTCCACAACCACAATTTCGTCCACCTGCTCTCTGATGGCGGAAGCGTTATTAGGGAGGTCGTCGTCGGGATTAAACGCTGCGATGACGGCCGCAACACGCCCGTTATGTCGATCAGTCACGCTGAAGATCCTACCCTTCGCGCTTTGCCGTCCGCGCCTTGGCGGGCAGGAGGGCCAACGCCGGCATCATCAGCCCGAGCAGAAGGACAGCCTCACTGACTGCCATTCCCAGGGCGATTCCGGGGACATTGCCACTCAATCCTGCCGCCACCATCAGCACTATCCCGCACACAGCAGATACGCCAGTCCATATCAGGACCGTGCGCTGCCGCCTCTCCGGGATGAGGATGTTCCTTATCAAAGGGGTTGACGAAGACAAGAAGAAAAACGAAAGACCATAGTAGAACGATGTCAGCGTGTCCGCGCGCAAAGCGTCACCGAAAATCAATCCGGAAACCCACGGGCCCAGCGCAGTGAGGAATCCTGCCCCCAGCGCACCGAGGAGAAGATGCGCACAAACGGCGGTGAGGTGCCGACGCCGGGGATTGGAGGCTCCGGGCTCAAGCGTCCAGCCCTGGAAGGTGTTACCGACCGCCACAATGCTGAAGAGTCCAAGCCTGTAGATGTTGTCCGCGGAAGAAAAGCCTGCCGTGGCGTTGGCCGAGGGAACTGTGGCCGTCGCGATGGGGACGGGAGAGGACGCATAAGCACTACCGGAGAAGCTGATTGCGGCCACTCCAGTGCTTGGCACTATTTCACGAACCACTGCAAGCGGATTCCGTGGGAGCCAAGAGCCCGCTTCACCGAACCGCCGCTGAAATGCCATCAGGGAACCCGTCGTCGTGAGCAGGGAAATCACCCCATACAGCCAGACCTGACCACTGGCAACGATGAGGGGGGCACTGATAACAGCGGCCAGGAATCGAGGAACGGTGTCGTAAATGGCCAAGATTCGGGGGTTCCCCGCACCGATTCCGTACCAGGCCGGGGAGAAACCAGTCAGGGCTGTAGCCCATGCCATGGTCACCGCGTCGATACGGAAACCTTCGTGGGCGATGAGCCACACGAGGAGCGTCATGAGGGGGAAAACCGCTGCGGCGATGACAATCCGGGTCCGCAAACTTTTGGCGTAAATCGAGGCCCGCTGGTGCTGGTCCGAGCTTCGCGCAATCTCTACCGGGCCTGAAATGTTCCAGTTCCAGAGAATTACGGTCGCCGCAAACACTCCGACCGCCTGGCCGGCCGTGATGCTGGACCATCCGGGCGCACCCACTACACGGGACACAACCGGTAGGAGGAGGAAAGGCAACACAAGAGCAAGAAGGGGAAGCAAAGTGAAGCCGGCCAGCCGAAGTACTACTTGTTTCATTCGCAGGTGGGTCCTAGGGCTGGAGGGCTTGACTGTTCGATGATACGCGATCGGTTGGTTCGGCTCCTTGTCACTTAGAGTTGTCAGCATGAACGACTTGACGCCGCAGGTGGAGCGGAAGACCCGAGTCAGCGTATGCATGGCCACGTACAAGGGCGAGCAGTTCGTCGTGGAACAGCTTGAATCGATCCTCGCCCAATTAGGTGCCGACGATGAAGTAATAGTTGTCGACGATGCCTCGCCGGACAGGACGGCATCGGTTGTCGCAAGCATCAATGATCCGCGCGTCAGATTAGTGAGAGCCGTCGATAACAAGGGTTACGTACGTACCTTTGAACATGCCGTCGGACTGAGCCGGGGTGACTACATCTTCCTTTCAGACCAGGATGACGTCTGGATTCCAGGCCGTGTGGAGGAGATGCTTAAAGCACTGTCGAGCCACATGGTGGTGGCCAGTAATTTCGACATGCACGGTTCGGCGCCGCGGCCGTGGATTCCCAGACTCCGCGCATCTGACTCCGCGAGGCATCTCGCCAACATCTTCGGCATCCTTGTGGGCTACCGGGCTTACTACGGCTGCGGCATGGCCTTCAGGCGGGACGCACTCGCTTACTTCACTCCAGTTCCCGCCTATGTCCCGGAATCGCATGATCTGTGGCTGGCCATCTGCGGCAACGTGGCAGGCTCCATTGCCCACCTCGACGAGGCTACAATCTACCGGCGCATTCACGATGAGAACCAAACACCGGCGGGCTTCCGTTCCCTCCCTAAAATTATCGCGGCCCGGGTCATGATGGTGCGGCTCATCGTGGAGGCCCTTTCCCGCAGACGCAGGCTCGCCAAGGCGTGATGCCTATGTTCGGTAGGCTGGGAACATGCAAAAACTCCTTGTCACCGGCGGTGCCGGCTTTATCGGTTCTAATTTTGTCCATTACGTGCTGGAGAACACGGACAACCAGGTCACGGTGCTGGATAAGCTGACGTATGCTGGCAACTTGGCCTCCCTCGAGGGCTTGCCGGAGGACCGGTTTGCCTTTGTCGAGGGTGATATCGCCGACGCCGACCTGGTGGACACGCTCGTGGCTGACACCGACGTGGTGGTCCACTATGCGGCGGAGTCGCACAACGACAACTCGCTGCACGACCCGCGCCCGTTCCTGGACACCAACATCATCGGCACGTATACGCTGATCGAGGCGGCCCGGAAGCATAAGAAGCGCTTCCACCACATTTCAACGGATGAGGTTTACGGCGACCTGGAGCTCGATGACCCGGAGCGGTTTACCGAGGACACCCCGTACAACCCGTCCAGCCCGTACTCCTCCACCAAGGCAGGGTCGGACCTGCTGGTCCGGGCGTGGGTGCGGTCCTTCGGGCTGCAGGCCACCATCAGCAACTGCTCAAACAACTACGGCCCTTACCAGCATGTGGAAAAGTTCATCCCGCGCCAGATCACCAATGTGATCGACGGGATCCGGCCCAAGCTCTACGGCAAGGGCGAGAACGTCCGGGACTGGATCCACGCCAACGACCATTCCTCGGCCGTGCTGGCCATCATCAAAAAGGGCCGGATCGGCGAAACCTACCTGATCGGCGCCGACGGGGAAAAGAACAACAAAGACGTCGTCGAGCTCATCCTCAAACACATGGGCCAGTCCCCGGACGCCTACGACCATGTCGTGGACCGGCCCGGTCATGATCTGCGCTACGCCATCGACTCCACGAAGCTCCGCGATGAGCTCGGCTGGGAACCGAAGTTCTCCAACTTCGATGCCGGCATCGAAGACACCATCGCCTGGTACCGGGCGAACGAGAACTGGTGGCGGCCCCAGAAGGCCCAGACCGAAGCCAAGTACAAGGAACAGGGCCAGTAGCCTCATGTCGATCGAGTTCTCCAAAAAGCTCACCGCCCATGAAACGCCGATCCCCGGCGTCGTTCTCTACGATCTCCCGGTCCACGGTGATAACCGTGGCTGGTTCAAGGAAAACTGGCAGCGGGAGAAGATGGTGGCCCTGGGGCTGCCGGACTTCCGCCCGGTGCAGAACAACATCTCCTTCAACGAAAAAGCCGGCACAACCCGCGGTATCCACGCCGAACCGTGGGACAAGTTCATCTCGGTAGCCACCGGCCGTATTTTCGGAGCGTGGGTGGACCTGCGCGAAGGTCCCTCATTCGGAGCTGTGTTCACCGCCCAGCTGGATCCAAGCCAAGCGATCTTCATTCCCAGGGGAGTGGGCAACGCCTTCCAGACCATGGAGGACAACACCGCTTACACCTACCTGGTCAACGATCACTGGTCTGCCGACGCCCAGGGGCAGTACACCTTCCTGAACCTTGCCGACGAGACCGCAGCCATCGCCTGGCCGGTCCCGCTGGCGGACGCTGAGCTCTCGGACAAGGACAGAGCCCATCCTCGTCTTGCTGAAGTGGTCCCGATGCCGGCCAAGAAGATCCTGGTGCTCGGCGCCGACGGCCAGCTCGGGAAAGCACTCAGGGAACTATACGCCGGCGAGGCCACCGTGGAGTTCGCCGGCCGCGCAGACTTCGACTTCACTAACGAAGCGTCCTTCACGGCCCGTAACTGGAAGAACTACTCCACCATCATCAACGCCGCCGCCTACACCGCCGTGGATTCCGCGGAAACACCGGAGGGCCGGGCTGCTGCGTGGGCCATCAACGTCACCGCCGTGGCGCGCCTGGCACGGACCGCCGTAGAGCACGACCTCACGCTAGTGCATGTTTCCTCCGACTACGTCTTCGACGGGTCCCGCGAGAGCCACGACGAGAATGAACCATTCAGCCCGCTGGGTGTCTACGGGCAGACCAAAGCCGCCGGCGACGCGATCGTCAGCGCGGTCCCGCGGCACTACATCGTGCGCACCAGCTGGGTCATCGGGGAAGGCAACAACTTCGTCCGCACCATGGCATCCCTCGCTGCCCGTGGCATCAGCCCCTCGGTGGTCAAGGATCAGGTCGGAAGGCTCAGCTTCACCCAGGACATTGCCGCCGGCATCCGACACCTGCTCGAATCCGCCGCGGACTACGGCACCTACAACCTCAGCAACTCCGGCGAACCCCAGACCTGGGCGGACATAGCCGCCGATGTCTACGAACTGACTGGTGCCGAGCGGGAAGCGGTCACCGGTGTGAGCACCGCAGAGTACTTTAAGGGAAAGGACGTGGCCCCGAGGCCCCTCGGCAGCGTGCTGCAGCTGAATAAGATCCATGCGGTGGGTTACGAACCGCCCGCCGCGTCCGGACGACTTAAGGCCTATGTGCGTTCTTTGGGTCATCCAGCGGTGGCGGCTTCCACGAAGGCTGAATCGCCAGGTGAATAGTACCTTTGCACCCCCAGCCCGACACCGAAGCAGCCTGAAGGCGAGTAGACCCAAAGGACCCAACCTTTTGTTGGCCGGGGCGGCTTTCGCTGCAACCTTCACTGGCATTCTTTTCCTCCGGCAGTCTGATGTCCTGGTCGGCAAGCAGGCAATTCTGGTTTTGGCAATTCTTTTGGTCATGGCACCGAGCTCCTCGTTGCTGTCGCGGCGGCTCTTTCTGAACCTGCTCCTGCTGATGGGGCTGGCCCCGCTGATCTGGTGGGTGCCTGAGCATGTCACCGGGATCGACCACGGTAGTTCTGTTTTAGCCATTGCCGGGGGACTGGTAGCAGCGTGTGTTTTTGCCGAGCCTTCGCTGCTCGGGGGAGTTCGACGTCTAGTTCCGAAGGTTCGATTTGTTGATTTGTTACCCCTTGCAGGGACCTTGTTGTCAGCGGCGGCGCTGTGGACAATGCTTTGGATTTCCAACGGCGAGGGTGCGTTGTCGCTGTTTCTCACAAGATGGGACTACCAGTCGCATTTCAACATTTTTGAAATGCTTCGGCAGCATGGCGCGGTGATACCGATGATTCCACGGATAAGCCCGGAAGTAGGGTGGGGCTTTGCGGAATATCCCCAAGGCTTCCATGCCCTCGTTGCAACATTGGCAGAGCTCCGGGAAAGGGGAGTTTCGTCACTGGAGCTTGAGTTAGCATCGTTCATGCAACTGCAGGCGCTCGTTGGCGTTTTGACCGTTGCGCTGGTTCTCACGGGGCTGTGTTCTCTGAACGTGGTCCGTCGGAGGGCAATGGTTCTGGCTCCTGTTCTGGCTGTTACGGCTGCCGTGTGGATCTACGGTCCCGGCAGTATCCCGATGTACGAAGGTTTTGCGAACTTCTACCTCGCGTGCGGAATGTCCGTGGCCGCCGTTGTAGTGCTGGTTATGTTCCATCAAAGAATGCCAGCCATCGGGATGGCTGCGTTATCTGCGGCAATTATCGGTGTATTCAACAACTGGTTTGTCCTCGCCACGCTATTTGCCGTTCCGATGGCTTTCTTCATCTGGCGAAAGCTCGCCGGCCCGCGCGTCGCGGCGCCTCGGCCGCTGGCCAAGGCCGCCTTGTGGTGCTCTGTTGGAGTCGTTGGTTCGGTATTGCCATTGGTGCAAGCGGGGCCAGTTATTGCGCAATCGGCAGTTGTTGTCAACGCACTTGGTGGCATAGCTGAGCCCGACATAGGCCTGGCGCTGGCCTCCATCTCCTTAGCCCTGTTTGCCGGGTTTTCTGCTGCGGGCCGCTTCGCTCGCATATCGACAAAAAGTGATCAGTTCCTTGCGTCTTTGTGCGCCATCGGGGTTCTTTTTCCAGTTCTTTTGAGTATTGTCCTAGCTATTTCGCAAATTCAGCAGAATGGGGAGATTGCCTACTATTTTTATAAGTATGTGGTAGCTGTCGTGCTCTTTGCATGGCCCGCGGCTGCTCTTGCTTTAGCCAGTCTGGCAGGCTCACAGAAAGGGGCGTATTGGTCGGCGCAGCCAAAGAGGAGCAAACTAGCCCTTGGTTTACTGGCGGCCTCTGCAACCCAAGTGTTCGGTTTTTCAGCGACAGGTCTCCAGGCTGTTGGCCTCGCTCCCACGGCATCTCCTGTCGTTCAGCTGCTGCAGCAGCAAAAGCATCTTGAAACTACCCCCGGGCATGTGACCCGGTTGATGAGGAGTGCCAACATGGTGCAGCCCGCGGACACAGTGTATATAGCCACGTCGCCTTCGATCGACCCTGTACTTGCCGCGCGTTGGCAATGGGGAATGCGCGCTGCCGCTACCCAGAAAACGACAGACATGTCGTCCTACCTGGGCAGGCTGCGAAAAGTGCCGGGTGATGATGCAAATGTGATTCTCGAACTTCTCAGCGCCAATGACGGTACCACCGTCCTGGTCGATGCTGAGCAGTATCCGCATCTAAAGAGCTTCCTTGACAGCAAAGGACTGGGTGAACGAATCCTCTCCGTCAGTTGACGGTGCGCGCCAAGGACCCAAATGCTGGTGGGCGACTAGCCGTCGTTGGTAGCGCTAGCCTGCAGACTTGGTGCACTGTTCAGGGTAGCTGGTAGCGACTGGCGTCAGGACTCCTGACGTGGCGATTTTTTTGGCACAGTTTAGGGTTTTTGATTTCGAATCGGACGATTCGGTGTGTGCCAGGGAGCGGGTTGGCTGGCAGTGAGACGGGTGAGGGAGCTAACGGATCGCGGGTTGCATGTTGGCTGGTCGCGGGTCGGGGCGGATGGTGAGGTAGCCGTTCTCGGGCGGTGTCGGTCCTGTTGGTGAGGGCTTGCGGGCTCAGGGTGTGAGCTTTGTCCTCGCCGGCGGTATAGCCAATGTTGGTCCGGATTTCCCTCGCCAGCGTTGGTGCGGTGTTGCGGCCATCCGGACGGCGTAGGCGAGGAGTTTTGTTTCGGTTTCCAGCTCCTGTTGATCCGAGGTTTGTCGGCTTGTATCTCTTCACGGTTCCCGGGGAATGGTCAGCTGAGATGTTTGCTCATGCTGCCATTCGGGCTCCACTTCTCAGGAGTGAGTATTTGAAGGTTTGGAAGCCACTCGATCTTGCCTTTTGGGGCCATTGATATTGCCGATGGGGGCCAGTGGCCGTGGTTGTGGGGGCCACCGGCTCCCACCGACGTTTTGTTAGTGCTTCATGGTGGCGTGTTGGCGCATGTTGTGGTTGCCGGTGTCGACCCAGATGGTGTTGTGTACGATGGGGTCCATGATCGCATCGGCGTGGACCCCGGAGTCGAGCCGCTGGTGACAGTCTTTCTTGGCGTACTGGGTGCAGAACCCGGTTGATGCTGTGTCGTACCGGCGCTCGAGCAGTTCCAGGAGCATGCTGCGCATGCCCTCGTCGGGGTGGTCGAGGAGCCATTCGTCGATCACGAGGAGGGTGAAGGCCGCGCACTTGTTCAGGAATTTGGTTTGTCCCTGTGGTTTGTCCTTCGCCAGCGCCCAGGCTTCCTCAAGGTCGGGCATCCGGACGTAGTGGGCCCGGATCCGGTGCTGACAGGCCTGCTTGGCCAGAGCGCACCCCAGGTAGGACTTCCCGGATCCGGTGAATCCCTGAAAAACGACGTTCTGCTGTCGTTCGATGAAAGAACACGTGCCGAGCTGGGCGATCACGTTCCGGTCCAGACCACGCTCGTCCACGAGGTCGAGCCGGCGCAGGTCTGCGCCCGGGTAGCGTAGCCCGGCCCGCCGGATCAGTCCTTCGACCTTGGCGTGGTTGAACCCGGAGTGGGCCTCGTCGACGACCAGCCGGAGCCGTTCCTCGAAGGCCATGCCGAGCACGAGCGTCTCGTCCTGGGCCTCGATGGCCTCCAGCATGGGGGCGGCACCCATCTCACGGAGCTTGCGTTTGGTTTCGATATCGATCCCGCTCACTTGGCACCGCCTGCGTAGTATTCGGCGCCGCGCACGTATCCGCCGTGTTTGTCCGGTTCATCCCGTGGTGGCCTGAGCCCGGCGGCTTTGTTCTGCTCTGTGGCCAGGATCGGCTGCAGATGCGCATACCGCGGGGACCGGACCCGGCCTGCCAGCGCAAGCCGACAGGCTGCCTCGACCCGTTCGGCCGAGTAACGCCGGGAGAGCCGCAATACGGACAGTGCCGCGTCCAGGCCCTGCTCGTCGACCGGGACGGACTCGAAGATCCGGTTGATCACGGTCATCGCTGCCGGGCCGATCCGTCCGGGCCATTACCGCACCCGGGCCGGGTCCCATTGCCGGTATTTCTCGCCGGCGGGCAGGTCGGCGTCGTTGGTGCGGTACTCGTTGGCCGCGTCCTCGGGCAGCAGCAGGTGGCTGGTCAGCCGTTCGCTCCCCTGGTATGCCTAAATTACCCGGTCGGTGATCCGCAGGTCTACTTTGGTACCGATATTGGCGAAGGGCACGGAGTAGTAGTTCTTCTCCCAGACCACGTGCCCGTTCCGGCCGACCCGGCGTCCGTAGGCCCATCTGCTGATCTCGTAGGCCGCCGCCGGCAAGCCCGTCAGCAGGGGCTGTTCCTCGGCTGCGAACACGGTGGCTCTGGACCCGGGCCGCTATTGGAACGGCTCCGCGTTGTAGGCTGCCACCCGCTCGATGATGGCGGCCCTGAGCTCCGGCAACGAGGTGAATTGCCGCTGGCGCAGCTCGGCGATGATCCAGGTAGCGACGTGGGCGACCGTGGTTTCGCCGCACACTGCGGCGGGCGGTGCGGACCTGCGCCTGATCTGGCGTATCGCGAACACTTCCCCGGGTGCTGACCAGGGGAAGTCTGCCAGGGTCTCGGCCGCTTTCCATGCACACGGGTATGCCATGAGCGTCGGTGTGGCTTGTCACGGCCAACAACCCGGGCCCAACGCCTTCGGTGGGGCCTTTCCGCCAAGTCACCCCGTCGAAGTCGTTCTTTGCCATATATTGGAAGATGGCCCGGGAGACCAGCCGCCAGTCAAACGGCCAGCGCAGGGCGCTTATCACCGGTGATGGTACGCACGGCGGACGAAGTTGGGGGATTTCCCAGCGCGGCAACAGGCCATGCCATGACACCTCCAGCACCGGGATCCGTTTTCCGCGGCCGCCAAGACTGGGAACTTCGACCTCGTCAAGAGGAGTCCTGCCAGCGGTGGCCCGGTCTACGTGCCGCGCTTCAACATGAGAAGGACTCTGTTACGGGCCCTTGAGAAGCTGGGGAACAGCTGTTTGTCGGGGAAAAGGAACTTATAAAAATAGGCGCCACCCGCAAGAACTGTTGCAGCAAAAAGTGCCGTCAACACTTCCCATGACAGCGGTGGCTGCCATGACGGTACCGTGAACATGGTTTGCCAGTTTCCCGCATCAGGAAGTCCGACAACATAGCGCCTTAGCGCGTAGAGATACGCATAAACGTGCGAGACACAAGCCGCGATGATCAGGACCCGCCCCAAGCGCTGGTGTGAAGGACTGAAACCTGTGAACTTCCTCGTCCTGAGTGTTAGTCCTGCCGAGATGGTTGCAATGATAAAGATAGGCAGGCTATAGCGTCCTTGCCAGATCATGCCACTTGTGTTGACGATAGCGGCCTGAACGAACGCCGGGACTGCCACCAACAGTCCAAGTGCAACCCAGAACCCAAGCTGGAGCCGGTATGGGCGGACTGTGAAAGCGAGGAGCATCATGGCGATCAGGACCATGTTCCAAAACATGTACACCCCTTGGGGCATTGGGGTGTCAAGCCATCCGGCAACCCCGATGTATTGACTTACGTAGTCGAATGTTCGATCCATCATGGTTAGGAATGCGTTGTAGGGCCGTACTTCTCCGTTGAAATTGGATATCCCCAAAGGAGCTTCTCCTGCCGATGCCGGCGCCCTCAGCATGAGGAAATTCCATGCAATGCCCAAAACCAAACCAATGGCGGTTATCGCGCACACTATGAGCACGGCTCGATCCCGGAATATCCGGGCGATATGATGCCGCCGGAAAAACATGAAGGCTGTTACGCCCCCGCACAGCAACCAGAGCAGCGAAACATTGCGTGTGTTAGCCAGCGTGGCAGCAGCCAATCCAACGGCGACCACGCCGGGCCGGGCCCTGCGTAATTGGTTGGAATTATCGAGGATGGATACAAGACCGCAGAAAGCAGCCGTGGCAGCCGCTACTTCCAGTGAGTTCGGATTTATCCCGCTGGCCAGGAACAGCACCATGGGCGTCACGGCAGCAGTAGCAGCAATCAGCGGCCACTGCGGTCTCCGTAGCCGTGAGAGTGCAGTGAATGCCGCCGCGTACGCAGCAGCGGACAGAAGCCCACTTGCAATTCTCATGGCATATATTGCCGGTGCGCCGGTCAACCACAAACTGGGCAACCCGACCAGCCAGTAGTACAACGGGTTGTACAGGCCGGCCGAAGTTACACCAATGGTGTCAGTGGTGTCGTCGAGGGGAATTTTAGGCGCACAATCCGCCGTTCTGTCCTTGAAAAAGGCAAAGCACATCTGCGATTCAACGTTGGCAATATACGAGGGAACCTTAACGTGGACGCCATGGCCAAATGACTGGCCCGGAGAAGGGAAAAACTGTCCACGTGCTACTGCCGCCGCTTTGATGGTGTGCGCCGGTTCGTCAGGGTAAGCCATCAGCGGCGTCGCTAGGATCCACAAAGTGATCAGCGTTGATAGCAGGGCAAACACAGGCAGGAAGAAACGCATCCCAGCCCTGGTGTCGGCGAAGAGGGCGCTTCCCGCGGCCGTGATTCTTGAACGACGGTCGGGCGTCCCCTGTTTAGGATCTTCTTTCTGGACCCCGGCTCCGGTGCTGCTCAACCTTTTGCCTCTATTTTCTCTATCCTTTGAGCCGATTTTTGAAGTGCGGCCTGGCTGGGGGAACTGACACTTCCGAAGTACATTGAGGCGATCTGCCCCTCGGAGCCGACTACGAAGAGTCCCCATGACTTGACGAGCTTGGCAAGCTGTTCATTGTCGTAGTTGTTGCAAAAAGCCTGATAGTTGACCATCCCAAATGGATAGCCGTAGGAACTGTTGGCCGGCAACGAGAACGTGACGCCGTTTGAGTCTTCGGCTACAGTGCCTTCGGCATTGGCAAGCGCTACAGAGTCCTTGGACTGCCGAATAAAATCTCCCCCAAAGGACAGCAGAGCGGTATCAAACCTGCTACCAATAGAAGCGACGTCCATGATGGCAATGGCCCCGGCTGTGTCGTTGACTTTCTGTGAAAGATCCTTGTACTTCCTGACCTCGACGCCATTCTCGGGAACCGGCATGGAGTTGGTCTTTTCGGAAGACCAACTCTGCCCAGAAGCCAGATATTCGGTAGCGGCCAGGGAGAGCGCGGACGGCTCCGTAGCCACGATGGGAACTATGTCCGCCTTCGGAAGCTTCGCACCCGGGTTTATCGCGACGATTGCTTCGTTGTCCCACCGCCTGATCTTGCCCGAAAATATGCCTCCGAGGACCGAGGGCGACAGCTTGAGCCCGGTGACGCTTGGCATATTGAATGCAACCGCCAGGGACGTGATGGCGACGGGTACGGAGAACGCGCCGTCGGGCCCGCAGGAGGCTGTTGTGCGCATCCGTTCGGAAGATGAAAGGGGTGAGTCCAGCGCAGCGAAGTATGCCTGGCCCGTTGCGAGTGCCGTCACTCCGACAGCAGATCCGTCAGGCGAGTAGTTCAGGGAGGTGGCCGTGTTCTTCTTCCTCCAGGCGTTGCTCCAGGCCGCGATTGGTTCGCTTTGCACAGGGCTGCCGATTGCCGTCAGAGCACCCAGCACTTCGTTTCCGGCATTGCTGTGCGAGCAACCGGAAGCCAGGACGCTAATGAGAAGGCCGCCGGCGACTACTGCATGCTTTGACCAACGGCGCAACGAGAACCCTTTCGCAACATTTGCAACCTTTACCGGTACAACCCTAGCGGGTCCGGCTCTATGGGGGCCAAAGCAGCTAGTCGTGTACAGGAGTTCGCCGATGCCCGCTAAGACGTCAGAACGTCAGAGACTTGCAGCCCAGGAGAGGGTTTCCCGCGCCGAACTCGGCAATGGTGATTCCATAGGCACAGACACTATAGGGTCCTCGTTGAGTCAGAGGTAAGGCGGCGGAGTACCCGTGATTTCCAGTGATTCCGAATGCCTGGTTGACGTCCAGTCGCGAGCGGTCGGCTGTGAAGGGGTACGCCTTGCGGGTTCCGTCTGGATAGGTCACGTAGATATGTACTGGGTTAGAAGTGCCGGGAACGGCGGGGTCAAAGGTCCAACCGTCAGCTAGAAGGCTAGTTTGTCCGTTCAACGTCCGGACTTTCACACTGTCCAGGTATCCCGTCGGACCTGGCGTCTGTACCACAGTTACAGCGCTACACCCCAGCGTAGTGTTGCCCGCTGCGAGCGGCGCGAGTGGTATCGCGTAGGCGCAAACCGTGTAAGTGCCCGTCCTGTCGATATCGATCTGTACGTTGTACCCGTGGTTTCCAATTGTGCCCAGCGCCTGGTTAACGTCGGGGCGGGGCTGGCCTGCCGTGAAGGCATATCCTGCGGTGGAACCATCGGGCGAGTGCACATAGATGTGCACGGGAGTGCTCGTCCCGGGCACGGCGCGGTCCAGTGTCCAACCGGTGACTTGAAGCCGCGCGGATCCAGGTGCCTGCACAACTCCTGCAGTGTCATAGGAACCTATCGGTGCAGGATTGGTTTCCACCGTGAATTTTTTGCAGCCCAATGGAGTGTTGAAATTTATTCCAATCGAGTGGACACAAACTGAATACGTCCCGGCTATCGATACCTTTATTTGGGTGTCGAAGCCGTGGTTGGTGCCGAGCCCGGTTGCAGCATCCACGTCCGGGCGCGATGTGTTTGCGGTGAGACGATAACCCGTGGTGCTTCCATCCGGCCCGGTGATGTAAGCGTCAGCGAAGGTAGCAGCAGCAGGATTGGCCAGGTCAACCGCCCAGCCCCTGACCTGCAGCGAGACCTTGTCTGCTGAACGGACCTGTCCCAGACTGTCAAATGATCCAGTGGGTGCTGCGACGCCCGTAGCAACAATCGTTTTACACCCGAGGGCTGTATTGCCGAAGGAGCCGATGGAATAGGCGCATGCCTTATAGGTTCCAGATTTGGTTATGGTTATGCGACCGTCGAACCCATGCGAGGCGCCGTAGCCGAATGCTTGATTCACATCGAGCCGGGAAGTATTTGCCGTCCAGGCGTAACCGGTGGTGACTCCGTCGGGAGCGGTTACATAGACGTGCGTCTGATTGGAAGCGGGAATGTTGGCAAGGTCAACCGACCACCCGCGCGCCCTGAGGGCGACTTCGCTGCTACCGCGCTCCACCGCAAGGTCGTCAAAGCTTCCCGTCGGAAAAGCGGCGCCTGCAAATCGCTGCAGTGAAGCGTAATCGCCATTCCACACGTTCGAGTCTCCGGCGAACGGTCCTGTGCTGCTGTACTGCCATATGCTGTAGCTGTCCCAGCTTCCGGTAGGTACTGGCCCGGCATTGTTTGTGGCCGAGCTAGGATAAGCCGCGGTCCACAGCGGAAAGTCTCCGAAGCCGGCAGGATTGCCCAGGCACTGATTCCACCAGCTTGTGTTGGTGTAGATAACCGGGAGCCTGCCCGTCAATGACTGCATGGTGTTTCCAAAGTCTCGCACCCAGGAACTGAGCTGGGCGGGGGACATGTTGTAGCAGGTGTTGCCAAAATAGAAGCCATTTATGGTGCGGCCCTCGTAGGGGTTGAACTCGAAGTCAAGAACAGGCGGCATGGTGTATCCGTCAGCGGACCAACCTCCCCCGTTGGCAACGAAATATCGGGCCTGATCCGCGCCGGAAGACCAGTTGGGGATGGCGAAGTGATAGGCGCCGCGGAGCATCCCGACGCTGCGAGAGCCTTGATACTGCGAGTTGAAGAGCTCATTGGTGTAGTAATTGCCTTCAGAGGCTTTTACATACGCGAACCTAGCACCCATGTTCCATTGTTGCTTCCAGTCAACGCTGGGCTGGTGGGCGCTGACGTCCAGCCCCTGGACGCCAAAGGTCGGCATCCATGTACCTTCGGCGCTGAATGACTCGGTACTCAGTTTTTGAATCGCAGACGAAGGGGACGCGGCTGTTACCCGTTTTGAACGCTGACCCATCTCCGCCCCGCCGGCCCCGGCAGCTTCGGCCATTGTTTGCGTCGCGGCCGACGTAGGGGCAATTGATTGGGCTGCGGACTGGGAGGATGCTGTGGGGGCAGGAGCCGGGCTTGCGCTTGGCGACGCCGGAGGTGTGGGCGCCGCAGGGGGTTGGGACTGCGAAGCTGACGCCTGGGGCGGCGTCGGTGTCGGACCCGGTTCCACCGCGGACGCGACCCCGGAAAGGCCCGGCCCACCCATCAGCGAGACGGCCAAGAGGGCAGCCCAGAGGGACTTGACGAGTGGGCTACGGGACTGAGACGGGTTCCGTTTCATATTGGCTCCGGAGACAATGAGGCGCTCCCAAGAGCCCTCATAGGGGTTGCTGTTCGGGCAAGTTCCCCAGGAACAGGCCGGCCAGGTGATTGACGCTTAACGCGCTCACCTTAGCACCGTGTTGCTGGTGGAAACAGTGGTGCTGGTGATACCCATGGTGATCCTGTGGTGATCTTGCCCTGTACCACACATACGCAAGTGAGCGGTTGGAGCGCTGCTCGCTCCCTAAATGTATTACCCACGGCGGGTGGTCCCGGGCTTGGTGTGGGCGGCTGACCCTTGATTTACCTGGGGCCTCGGCTGTGATGGTAGAGGTGCAGGCAGGCTTGGAACGCGGTAACACTCCCGGCCGCTGAACCAATGGGCCGGGCGAGGCGCGCCGAGCATGGTGTGGTTGAACCGTTCAACTTTGCCCTTGGTCGTGCCCGGTAGGTCGGGTTCGTTTGGGCTTGATCGTTGGATCCAGAGCGTCTTGAACCCTTTTTCTCGTCGGCAGGATCTCGGTGTCGGCGAACGCGGAATGGTTATAGACCGTGCTACGCAGATAGGCGTAGTCGGGGCGCCTGTTGGCGGCGGTGCGCTTTTGCCCAGTTGCCAGGGGTCCGGCTAATGACGCGGCGCCCGTCGCCTGTAGGGATCCGGCCCAGTTTCTTGATGTCGGCGCGACGAGGTCCGCCGGGTTTAGAGTGCTCGTACCGAAGGGGCATCCGCTCTGTGGCCCGGTCCAGCCAAGACAATTACCATCGTTGGCTGCGTGGGATCCGCCCCGTCAGTGCGGATCTTCTTTTAGCTGAATGCAAGCTTCGAACAGAACGTGAAGTGGCCCTGTCTGACGGCGTCAGGCGGGGCCACTTCAGCTGGTGTTATTTGAGACTTCAGCTGTTATTTGAGTTGGTATCCGGCGATGTCGGCGATCACATGGACTGTTGAGCCTGCGCCGATCTCAGTGTTCGCGATCGTGACCTTCCCGTCCAGCCCGATGGGCAGGTACGCCATGTTAGGGACAGTCTGTCCGGTGGCGTAGTTCACGTTCGAGGAGCCTGGCCTCGCGCTTCCGGAGGCATACCCGGTGAGGTAGCCGGCGGAAGTCGATTGGGTGACGGTGAGGTTGGCCCAGACTCCGGCTGCGTTCGCCGGCACCCCGGCCACTCCTGCGGCCTGGAAGGAGACCGTACCACCGGCCGGTACAGGGCCGGACGAATTGCGGGTGTCCAGGACGCGGGCGGGATTGACCGGCCCGAACGTCCCCGAGCCGGTGGGAGCCCCTTGCAGGAAGTACCCAGAGACATCGGCGACGACCTGCGCGCTTGACCCGGATCCGGTCTCGGTGTTGGAAATCGTCACCTTGCCGTCGGGTCCCACCGGGACCACGGCCAAGTTCGGCACGGTCTGCCCGCCGGCGTAGTTCACATTCGACGTACCCGGCTTCGCTGATCCGGAGGCGTGGGCGGTGAGGTAGCCTGCCGAAGTCGGCTCGGTTACGGTCAGGTTCACCACGACGGCTGAAGCGTTGGCGGGGATCCCACTAACGCCGCCGACCTGAAACGACACCTTCCCGCCCGAGGCGACCGGACCGGACGATGAGCGCGTGTCCAGGAACCGTGTCGGTGCCAGCGGGGCGAAGGCACCTGCCGCCGTGGGCGTTCCACCGCGGTAGTAGGCCGAGACGTCGGCGATGACCTGCGCGGAGCCTGACGAAGTGTTGGCGATCGTGACCTTACCGTCTGGTCCCACCGGGACCACGGCCAGATTCGGTATCGTTTGCCCGGGTCCATAGTTCACGTTCGACGCGTTCGGCTTCCCGGCACCCGAGGCATAGGCGGTCAGGAACCCCGCCGACTGGGTTTGGGTAGTCGTCAGGTTCACCACCACCGCGGAAGCATCTGCGGGAACACCATTCAGCCCTCTAGCCTGGAACGACACCGTACCGCCGCCCGGCACCGGACCCGACGACAAACGCGTGTCCAGGAAACGGGTCGGGGTGATTGCGGTGGAGCCGCCGGCAGTTCCCGTCGGCGGAGCAGTCCCGGTTATCGCCTCGACACCCTGGCGGACGGTGACCATGGGCAGGCCGCTGTTCTTTACGGCCGCCATGTGAGCATCGAGCACAGCCGTGTCCGTGTGGTAGATATCCAAGCCGATGCTGGCTCCTACTTCGTGGTACACCAGTACCAGCCAGGTATTGGTGGTCTTGGCCTCGTTAACCCACTTTTGCATGATGTCAGCCGTTGTCGTGGAATCGACGTTCTGCACAAGGATGTTAGATGGATCGAAGCCGGTTGCGGCGTTGAATCCACCATCTGTGTTGCGCTGCGTGGCGTAGTAATTCTTCACCGCAGCCGTGGTCGTCGGGTTGTACGCGCCGTAGGGCGAAGCGAAATCAATCGCGGCGGAGGGACCAAACATTTGCTGCAGCGTGGCCTTGCTCTGCGAAAGCTCGGTATCGAGCTGAGCAGGCGTCAGGGTGGTCAGGTCCGCGTGGGTGACGGTGTGGGACGCTATCTCGTCGCCGCGGTCGGCGAACGCTTGGATCTGGGCCTGCGTCATGTAATCCGGTACACCATTAATGGCTTGCGTGTAGATGTACATCGTGGCCGGAACGCCGTATTTGTTCAGGACGGGCAGCGCGTTGTTGAACTGGCTGGCCCAACCATCATCGAACGTCACACTTATCATCCCACCAGTCGCGGCATGGGCAGTCGGTATAGTCGCAAGAGACGTTCCCCCAAGGGTCAGAACAAAAGCGAGCGGAACCGCAAACCATCTTCCCGGCGGTCGTTTTCCGGCTCTTCTGGCCACCCAACGAGGTCGCAGGAAACGCGCGACATCATGCCGTACAGCGTTACCCAGTAAACTGACTCTATTTATAATTTCCATCTCGCACTCGCTCCTTGAGGAACCTGATGTTGGCGGACGGAACTAGCTGGCCCGACAGTTACCCTCGCCATCGGCGATCACAGGCTCCAAGATCCGCACTCGCGCAGTGCCGTTACCCTAACCTTCACCTGAACTGCCCGGCCAGAGTAGGAAATACCTGTATTACCAGTTGCTGGCTACCTGTGCGGGAGGGGAACGCTATCCAGATGTGCAGAACCCAGGCGTACGCACACTCTGAGCATTTCGCGTATGAATGAAGCCCCACCGTTATCCACAACCGGCCAAATTTGACTTGGCTTGATGCTTCACCTTCCCTAGGCTGTACCCAGTTGAACTGCCTCCACCGGGGGCGGCAGTTGTATTGGGGAACTTATGGATGCCGTGCGCATCGTGGAAGACGAAGTCCGCGAACTGATCCGCCGTCGGGGCCTGGACCCGATGCGTCAGGCCGGCGAGGTCCGCCGCCTGGTGGATGCGGCGGTCAGCGATTACGACGAGCGAGCCCTGATGGGTCCGCTGCCTCCGATTGGTCCGCTGGAGACCGCACGGAGGTTTGTCTTCGATGCTGTTGCAGGCTTCGGCGTGCTACAGCCGCTCCTGGATGATCCCTCCATCGAGGAAGTGTGGATAAACGCGCCCAACGAAATTTATGTCGCGAGAGACGGCGAGTCGGAACTAACGTCCTTAAGCCTCACCGAACAGCAAGTGCGCGATCTGGTGGAGCGCATGTTGAAGAGCTCCGGCCGTCGCCTGGACATGTCATCGCCCTTCGTCGACGCTGCCCTGCCCGATGGCTCCAGGCTCCACGTTGTCATTCCGGATGTTACCCGCCGCCATTGGGCAGTGAACATCCGCAAGTTTGTGGTGAAGGCCAGCCGCCTTGAGCACCTGATCGAGTTGGGGACTCTGACGCCGCAGTCCGCCCGGTTCCTTGGCGCGGCCGTTTCCAGCGGACTGAACATTCTTGTTTCTGGCGCCACCCAGGCGGGCAAGACCACCATGCTTAACTGTCTGGCGGCGAGCATCGGCAGCCGCGAGCGGGTGATCACCGTTGAAGAGATCTTTGAACTCCAGTTTCCGCTTCGGGACGTGGTGGGTCTCCAATGCCGCCAGCCCAATCTCGAAGGCGAAGGGGAGATTCCCTTGCGCAGGCTGGTTAAAGAGGCGCTCCGGATGCGGCCGGACCGTCTTGTGGTGGGAGAAGTTCGCGAGGCCGAGAGCCTGGACATGCTGATCGCCTTAAATAGTGGCCTGCCAGGGATGTGTTCCGTTCATGCGAACTCTGCGCGTGACGCCGTGACGAAAATTTGTACACTTCCTCTGCTGGCCGGCGAGAATATCTCCTCGGCGTTCGTCGTGCCAACGGTGGCATCCTGCATCGACCTTGTGGTGCACTGCAGCAGGCACGCCAACGGGCGAAGGCAAGTTACCGAGATACTCTCTCTCGGCAAGCGAGTGGAGAACGGCATCATCGAGTCGTCAATGGTCTTCGCGCTGGCGGACGGACAACTGCAGCCGCGGGCTAGCGCGATGCCGGCTGCCGAAAAGTTCGCCCGGGCAGGCTATGACGTCGCGGCGCTGCTGGAGCCGCGCTGATGGCGCCGCTATTCGGGGTGCTTGCCGGCACGGGTCTGTTTCTTATCTGGTGGTCGTTCTGGGAAAAGCCAACGTTGGTGAAGCGTCGACCGAGGGTCAGCCGCATCGGTGACCTCCTGGCTGCCGCCGGGATCGAGAAAGTCACTGCCGGTGGACTCGTCGCCTCCTGTTTGGGGCTTGGCATTTTTGTGGCGCTGGTCTTCGTCCTAATTTCCAGGTCGTGGCCCATGTCCGTTTGTTTCGGGCTGTTTGGCGCTTGGCTTCCCATCAGTGTCGTGCGCTGGCGCGCGCATAAGAGGACTGCTGTGTTGCGCCAGCTCTGGCCGGACGTGGTGGATCATCTTCGATCTGCCATCCGCGCCGGTCTTTCCCTGCCCGAGGCTCTCATCCAGCTGGGAGAAAACGGGCCGGAAGAACTCCGCCACATATTCCGGGACTTCGGCGCCGATTACCGTGCGGGGGGCCAATTTGAGGGCTCTCTTAACAGGCTCAAGGACCGCCTGGCGGATCCTGTCGCGGACCGGATCATCGAGGCCCTTCGACTGACCCGCGAGGTGGGCGGTTCAGACCTGGGTAAGCTACTGGGCACACTTGCCGAATTCCTTCGCGAGAACGCCAGAACCCGCAGCGAACTGGAGGCCCGGCAGTCCTGGACAGTCAACGCCGCCCGGCTGGCAGTTGCGGCACCTTGGATTGTCATGCTCCTTTTGGCCACCCGCCCGGAAGCCGTCAACGCTTACAACACACCCATGGGGGCAGGAGTCCTCCTGGGCGGTTTGGTGGTCTCCCTCGTCTGCTACTCCATCATGTTGCGCATCGGCGCCCTTCCCCAGGATCAGCGGGTGCTCCGATGAGTGGCCAGCTGGCAGCAGCTATGGTTTGCGGCATAGTCCTCGGCGTTGGATTGTGGCTGGTGTTCGTCAGGTTGCCATTCATGCGTCCCCTCACCTTCGTAGAGCGCATTGAACCGCAGTTGAAGTCGCAGAACCTTGAATCCCGGCTGCTCCGGCCCAGTAGCCAGAACGCCACTCCTTTCGGTCCTTTGGAACGGATCGTGCGTCCGCTGCTTCACGATGGATTCACAGCCCTCGGCAGGCTCAACCTTGGGTCAAGAGCACTGATCCGCCGGCTGGCGCAGGCCGGAATCAATAAATCGCCAGTCGATTTCCGGGCAGAACAATTGCTCTGGGCGGCCGCCGCGTTTGTGACAGCGCTGGCACTGGTAGTTCTCTCCGCTGCGGCCGGGCGCTTTAGTCCGTTCCTTGCGGTGGTGGCCGTACTGGGGAGCGGCCTTAGCGGATTCCTCCTCAGGGACTTTTGGTTGGGCGTCCAGATCAGCAGGCGTCAGGCCCGGATGATGGCTGAGTTTCCCAGCCTGGCAGAGCTGATGGCGCTTGCTGTCGGTGCCGGAGAGAGCGCGACGGGAGCCTTGGATCGCGTCTGCCGCAGTGCAAACGGGGAACTGGCCAAGGAATTTTCCAAGATCCTCGCTGAGACCAGGGCGGGCAAACCCCTGGTTGAAGCGCTTCAGGAGTTCTCCGCCCAGACAGACCTTGGCCCGCTCGTGCGATTTGTCGATGGCATCGTCGTCGCGGTGGAGCGTGGAACACCTCTGGCTGATGTCCTGAGAGCACAGGCCCAAGATGTCCGGGACACGGCAAAACGGGACCTGATGGAATCGGCCGGCAAGAAAGAAATCGCCATGATGATACCTCTCGTTTTCGGGGTCCTTCCCTTAACCGTGGTGTTCGCAGTGTTCCCGGGCATCGCTGCCATAAGCCTGGGGCTGTAGCCATGACTGTTACTCAACTGTCAGATATCAACCACGACGCTTTGCCTACTCGATCGCCGCGTCACTTACAGAATGGGACCGAAATGAAAAAACTGGGACTTTCCATCAGCTTGTTATTTCTTACCTTGCTGGCCGGCTTCGGGTCGTGCGACAGCCCTGCAGTGCGATCGAGACGCCGCTCCCGGAAGCCGATCCATCCCCGGGCCGCGGAGCCTACGGCTGACGAACGGCGACGCCATTCAACTGACCATCCTGAACGGGGCGACGTCCCCGGCTGGGTCATGATCACGCTGATGTCCGCCGTTCTTGTGGCGGCCTTGCTCGCCCTGGCGGGACCGGCCCTGGAAGCGATGTTTAATCAGGCCATGGAGAAGGTCGGAAACTAAGGCATGCTCGTCGCTGGCCCCGGCAGTTCCGGTCGGTTTTCTCCCGTCGCGGGAGGCGACCGGCGCGCGGCGGAACGAGGATCCGCCATAGTGGACTTTGTCCTGGTAGGCGGCCTGCTCACCATGTTCTTCCTGGGCATCATCCAACTGGCGTTGGTCCTGCACGTTCGCAACACCCTGATTGATGCGGCGGCGTCCGGCGCACGTTATGGAACACTCGCAGACCGCGGCGCCAGCGACGCGCAGGAACGCGCTGCCCACCTGATCGGCACGTCGCTGAACGGCGAATTCGCTCAGGACATCAGCACCGCCGAAGTGATGTTTCAAGGCATGCGAACCCTCGAGATCACCATTAGGGCGCCGATGCCCGTCATCGGGCTAATCGGCCCGCGGGACCTTCTGGAGGTAAAGGGCCATGCCGCCATCCAGCCGTAAAGATCGCCGGTCCCGCGCATACGCCTGGATCCGTCTCAGCAGGAGATTACAAGTGGCCCTAGGCGAGGAGGACAGGGAAGAGGGGAGTGCCGTCGTTGAGTTCACGTTTCTGGCGTTGCTCCTGATGGTGCCTTTGGTGTATTTCATTATCACTGTGGGCCAAATCCAGGGCGCATCCTTTGCGGTAGTGGGTGCTGCAGACCAAGCCGCAAAGGTCTTTGTTGCCCAGCCGAACGCCGATTCAGCGCAGGCCGCAGCCGAGCAGGCCGTACTCCTCGCCCTCGCAGACTTCGGTCATGACACCACGGCGGCCCGCGTCTCAACGCGATGCGATCCCGCGGACTGCCAAGCCGCTGGAACGGCAGTGACAGTCACTGTGAATCTGAGCGTGGCGTTGCCATTCGTACCCTTTAACGAAGACTTCAGGCTAGAGGCCAGTGAAGTTGAAGCATCATCCACTCAGCTGGTCGGCAGGTTCAGGTGACGGCAGCATGAACACTCCCACTGCCTCCGGGACGGTTCCGAGCGGAGCCACCGCGACCAGCCTTGACCCGCCAACACAAGACGGACAAATGACCGTGATGATTATCGGCTACGTGACGCTCGCCTTGCTTGTGGTCAGTGTCGTCATCGGAATCTCCAGCGTCTATCTCGAACACAAGAGGCTGCTGTCCTTGGCCGACGGCGCCTCGCTTGCTGCCGCGGACAGCTACACACTGGGTGAGGTTGGGGGAGCGGGCGGAAGCCCTTCGGCCTTCCTCGGTTCCGAGCGCGTCCGCAATGTGGCCTCGGACTTCGTCGCCCGTTCCCCGGCGTCAGCCCGCTTCGACGGGCTGGCCGTGACGCAGGCGACCGGCAGCCCTGACGGTTCCACCGCTGTAGTCGTGCTCAGTGCCATGGTCCATCCGCCTGTGGTGAATTTTTTAGTGCCGGACGGGATCCGGATCCAAGCTGCATCCACCGCGCGTTCCCGTCTCAGCAGGTGAGGCGCTGCTGCGAACCGGCCGGGTACCCGGCACTCCCGGCCGCATAGCGTAGGCTTAAACGACCATGGCCAATATTGATTTTTCCGCAGAAATCCGCGCCCTTCGCGCCACATACAACTCCATCGAACGCGTCAGCGATGTCGAGGCACTGAAGGAAGACATCGCCGAACTGAGCGAACGAGCTGGAGAGCCTGACCTGTGGGATGATCCTGCCGCCGCCCAGAAGATCACCTCCCGGCTCTCGCACAGGCAGTCCGAGCTGGAACGGCTGAACAAGCTGGTCTCGCGGATTGATGACCTGGAAGTTCTGGTGGAACTCGGCCAGGACGAGGACGACGCCGACTCCATGGGCGAAGCGGCCGCCGAACTTGAGTCGATCCGGAAGTCCCTTAAGGAACTGGAAGTGGTGACGCTGCTTTCAGGTGAGTACGACGAACGCGAGGCAGTAGTGTCCATCCGGGCCGGAGCCGGTGGAGTGGATGCCGCAGACTTCGCCGAAATGCTGATGCGCATGTACCTTCGCTGGGCTGAACGGCACGGGTACCCCACCACGGTAATGGATACTTCCTATGCCGAAGAGGCGGGCCTTAAATCCGCAACATTCGAAGTCAAGGCGCCGTACGCGTTCGGGACACTCAGTGTCGAAGCCGGAACGCATCGACTGGTGCGGATCAGCCCCTTCGACAACCAAGGCCGCCGGCAGACTTCCTTCGCCGCCGTCGAGGTCATTCCGCTCATCGAGTCCACGGACTCCATCGACATTCCGGACAACGAGATCCGCGTGGACGTGTTCCGCTCCTCGGGCCCCGGCGGTCAGTCTGTTAACACCACTGACTCCGCCGTGCGCCTCACTCACATCCCCACCGGCACCGTGGTGTCCATGCAGAACGAGAAGTCCCAGCTCCAGAACCGGGCAGCCGCCATGCGCGTGCTGCAGTCCCGCCTCCTTCTGCTGAAGAAGGAGCAGGAGGACGCCGAGAAGAAGGCCTTCGCCGGAGACGTCAAGGCATCCTGGGGCGACCAAATGCGCTCCTACGTCTTGAACCCTTACCAAATGGTCAAGGACCTCCGCACCGAACACGAAGTCGGCAACACGTCCGCGGTTTTCGACGGCGAGATTGACGACTTTATCGACGCGGGGATCCGCTGGCGGACCGACAACCGCAACGCCGCGAAATAGCACCTGGCCGCCCCAGGCCGTCCGGCACCGCCGCCGCCAACCCGCGACACACCCCTGAAACCCCCGAAATCCAGCAAACGGACTGCGTATAGTCAAGGGGCCGGGGCCTCTAATTCCCCAAACGAATGCCCGCGCGCCGGCTGCAGATCTGGGCTGCACTAGCGGTGCCCTGCAGGGTAATTAGGGCCATGATCCGATTCGATAATGTCACCAAGGTCTACGACCAGACGGCCCGGCCTGCGCTGGACGACGTCAGCCTGGAAATAGACCGAGGTGAATTCGCTTTCCTCGTGGGCGCTTCCGGATCCGGGAAGTCCACCTTCCTCCGGCTGGTCCTTAAAGAGGACCGGGCCTCGTCCGGTGCCGTCTACGTGGCCGGACAAAACGTCGCTAAGATCTCCAGCTGGCGCGTGCCCAGGCTCCGGCGCGGAATCGGCGTGGTCTTCCAGGACTTCCGCCTGCTCCCGCAAAAGAACGTGTTCGCCAACGTCGCCTTCGCCATGCAAGTCATCGGCAAGAGCCGCAGCGTCATTCGCGACACAGTGCCCGAGGTCCTGAAAACCGTGGGTCTGGACGGCAAGGAAAACCGCCTTCCGCACGAACTCTCCGGCGGCGAGCAGCAGCGTGTGGCCATTGCCCGCGCGGTCGTCAACCGCCCGGGCATCCTTCTCGCCGATGAGCCCACAGGTAACCTGGATCCCACCACCTCAATGGGGATCATGGGCGTGCTGGACAAGATCAACCAGAACGGCACAACGGTGGTCATGGCCACCCACGATGATGACATCGTCAACGAGATGCGCAAACGCGTGGTCGAGCTCAAGAACGGCGTCGTCATCCGCGACGAGGCCAAAGCACTGTACACCTCCATGATTCCCGTGGTGGGACAGTCACGCAGGCTGCGGGACGCCAGCGGCCGGGACGAAGTGCCGCCTGCCGCAGGGGACCGCCAGCCAGGTGAAGGGGAGGGACCGCGATGAGGCTGGCCTTTATCCTCGGCGAAATCGGCAGCGGCCTGCGCCGCAACGTCTCCATGGTGGTCTCAGTCATCCTGGTCACCTTCGTGTCCCTGACATTTGTGGGTGCCGCCGGCATGCTGCAGCTGCAGATCAACCAGATGAAGGGCTACTGGTACGACAAAGTCCAGGTGGCAATTTTCCTCTGCAGTGACGGTTCGACGGCGGCCGGTTGCGCTACAGGGCCCGTCACCCCCGAGCAGCAGGAAAACCTGCAGACCCTGCTGAAATCACCCGCGGTTGCCCAGTACGTCAACGACTTCCAGTTCGAGTCCAAGGAAGAGGCCTACAAGCACTTCAAGGACCAGTTCTCCAACTCACCGATCGTTGATTCGGTCACGCCGGACCAGCTTCCGGCTTCCTTCCGGATCAACATGAAGGATCCGGAGAAGTATCAGATCATCAGCGAGACCTTCTCCTCTCAGCCGGGCGTCGAAACGGTCATCGACCAGCGACAGCTGCTGGAGAGGCTGTTTTCAGCGATGAACGCAGCCTCCCTCGTGGCGGTCAGCATCGCCGGCGTCATGATCGTTTGCGCCATCCTCCTGATCGCGACCACCATCCGCCTTTCCGCCTTCAGCCGGCGCCGGGAAACCGGAATTATGCGTTTGGTGGGCGCCTCCAAGATGGTCATCCAGCTGCCGTTCATCCTCGAGGGCGTGATCGCTGCCGTCATTGGCGCGGCTCTGGCCTCCGGAACGCTGTGGGCCGTTGCCCATTTCTTCCTCGGCGAGTATCTGTCCAAGCAGTATCCCGACACCGCGTTCATCTCGCCCGGACAGACCCTCATTCTTGCGCCGGCCCTGCTGATCCTTGGCGGATCTTTGGCTGGAATTTCGTCTCTCTTGACCTTGCGCAGATATTTGAAGGTTTAGGCTGTGCAAACCGACCAAGGAATCCTGATGAACGTATTGCACCGAACTGCGCCCCGCCACCGGGCCGAACAACCGGCAGGCACAGTCCGGGCACAGGCACGTCGCCGCACCGGCTTGATGAGCAGCGTTATGGTACTGCTCCTGGCGGTCAGCCTCGGCGCGTCAGTACCCGTCGCGCACGCCGACGAGCTGGACGACAAGCGCGCCGCCCTCGAAGCCGAGGCGGCCCGTGTGCAGCAGTCGCTGGAGTTCGTGGATTCCCGCATCGCGAAAGCAGCAGGGGACCTGGTGATTTACCAGGGACAGCTGCCCGGAGCCCAGCAGGCACTCCTTGATGCCCAGGGCCGCGTGGCGGGTGCGGTCAAGGAGGTTGAAGCCCTGACCGCGCGGGTGGACCTGGCTCAGCAGAACAAAGCCAAGATCACACAGCAGCTCGACGCGGACAAGCAAAAGATTGCTGACACCAAAAAGCTGATCGGCCAGATCGCCACCCAGGCGTACAAGTCGGGGGGAGTGCCATCGAACCTGACCCTGTTCTTCGGGGCCAACAACGGCGGCAGCCTCACCCAGACCATGGACCTTGCGGACCAGGCAATGCGCAGCCAAAACGCCGCCATGGACAAACTGTCACAACAGAGTGCCACGAACGTGAACTCACAGGCGAGGCTTGAAGCTGTCGAAGGCGAGATCAGGGACCTCAAAGCCAAAGCCGATGCCGCCCTGGAACGGGAAAAGGCCGCCCGCGATGAGGCTGAAGCGAAGAAGGCGCAGGTTGATCAGCTGATCGCCGACACCACACGCCTCGACGCGGAACTCCAGGCTGCCAAGCCTGGCATCCAAAGCCAAATGGCTGCAGTTTCGGCCAGCCAGAATGCTGTAGCCAACGAGATCGCCGAACGCGACCGCAGGCTCCGCGAAGCCTGGGAGGCGGAGCAGCGCCGGATCGCCGAAGCCGCAGCCGCGGCTGCCGCCGCCAAGGCCGCCGCGCAGGGACAGGCCCCGCCTCCGCGGGTACCGTACGCACCGGTGACCGGTTCGCCGTCGGCCTTTGGCTTACGGCATCCGTTCTCGGGTGATGTGCCCATCACCTCCGGCTTCGGCTGGCGCTCAACCCCGCCCGGCACCATCGACTTCTACGGACAGGGAGGCTACGTCCACACGGGCATCGACTTCGGCGCTGCCTGCGGCACCCCCGTCTACGCTGCGGCCGCGGGCGAGGTCTTCTCCTCAGGCTGGAATTCCGCGGACGGCGGCGGCTGGCGGGTGAAGATCTCACACGGTGTCGTTCAGGGCAACTCCCTGACCACGATCTACTACCACAACAGCAGCATCGTCGTCTCGAACGGCCAGCAGGTATCGCAGGGGCAGCTCATCGCCTACTCCGGCAGCACCGGAAACTCAACCGGCTGCCACGCGCACTTCGAAACATGGCTCAACGGCGCTGCTGTCGACCCTATGCGCTTGCTGTAACCATAGTCCGCGCCTGCCGTACACTGGTATGACTCCGCGCCGGACCGGCCGGAGCCAACCAGGATCCAAGAACTGAGGAGTTCCACCGTGCCCAAAGAAAGTGGCCGTAAAGTGGTGGCCACCAACCGCAAGGCCCGGCATGACTATCTCGTGCTTGACACGTATGAGGCCGGAATTGCCCTGATGGGCACCGAAGTGAAGTCCCTGCGCGAAGGCCACGCATCCATGGTGGACGGGTTCTGCACCTTCTACAACGATGAGTTGTGGATGGAGGGAATTCACATCCCTGAGTACAACCAGGGCAGCTGGACCAATCACGCAGCCCGGCGCCGGCGTAAACTCCTGCTCCACAGGGAGGAGCTCATCAAGATCTCCCACAAAGTCAGGGAGTCCGGTTTTACCATCGTTCCCCTCCAGCTCTACTTCGTGGACGGCCGGGCCAAGGTGGAAATCGGCGTTGCCCGCGGTAAGCGTGAATACGATAAGCGGCAGACGCTCCGGGAACAGCAGGACAACCGGGAAGCACTGCGCGCGATGCGGGAACGCAACCGCCGGTAGCGGGCGGTCAGGCTGGAATGATTTGTGGGGGACATGCGTTATGATAGATAGTCCGGCAGGGATGGTGTTCACACCTACCAGCCGGTTTGGTAACAAAATACGGGGATGATCGGTTTCGACGATGTTAGTCGCGACAGGTGAAGCGGGCCGAGGATGCAGAATTATCTCGTAAACGCTGTCTGCAAAACAATAAGTGCCAAATCTAACGATCGCACTGACTTCGCTCTTGCTGCCTAAGCAGTAAGACAGTCCGTCAGCCCGAGGTTGCTATTGCCCCGGAACCTGGCGTCATTTAGATAGCCACTGCTGCTTACCCCCGTCATCGGGGTGAGCGGGACTCTTAGATGACTGGGCCCGGATCGGCCAGCTGTTTGCAGCGTGGCCGGGGCCGAGAAAATCCGACGCAAACTGCGCCCGGAGAAGCCCTGACAACACGACATCGGACGGGGGTTCAATTCCCCCCATCTCCACATTTTGAAATGTCGCAAGACATTGCCTGAAGACTCGGACCTTGTGTCCGGGTCTTTTGGTTTTAATAGCCCTTAGGAACAGCTCGGGGCTGCCGCCGTTGGACCTTCCCCGACCCGTCCACAGCAGGGATCTGTTCACCCACGGCGTAGCCGGCGCGGGACTACGGAAACCCCAACCGTGGTTGTCCCCAATAGGACCCGGCAGCACCAAAATCCGGCGGCCGGACTGAACACAGGCAGCCAGGAGGTGCGCCATGGAACCGGCCCGTGAACCCCGCAATGAAGAGTACGACGACGGTGCGCTGGATGCGTATTCGGCCACAGTGATGCGCGTGGCCGAGACCGTCACACCGCACGTTGCGGCCATTGAGATGACCAGCAACCGGCGGAACGGCCGTTTCCGTGTGGGCGCGGGCTCGGCAGTGCTGTTCACCGAAGACGGTTGCCTGCTGACAAATTCGCACGTGGTGGCAGGCACCCATCAGGGCCATGCCGCTTTTGCCGACGGTAGCCGGACGGACCTTGAACTGGTGGGAGCGGACCCGTTGTCCGATCTTGCAGTGGTCCGCGGACGGGCGCCAAAAGTGGCGCCGGCACAGTTCGGAGACGCGGAAACGCTGCGAGTGGGTCAGCTGGTCATCGCCGTCGGAAACCCGCTCGGACTGGCAGGTTCAGTGACCGCGGGCGTGGTCAGCGGCCTGGGCCGGGCCATCCCGGTGTGGCAAGGCAGCAACCGCCGGGTGATTGAGGATGTCATCCAGACAGACGCCGCACTCAATTCGGGAAGCTCCGGCGGAGCACTCGCTGATTCGCACGGACGGATCGTGGGCATCAATACCGCAGTAGCTGGCGCCGGGCTGGGCCTGGCAGTACCCATCAACTCGACAACGCGGCGGATCATTTCTGCGCTGCTGAAGGACGGCCGCGTCCGGCGTGCCTATCTGGGCGTGGTGAGCACTCCGAGCAGGCTGAGTGCCAGTGCCGTGATCAGGACCGGTCAGCGGGACGGGCTCAGAGTGGTGGAAGTCCTGGCCGGATCCCCTGCCGACCGCGCCGGCCTGCAGGCGGCCGACATCATCATGACAGCCGGAAGCCGCCCCGTCAGCAACGCTGAAAGCCTGCAAAAGCTGCTGTTCGCTGATGCGATCGGCAAGCCGCTGCCGGTCAGCGTGCTGAGGGACGGCAAGGAACTGGACTTGGTGGCCGTACCGGAAGAAATGGCGGATAACGGATGACCGCTACCGGCGCTTCTTCAGGTGCGCCACGGGATCCTGTGCGCCTTCAGGATTCTTGGCCTTCTTCTCGGCCCGTTTTTCCTTGATCGTCTTAACAGGCTTTTTGTTCAGCTGCTGGTGCGGTGTTTTGTCCGGCATGGCGTGCTCCTTACGACAGGGGGACGGGCTACGTCCCACTTCGTAAAATACGCCTTATCCGGGCGGAAGGAAATGCCCCGGATCAGGCCGGAGCGGGCACGTCTGCGATACCCACAAAGCGGGTGCCGACGCCGTCGAATTCGCTCCTGATGAAGCCTGCCTGAGCCTTCGGCACGTCGGCAGGGGAGTGATGTTCGCACACAACGTAGGTGAACTCCGGCCACCATTTCTTGGGCCGGGCAGCTTCCTCATACCCGCAGACGGCGCATTCCAAATGGACCCAGACGGGGCGCTTACCGGTGCGGTTGGCCCGCGACTGGACCAGCCATGCCGGCGGGTTGTCCAGGATCTCGCCCAGCTCGGCCTCGGAAAGGCGTTTGGGGATGCCATGGCGCTGCGCCATTTCCATCGGTACATCAAGGGCAATTGCCGCGTCGCGTCTGCTAATCATCAGAGTCAACAATACGGGACCGCGCCAAACCGGACGCCGTTCGCCATCGACGCCAAGGGTGCAGCCCGCCTATGAAGCCAGGGCTATGCCCACTGCCGCCGCAGCAGCGCCGGCGGCCAGATTGGCACCGATGTTGAGGGCTGCGGCACCAAACCGTGCTTCACTCAGGAGGCGCACGGTCGCAGTGGTCCAGGAACTGAACGTGGTCAGGCCGCCCGCAAACCCGGTAGCGACGGCGGTCTGCCACTCCGGTGCCATGCCAAGCTTTCCGGTGACGCCGATGGACAGTCCGATGATGAGGCATCCGACGACGTTGACCACCAACGTGGCCCATGGCCAGTGCCGCGGTGTGCCGGTGCTGCCGATGGTCTGAAGGTGGGTACGGTGGGCGAACCAGCTGTCGACGGCGAAACGCAGCAGCGCACCTGCCACACCAAATACTCCCACCAGGAGCGCCCCGGTCACAGGAGCGCCCCGGTCACAGGAGCGCCCCGGTCACGATGCCACCCGGTCTGCCACGAGCCGGCCCGTCCGCCAGCCGCCGGCCGCAGCCCCCAGGCCAAGCAGCAGCGACAGTCCCAGATAGACCAGCCACACGGGATGCTCCCCGGCCCGTGACAGGTGGTCAATCGAGAAGACCACTGCCGAGAACGTGGTGAAGGAACCCAGCAGCCCGGGGCCCAGACCGGCCCGGAGCCAGAACGCCGTGTGCGGGCGCGCCATCCACAAAGTGGTGAGGGCAGCCAGGACAAAGCTCCCGGCGACGTTGATGGCCAGCGTGGTCCACGGTACGGCTCCGGCAGCGTCCGGAAACGCGAGCCCCAGGCCGTAGCGCAACTCGGTTCCCACAAGCCCTCCCGCGCCCACGGCCAGCCACGCGCGCCATTCAGGCACCCCGCCCTGCTTCACTCAGCGGTCACCGAGGCTTTCACCGAGGCTGCAGCCGGCGTGGGGCCGGTCGGTGTGCACCCACAGTGCGGCCGTGATTTCGTCCGCGAGGTCGTAATCCCGCGACCTGCCTCCGTTTTGGATCCGCACCACCAGTGCCCCGCCGAACGGCTTGCGCCCCATGACCTCCACATCGGCGTCGAGGTCGATCTCCTCTGCCGCAAGATAGCGGAGCAGGTCGGGGTTGTCGTCACTAATCCGGATGATGCGGCCGGTATGACCGGGATCGAGTTCACCGAGCAGGTGCGCCTCCGGCATCAGGACGGCGCCGTCCGCCGTCGGAATGGGATCACCGTGCGGGTCACGCTCCGGGTTGCCCAACTTCGCTGCCATCCGTTCGATAAAGGTGTCCGATACGGCGTGCTCGAGGAGTTCGGCTTCGTCGTGGACTTCGTCCCAGCTGTAACCGAGTTCCTGGACAAGGTACGTCTCGATGAGGCGGTGGCGGCGGACCATGGCCAGCGCCAGACGGATCCCGGCGGGGGTAAGCGTGACGGAGCTGTACGGCTTGTGGTCCACGAGCCCCTGGTCCTTGAGCTTGCGGACCATTTCCGAGACGGAGGAGTTGGCCACACCCAGGCGCTGCGCCAGCTGCGAGGATGTGATGGGCTTGTCCTGCCACTCCGTGAAACTGTAGATGACCTTGACGTAGTCCTCGATCGAGGAGGAGGGGGCGCTGGTCTTCACGACGTCAAGCCTACCCGGTGGCCCGAAGGCGTCACGCCTTTACCGCCCGCCACGTCAGGGTCAGGTAAGGCAGCCTGACGTCCTCTCCGGTGCCGTGCCCGAGATGCTCGTGGAGGTACCAGTCGAGGTTGGCCAGCACTTTCGCCCGGGTGGCCTCACCGGCACGCAGATAATAGCTGCGCGACTTGGTCAACTCCATAATGTCCGTGGTGCTGAGGCTGTCCTCCCACCGGGTCACATGGCTTTCCAACCCGGTAAGTTCCGGGCCCACCACAGGCCGGAAACCCGGTTTGTAGACGTCCCCGGCGTGCATGATGCGCGATAACCTGTGCACCCAGGGAACCGACGTATCCAGCTGGTTCCAGATCAGTCCCAGCGTCCCGGCCGGCCGCAGAATCCGCGCGAGCTCGGTGCTGGCCGGCAACGGATCGCACCAGTGCCAGGCCTGGGCAACGCTTACGACGTCGAACGCTGCCTCCGGGAGGCCTGTCGCCTCCGCAGTTCCCTGGGTGGCCGCCACCCCGGGATAGTGCGCCCGGAGCTGTTCGAGCATGTCAGCGGACGGGTCAACCGCGGAGACGGTGAGGCCACGCTCCAGCAGCAGTGCGGCGAATTTCCCGGTTCCGGCACCCACATCCACGGCGTCCCGGGCCCCTGCCGGGACGAGCCAGTCCGCCGAATCGGCAGGGTAGCCCGGACGCACGCGCTGATAATGCTCGCCGCCGTCCTGGAAGCTCTGTCCGAGCTCCAGGCGGCGGCCGTGGTCAAGCCTGGGGCCGCCCCGTGCCACGCGTGATCTCCTTCAGCTGATTTCCCTGGGTATTCTGCGGATTTAAAACTACCTGATGCCGGCGGACCGCCGCCGTTGCAGCGGCGGTGTTTACTGGAAGAGTGAGTTTCCCTCCGGTGACACGCGTTCAGAGACTGGTCCTTTGGATCTCGGTCCTTGCGTCCTTCGTATCCTTTCTGGACAGCAGTGTCATCAACGTGGCCCTGCCCGCCATCTCCCGTGACCTGGGCGGCGGCCTGACCACCCAGCAATGGGTGGTGGATGCCTACCTGATCACTCTGGGGTCCCTGATCCTGCTCGCGGGCTCGCTCTCAGACGTGCTCGGACGGATCCTTATTCTCCGGGCCGGGCTCCTCGGATTCGGGCTGACGTCACTGATGTGCGCATTTGCCCCCACCGCCGAAGTTCTGATCATTTCCCGGGCGCTCCAGGGCATCGCCGGGGCCCTGCTCGTCCCCAGCTCGCTGGCCCTCATCACCTCGCACTTTGACGGGCCGTCCCGGGCCCGGGCCATTGGACAGTGGACCGCCGGTACCACTGTTGCCTTCATCGCCGGGCCGCTCGTGGGTGGACTCCTGGTGGATTCTGTCGGGTGGCGCTGGGTGTTTGGCATCAACGTTGCACCGATTGCAGTGACGTTGTATCTCCTGGCGGTGCTTCGCACCCGTGATGTCCGCGAGGCCGGGGTGCGGATTGACTATGCCGGGGCCGTGCTGTGCGTGCTGGGTCTTGCCGGGCCGGTCTATGCCTTGATCGAACAGGCCACCCAGGGGTGGAGAAGCCCGGGCATAGTATGGCCCCTGATCCTGGGAGGCCTCTGCTTTGCGGCGTTCATCTGGCGCCAGGCACGGGTCAAACAGCCGCTCATGCCGCTGAACCTGTTCGCCGTCCGGAACTTTGCGGCAGGAAACCTGGCTACGACGTTCATCTATGCCGCGCTCTCCATCGGCGGATTCATCGTTGTACTTTTCCTGCAGCAGGTGGCCGGATACTCGGCGACCCTCGCCGCGCTCGCGCTGTTGCCGGTCAGCCTGCTCAGCATCTTCCTGTCTTCCTGGTTCGGTTCCCTCGCCGGCCGCCATGGCCCGCGGTGGTTCATGGCTCTCGGACCTGCCGGCGCGGGCCTCGGCTACTTCCTCATGGTGTCATCGCAAACACCGGTCAACTACTGGTCCCAGCTGCTGCCCGGCATCGTCCTCTTCGGGGTGGGGCTCTCGGCAACAGTTGCGCCGCTGACCGCGGCGATACTGGGCTCGATCTCTGAACAGCAGTCAGGCATCGGCTCAGCAGTAAACAATGCAGTCGCCAGGGTGGCGGGCCTGGTGGGCATCGCTCTCGTCGGACTCATCGCCGGGAAGCAGCTGGACCTGGACGGATTCCACCGGGTGCTGATCGCCACCGGCATCCTGCTGGTCATTGGTGGTGCGGTCTCGGCAGCGGGCATCAGAAACCCGGCGCGGACCGCGGCGCCTACAGGCAGCGCCGCTGCCCAGGCCCAGCCGTAGGGCCCGGACGTAGGAGCCAGCCGTAGGATCAGTCGTCGAGGCAGGGCGCGGCCCCGGCAGTGCCGGGTGTATTTGGTGCCCAGTGGGGGTAGGTCCGGGTGTCGTTGGCCGGAACCCAGCGGCCCGAATCCACCACGTAGTCCCAGCCCAGGCCGGCGCGGCGCAGCTGCTCCAGGCCGGCCAGCAGCCGTTCAGCGTCCTCCAGCCGGGACCCCACACCAAAACTTGCCCGCAGCGATCCGGATGGAAGACCCAGGCGCTTCAGCAGCGGGTGCGCGCAGAAGCGGCCGTCCCGCAGGCCCACACCGTGCTCTGCCGAAAGATAGGCGGCAACCAATCCCGCGTCGTAGCCGGCCACGGAGAAGTTTACGACGCCGATCGTGTCAGTCCCCGGATCGGTGTCCGAGAAGATCTGGTGGACCGTGACGCCGTCGACCTTCTGCAGTCCCTCCACCAGGAACGACCTGATGGCCGCCTCATGGGCATGCCAGCGGTCCTGGTCCAGGGACGCGATGACCTGGGTGGCGCGGGCCAGCGTGGCCGCACCCAGGACGTTCGGTGAGCCCCCCTCGTGCCGGGCCGGTCCGGTGGCCCAGCTGACGCCGTCGAGCTTTGCCTCCCTGACTGCGCCCCCGCCGGCCAGGTGCGGAGTGCCGGCATCAAGCCAGTCACTTCGCCCAATCAGGACGCCTGACCCGAACGGCGCGTAGAGCTTGTGGCCGGAGAAGGCCAGGTAATCCACGTTGTCAGTGCTGATATCAATGCGCCGGTGCGGTGCGAGTTGCGCGGCGTCCACCACAATGCGTGCCCCGTATTGGTGGGCCAGGTCGGCGAGGACACCGATCGGAAGGATCTCACCGGTGACGTTGGAGGCGCCGGTGACAGCGAGCAGGCTGACCCGGCCCTCCTGAAGTTCGGCGCGGAGGGCTTCGACGGTTCCGGCGATGGTGGGTGCAGCCACTACGCTGCGGTGCGGAACACCCTGCCAGGGCAGAAGGTTGGCGTGGTGCTCGATGTCCAGGTACAGGACGTCGCCGTCGGGCCGGCCGTCCGTGTGCGGCAGGCAGCCGGCGAGAAGATTCAGCGAGTCGGTGGTGTTGCGGGTGAAGATAACGGAGTCGTCCGGGCGCCCGCCCACGAAGTCCCGCACGATGTTCCGGGCGTTCTCGTAGACGGATGTGCTGAGCTGCGACGCGTAGCCGGCACCGCGGTGCACACTGGCGTAGAACGGCAGGATCTCGTTGAGGTAGGCCGACACGACGGACAGGGCAGGAGCTGACGCGCCGTAATCGAGGTTGGCGTAGCGAACCTGCCCGCCCTGGATCAGCGGCGCTTGAATTTCAGCGCCGGTGACGGCGGCGAGGGGGCGTCCGGCACTCGCTGCGCTTTCACCCGCAGCTGCTGCCGCACGGCTGTTCTGGACGGTATGGCTGTTCTGGACGGCGGGGGAGACGGTGGCAGTTGTCACGGAGACCTCACTTTAAAAGGACTCCCGGTGCCGGGAATCCGCGCTTGCCGGGTCCATTGAGGAGCGGCCTGGTCGTCACCCGGGGCACCCCGCCGCGAATGGAGGGTTGCCGGCCAGCAAACCGGGGTTTAGCGCTGGCACTCGTGACCTGTTAAAGAGCGTAGGACATGCCCGCCGCAGCGAAAAAGCGTGGCGGAATGTTAAGGGCTTTGTTACGTGAGTTCCGGAATTGGCAGAATCCCCGAAGATGCGAACGGCGGGCACCTCCGAAAGGAGGGGCCCGCCGACGATAATTCGGAAATGCGGGCTTACAGCAGGTCGTCCAGTTCCGGGTTCAGCCGCTTGAGTACCTCGGAGTGGAGGATGGAGTTGGTGGCCAGCGCGTTGCCGCCGAAGGGCCCGTCCTGGCCCTCCAGCGAGGTGAAACGGCCGCCGGCTTCAACGACGATGGGCACCAGCGCCGCCATGTCGTAGAGGTTCAGCTCCGGCTCGCAGGCAATGTCAACGGAGCCCTCAGCCACCATGCAGTAGGACCAGAAGTCGCCGTACGCCCGTGTACGCCACACGTCCTCGGTCAGGCCCAGGAACTCGTCCAGATTCCCGCGCTCCTTCCAGCCGCTCAGGCTCGAGTAGGACAGCGAGGCATCCGCAAGGTTGGAAACGTTCGAGACGCGGAGCCGGGTTGCCGCGGCAAGGGACCTGCCCATGTACGCGCCGGCGCCTTTCGCGGCCCACCAGCGCTTGCCGAGCGCAGGAGCACTGACAACGCCAACCACGGGTTCCCCCTCATCCACCAGGGCGATCAGGGTGGCCCACACGGGGACACCACGGACAAAGTTCTTGGTGCCATCGATCGGATCAATGATCCAACGCCGGGAGCCGTGCCCGGAACTGCCGAATTCCTCGCCGAGCACCGCATCCCGGGGGCGTGAGCGGGACAGCTGGCCGCGGATGGCCTCTTCGGCAGACTTGTCCGCGTCGGTGACCGGCGTCAGGTCAGGCTTGGTCTCGACGTGCAGGTCCAGGGCCTTGAAGCGGCTCATGGTCTGGTCATCCACGGAATCGGCCAGCACATGGGCCAGGCGCAGGTCATCGTTGTAGCTCGAAGCGGGTTGGATCATGGTTCCAAACTACCGTCAAACCGCCGCGGCGTTGGGGAGGTGGGCGTCCGCACGCTAGCCGACGGTGCCGAGCTCCTTGCTTTCCTGGCCTACAAGCCTCGGGTCAGAACCCAGCAGCCGCCGCAGTGAGGCCAGCCGGGCGGGGCCGGTTGGACCGGCCTTTCCCTCGGCCACCCATGAGTCCAAGCCGCAATTGACCGCAGCAGAGTTGTGTTTACAGCCACGCTCGCAGGCATCAGTGCCAGGCTCCAGGTCCGGGAAGGACCGCAGGATCCGATCCGGGTCCACGTGCGCCAGGCCGAACGAACGGATACCGGGGGTGTCGATGATCCAACTGCCCGCCGGAGCATCGGTCAGTTTCAGGGCCAGGGCCGACGACGACGTGTGGCGGCCGCGGCCCGTCACCGCGTTCACGCCGCCCGTTGCCCGTTCGGCGCCGGTGAGCGCGTTGACCATGGTGGACTTGCCGACGCCGGAATGGCCGAGCATCACCGTGACCTTGCCGTCCAGATACGCGCGAAGCTGCGACACAGCGTCACTGTCCAGCCGGGCCGACAGCCCGTCGTCGGAGCGCGCGTCGATGCCGGAAGCGGCGGAGTCGGCTGTCCGGCTGATGATGACCGGGAAGTCCAGGTGCTCATAATTCGCCAGCAGTTCCGCTGGATCCTTGACGTCCGCCTTGGTGACGAGCAGCAGTGGCTCGATCCCGGCGTCGTACGCTGCCACCAGGGCGCGGTCGATGAATCCGGTGCGTGGCTCCGGGTTGGCGGCTGCCACCACCACCACGAGCTGATCTGCGTTGGCCACCACCGCGCGTTCGATCGGATCCGTGTCATCGGCGCTGCGGCGCAGCAGGGTGCGGCGGTCCTGGATCCGGACCAGCCGGGCGAGGGTGTCGGGCTCGCCGGAGACGTCTCCGACGAGGGAGACGAAATCGCCGGCCACGACGGGGGAGCGTCGCAGCTCACGGGCCCGTGCGGCGATAATGATCCGTTCGTCACCCGAGTCCTCGCCCACCACGGCGGTGTAGCGTCCGCGGTCCACCGTGATGATGCGGCCGGTCACGGCGTCGTCATGGCTGGGTCGGTCCTTGGTGCGGGGCCGGGAGCCCTTTTTGCTGGGACGGATCCGGACGTCGGACTCATCCCACGAATCAGTGCTGCGCGCCACCGCTGGAACCTTCCGTTGCGTCGGCGGGAACCGCGTTTTGCGCCACCATTTCCGCCCACATCTGCGGGAACTCGGGCATGGTCTTGGCAGTGGTTCCGATGTCCTGCACTTCAATGCCCGGCACGGCCAGGCCCAGAATCGCCCCGGCGGTGGCCATCCGGTGGTCGGCGTAACTGTGGACCACGCCGGCGCGCAGCTTGGCCGGACGGATCACCAGGCCGTCGCTGGTTTCTTCCGCATCACCGCCGAGGCGGTTGATTTCAGTGACCAGCGCCGCGAGCCGGTCCGTCTCATGGCCGCGTAAATGTGCGATGCCGGTGAGCCGGGACGGACTCGTGGCCAGTGCGCACAGAGCGGCTACGGTGGGGGCGAGCTCACTGGTCTCGTCGAAGTCCGCACCCTTGATCTCGGGTCCGCCGGTGACAGTCAGGACGCCGTCGGCCAGGCTGACGTCCGCCCCCATTTCTGCAAGGATGCTGCGCCACTGGTCGCCCACCTGGGTGGTTTTGGCCGGCCAGTCCGGGATCCGCACAGTCCCCCGGGTGGCCAAAGCGGCGGCCAGGAAGGGGCCCGCGTTCGAGAGGTCCTGTTCGATGCGCTGATCGAAGGCGCGGATGGGTCCCGGTGCCACCACCCAGTGGTTGGGCGTGGAATCGTCAACGGAGACGCCGGCGCCGCGGAGGACCGCCACGGTCATGGTGATGTGGTCGAGGCTGGGCACGGGTTTGCCCACGTGCTCGAGGTGGAGCCCCTCGGTGAACCTTGCGCCCACCAGCAGCAGGGCCGAAACGAACTGGGACGAGCCGCTGGCATCAATGACCAGGTGGCCGCCGCGGACTTCCCCCGTGCCTTCCACGGTGAACGGCAGCGAGGAGGGGGTCCCGCCGTCGTCCGTTGTCACGGCCACGCCGAGCCCCTTGAGCGCATCAATGATGGCGCCCATGGGCCGCTTCCGGGCGTGCGGGTCGCCGTCGAAAACGCTGGCACCCTTCCGCAGCGCCGCCAACGGCGGGACAAAACGCATCACCGTTCCGGCCAGGCCGCAATCGATGTGCGTGCGCGACGACGTCGCCTCGGGGCTGAGCGGCGTCACCTCAAGGTCGGGCCCGTAGGCACTGTCCCCGGGCACCTCCCTGACGGTGGCGCCCAGCAGTCGAAGGGCCTCGACCATCAGGGCGGAATCGCGCGAGTGCAGGGGGGCCCGCAGGCGGGAGGGGCCGTCAGCCAGTGCAGCCAGCACCAGGAATCTGTTGGTCAGCGATTTCGAGCCGGGCACCGTCACCGTGGCGTTAATGGGACGGCTCGCAAACGGGGCAGGCCAGTTCACGGTGAGGTTATCGGAAACCGGGAGTGCTGGCGGGGTGGAACCTGTCATGCGTGCTTATGCCCCCGTTGCGTGCACGGCGCGGCGCACGGCTTTGTCTGCGTTGTGAAGCTTCTTGCCGGTGGTCTTCCGGGCCTCCGCAGCCGTCTTCCGGGCGTCGGCTGCAATGTGCTCGGCACGCCAGGCGAGGCCGGGCTTCCCGGCGGTGTCCACTGAGGCCAGGAGGGCGCCACCGCTCAGGGAAACATTCTTCAGGAGCTGGTTACGGCGGGCCTCCCGGCCTGCCTTGGTGCTGATGTCAGCGCTGCGCCACTCCACAAAAGTGTTCAGGAGCGATATGACTGTCAGCACGGTGGCCGAAAGACGGCTGAACTTGCCGAGGCCGAACAGCACGCCGGCACCCACCTGGGTTCCGCCGATCACGCGGGCCAGCATCTTTTCATCAGCCTGGAAAGGCAGCGACGCGGCGGCCTTCTGCAGGAGCGGAGAGAGTTGCTGCGCCGTGTCATCGGCGTTCTTCAGCTTATCCAGTCCGGCGAAAACGAAACTGGAGGCCAACATGGGCCGGGCGAGGGTGCGGGCAAAGGACATGAATTTCCTCCTGGCTGGACGAACCGCTCAGATGCGGCGAAGTCCGTTCTAGTCTTGCACTTTTGAGGAATATTTGCCCGCCAACCGGGGTTATCGATTGAAGGTCCGCCGAACGCTGGCGGCGAGAAGTTCAACTGCCCGGATATTTTTACCTAACGTCGGCTCGTGCCAGGGCGGCGTTGAAAGAGAACGGAGTTGCCCTTGCGGTTGCTGAAAGACGGTGTGGAGACATCCGGTCCCCTCAGACTGCAGGCTCTCGAATCCGATCCGCCGCAGTACGGAACGCCGCGCGCCAAGGCCGTCACAGTAGACTTGGGCGCAATGAGTACCGTGGATCCGGCCGTTGAGGCCATGTATGGGGCCCCGCAAAGCGGCGCCAAGACCGGCGGCGACGCCCGGACAGATTCGCCCGCTGTGGCGGCGGAAGCGGCTGCAGGTGAATCGGACGCGCAGGTGACCGGAACGCAGGCACCGACCGAAACGGTAAAGGACGCTGCGCCCCAAGCAGAGGAACGCGCCGCGGAGAATTCCGCTGCGGAGGAATCCCCTGCCGAGCCTGCTGGCGCGGCCGAGCCGGCTGTGGACATGGCCACGGAGTCGACCGAAGAACGGCGGATCCGCTTCGAGCGTGACGCCATGCAGTATGTGGATCAGCTTTACTCGGCGGCCATGCGCATGGCCAGGAACCCGGCCGACGCGGAGGACCTCGTCCAGGAGGCCTACACCAAAGCCTTCTCCGCGTTCCACCAGTACAAGCCGGGCACCAACCTCAAGGCGTGGCTGTACCGGATCCTGACCAATACTTACATCAACCTGTACCGCAAACGGCAGCGCGAGCCGTTGCAGTCAAACTCGGACACGATCGAGGACTGGCAGTTGGCCAGGGCGGAGTCGCATACGTCCCGCGGCCTGCGGTCGGCTGAGGCTGAGGCCCTTGACCATTTGCCGGATTCGGACGTCAAACGGGCCCTGCAGTCCATCCCTGAGGAGTTCCGGCTCGCCGTGTACTTCGCAGACGTCGAGGGATTCGCGTATAAGGAAATTTCGGACATCATGAACACGCCGATCGGCACTGTGATGTCCCGGCTCCACCGCGGCCGGAAGATGTTGCGGGACCTGCTGGCGGACTATGCCGCCGATCGAGGATTCAAAGGCGCAGTGGAGTCACAGGACCCGGCTGCGAGTACACAACAGGAGAACAGGAAATGAGCGACTGCCAAGGATTGGGCGACTGCGATGACACGCGGATGCAACGCATCTACGAGTACCTCGACGGCGCCCTGACCCGTGAGGACATCACGGAAATCAAGCACCACCTCGACGATTGCCCGGAGTGCACCGAGCAATACGACTTGGAGTGCGTCATCCGCAAGGTGGTCAAGCGTTCCTGTACAGAGGCGGCGCCGGAGAACCTGAAGAACGCCATCCTGGACCGGATCCACGCCATCCGCCCGGTGGACGCCTAACCACTCACAAAATGGCGGCAGCGGCGGGCTGGACTGACCGCGTCAGCAGGCGTTAAGACGAAGGACCCCGGAAGCCAGGTGGCTTCCGGGGTCCTTCGCTTGAACCGTTACTCCAAGCATGGGCTTAGGTGTTGGGGCGCTTCCCGTGGTTCGCGCCGCCACGCTTACGGTCACGACGTTTACGTGCACGCTTGCTCATAGCTGGCCTCCTTAAATGTTGGTACTCAAAAGAGCTGCCCTCAAGTCTCCCACACCATGGGACACGCCGCGAAACGGGGAGGGGGTTCCCGTAAATAATGCGGGCCTCCAGTTTAGCCGGGCAGGGAGTTGCGGATGGAAATGCGCGCCTGGTCAAGCACGGTCCTCACGGTTTCCAGCGTGACGGGGCTGAGCGGCTGCCGGCTGGCCTGCAGGCGGAGTTCCACCCGGAGATCGTCCCGGAACGCCTGGAGCAGCATCTCGGCTTCCTTGAGCTCGCGGATCCCCTCGGAGGTCTGCCGGCTGCCGGCCTTTCTGAAGTCGGCACTGCGGGCGGTAGAGCGGGCTGCCTCGGCGGTGGCGGCAAGATCGGCCCGGAGCCCGCGCATATTGGCGCGAATGTCCGCCCGCAGGTTGTCCGCCAGCCGCCGGACCGAAACCGAAATGTCATTCTCGACGCCGGCGAGTTCATCCCTGCGCCTGTTCAGTTCCTCCAGCCCCGCCGCTGTGATGCGGTAGTTGGTGCGGCGGCCCGATGTTTCGGTGGCCACCAGGCCTTCCTCCTCGAGCTTGCCCAGGCGCGGGTAGATGGTGCCTGCGCTGGGGGAGTAGGTGCCGCCGAACCGTTCACTGAGGGCCTTGATCAGATCGTATCCGTGCTTGGGGCCGGACTCGAGCAGTGCAAGCAGGTACAGCCGGAGCGCGCCGTGGGCGAATACCGGAGGCATTACTGCGCTGCTTCCGGATCCTGGGCACTGTCTCTCCGGGCCGGCTGTCCGTGGAAAATGGACGTCTTGCCGGACACCGAATTGGTTCGCACGAGCATCAGTTTGCGGTCCGGACCAGCGATGGTCTCAACCTTCCCGTTGGGCTGGGAGTACTGACGATCGTCGATGACCACCACGCCACTGGCGGATTTCGCCACGATGTCCACGCCGACGTCGTGCGGCAACCGGATGGTGAGGTCGCCCGAGACGGAGTTGGCGCCGAAGTCGTTCGTGAAGCTGAACAAATCGAAGCTCATGTCACCGCTGACCGTGTTGGCCCTGATGTTCGTGAACCGGCCGGAGGCCGTCACCTCGCCGGAGACGCTCTTGGCGCTGAGGATGCCGTCGTGGTTCCGCGCAATGACTTCGCCGCTGACCGTGTTGACCTGCAACTGGCCCGAGGTTTGGTCCGCCATCACTGATCCCGAAACGGTGCTGAGGCGGGTATGCCCGCTGATGCCGGACACCAGGCCATCGCCGCTGACGGTGCCTGCCTCCACCTCGACGCCGGCGGGTACCGCGATGCTGATGACGGCGGAATTGTTGCTGTTGTGGTTGACCGTGCCCATGAGGTTCTTGAACCAGCCCTGGGGCCCGTTGAGCTGATGGCGGACCTCAAGCCTGCCGTCCGTCAGGGACACGGCGACAGGATCGCCCTGAACTTCGCTGATCTCGAGGCGGACCACGGGGTCTGGGTGGGTGACGATGTCGAACCGCCCGCGGACCATCCCGAGCTTCAGCGACCTGACGCCGTCGAAGTCAATAACCTGCGGGTCGGTGACGGTCCAGCTGTTCTCTGACATTGATCCTCCAAGGCCGCGATATATCGTGTGTTATGACTTCACGCTATAGCGCGGCGCGGCAGAGGTCAAGATATATCGCGAACTTGCGGCTGCGGTGTCCACCGGGACTGCGGGAGGGTTCAGGAAAAACCCGCATTAAGTGAGTTTCTCAGGGGCGCTTCGCTCCGCCGTGGGGGCCGAAAATGTATTGCTGCCGGGAACCTTTGCTGTGTCTGGGCTGCCGGAGCAGACTGGAGAGTGTGTTCCGGTCGACCCCGGTCTCTCTTTAGTGCCGGTGAGCCTGTAAGTGAGTTTGGTGGTGGAGGGCACAGCTTTTTGTCCGCGGGACCGTGGAATGTTGCCGTTGAGCACGAATGTCAGATTTGTTGTTTATCCGCCTTCCCCGGGACACAGACGCTATCTGTTGGAACCGGTCGAGGAAGGGTGGGCTCTCATGGAGGTCATTCACCCGCGCTGCGCGGGTATCGATATTTCAAAGAAGGACGCGAAGGTCTGTGTCCGCATCCAGGGCCGCGGCGGCCGGTCCACCACATCCACCGTCACGACCTGGGGCTCAATGACGGGGCAGATCCTGGGGCTGAAGGAACACCTGCTGGACGAGCACGTGGATCTGGTGGTCATGGAGGCCACCGGTGATTACTGGCGCCCCTTCTACTACCTGCTTGAAGGCGACGGGCTGAACATCATCCTGGTCAACGCCCATGACGCCAGGAACGTCCCGGGCCGCAAAACCGACGTTTCCGACGCTGCCTGGCTGGCCGACCTGGGCGCCCACGGGCTGGTCCGGGCCTCCTTCGTGCCCCCGCCACCGATCCGTGAACTGCGGGACCTGACCCGGGCCCGGACCATCATCACCCAGGAACGGACCCGGGAGATCCAGCGCCTGGAGAAACTCCTCGAGGACGCCTGCATCAAACTATCCTCGGTAGCTTCGAACATCACCGGGGTCTCCGGACGCCTGATCCTGCAAGCACTCATCGACGGGCAGACCGACCCGGCGGTCCTGGCGGAGATGGCCCAACGCCGGTTGCGGTCCAAAATCCCTGAACTCACCCAAGCACTCACCGGCCGCTTCAGCGCACACCACCGCTACATGACCGAACTGTATCTGCACCGCATTGATGCCCACACCGCCGACATCAACGACCTCAGCGCCAGGATCGAGGCGGCGATGGAGCCCTTTCGTTTCGCCCGGGAGCTCCTCGTGAGCATCCCGGGGTTCAGCACCACCATCGCGGAAGTCTTCATCGCCGAAACCGGGGCCGACATGAGCATGTTCCCCACCGCAGGGCACCTGGCATCCTGGGCCGGCACCTCCCCGGGATCCAACGAATCCGCCGGACGGGTAAAATCCACCAAAACACGGCCCGGCGACCGGTACCTCAAAGGCGCGCTGGGCATCGCTGCCCTATCCTGCGCGAGATCGAAGAACACCTACTTCAGCGCCAGATACGTCCGCGTCGCCTCCCGGCGGGGACCCGCCAAAGCCCTTGTCGCCGTCGAACACTCCATCCTCACCGCAGCCTGGCACATGCTCACCACCGGCGAACTCTACAACGACCCCGGCGCCGACTACTTCACCCGACAGGCACCAGCCAAGACCAAAGCCCGCGCCGTACGACAACTAGAATCCCTCGGCTACCAAGTCACCCTCGAACCCCTACAACAGGCCGGATAACACCCATCACCCCACGCCCCCCGCCGTGCTCACCCAATTTTCATGTCAGAGAGCGTTTGGGTCGGCTACTCGGGGGCGTCGATCTTGAGCCACTGGAACCAGCCGCGGTGCAGGACCAGCCACGCCATCAGCCCATAGCCCGCCTGGCCCGGGGTGCCGCTGTTCGCTGCCAGGTCCTGGCGCCACTGCTCGTGGTTCAACAGCGGTGAGAACGTGTCCACGTACAGGTGCTTGCGCCGGGTGGTCACGTCCGCGAACGCGGTGTTCAGTTCCGCGAGGCGGCGGTTCTGGGCAGGGTCGAGGGTGGGCGGCGGACCCACCACAAAAACCTCGATCCGGTTCTGGGATGCAGTGTCCAGGATGTTGGCCAGATTCAGGCGGCTACGGGCGGTGGAGAGTCCGAACTCGATGTCGCGCCCGGAGAGGCCTATGACCAGCCGGTTCTCATGGAGGTCACTGAACCGCCTTCCGGCCTCCTCCAGCCAGCGGGCGGCGAGCCCCTCCGTTCCTTCCATCGGACAGGGGAGGGCGTAGCTTTCCATGGCCACGCCGTCGTGGGGAGTACGGGCCAGCACACGGCCCAGCCAGCCGAGCGCCCTGGGATCTCCCAGTCCGGCCAGCAGTTCATCTCCAACAGCTGCGAGCCGCAGCTTCCTGTCTTCCACAAGTCCCTCTTAACGTCCGTGCCGACTGACACCAGCCGGCGTGGCTATGTTCATCCCATTAAACAGAACTGCCCGGCCGGAGTCTGGTATTTCGACGTCCGGCCGGGCAGCCTCGGATACTACTTCCGTGCAAATGCCTGCTTCAGCAGCGTGTCCTGCTCTTTCGCGTGCCGCTTCATGGACCCTGCGGCCGTTGAAGCGGAGGCGGGACGCGACACCAGACGGACGCGCCGGTCCAGCGACTCCGGAAGATGCAGGCCCATAAACGGCCACGGTCCCTGGTTGGCGGGTTCGTCCTGCGCCCAGACAACCTCGGCGTTCGGGTACTTGGCCAGTTCCGCGGCGATCTCCTCGTGCGGCAGCGGGTACAGCTGCTCCACGCGGATAATCGCGGTGGTCTTGTCATCGGTCTTCTGCCGGGTGGACAGAAGGTCGTAGTAGAGGCGGCCGGAAACCAGCAGCACGCGTTCGACGGCGTCTGCCGCCAGCTGCTCATGGTCACCGATGACGGGGCGGAAGGTGCCGTTGGTGAAGTCCTCCACGGACGAGGCGGCAGCCTTGAGGCGCAGCAGCTGCTTCGGGGTGAAGATGATCAGCGGCTTCCGCGGCCGGCTGTAGGCCTGGCGGCGCAGCAGGTGGAAGTGCGATGCCGCCGTGGTCGGGTTCGCCACGATCATGTTCTCTTCGGCGCACATCAGCAGGAAGCGTTCGATCCGGGCGGAGGAGTGGTCCGGACCCTGACCTTCGTAGCCGTGCGGCAGCATCAGGACCAGGGAGGAGCGCTGGCCCCACTTCTGTTCGGCCGAGGAGATGAACTCATCGATGATGGTCTGCGCACCGTTGACGAAGTCGCCGAACTGCGCCTCCCACAGCACCAGGGCATCAGGGCGTTCCACCGAGTAGCCGTATTCGAAGCCCATGGCGGCGTATTCGGAGAGCAGGGAGTCGTATATCCACAGCTTCGCCTGGTTGTCCGAAAGGTTGCCCAGGGGCAGCCACTCGTTGCCGTTGGCGCGGTCATGGAACACGGCGTGTCGCTGCACGAAGGTGCCGCGGCGTGAATCCTGGCCGGCGAGCCGGACAGGCACGCCTTCCATGATCAGTGAGCCGAACGCTGCAATCTCACCGAAGCCCCAGTCGATGCCGCCTTCACGGGACATCTGCTCACGCTTCTCAAGCAGCTGCTTGAGCTTGGCGTGGACGGTGAAGCCCTCGGGAATCTCGATGTGGGCGTGGCCGATCCGGGCCAGTGTCTCCGGTGAAATGGCCGTGGAGGCAGGGGCGTTCGTGCCCATGTCGGCCTGCTGCGCGATGGGCCGCTCAATGTCCGAGACGGCGGCCGAATCAGCAGTGATGATCGGGATGGGCGAGGTCTGGGCCGCATGCGTTTCAGCGAAGACCCGTTCCAGCCGTTCCTGGTAGTCGCGGAGCAGCTGCTCTGCTTCTTCCTCGGTGATGTCGCCGCGGCCGATCAGTGCCTCGGTGTACAGCTTGCGTACGGAGCGCTTGGCTTCGATCAGGTTGTACATCATGGGCTGGGTCATCGAGGGGTCGTCGCCCTCGTTGTGGCCCCGGCGGCGGTAGCACACCATGTCGATCACAACGTCCTTGTGGAAGCGCTGGCGGAACTCGTAGGCGAGCTGGCCGATGCGTACCACGGCTTCGGGATCGTCACCGTTGACGTGGAACACCGGTGCCTGGATCATCTTGGCGACGTCCGTGGAGTACGTGGACGAACGCGAGGACGACGGCGCGGTGGTGAAGCCCACCTGGTTGTTCACCACCACGTGGATGGTGCCACCGGTGCGGTAGCCGCGCAGCTGGGACAGGTTCAGCGTTTCAGCTACAACGCCCTGGCCTGCGAAGGCGGCGTCGCCGTGGACCATGATGGGCAGGACCGGGAAGGCCTCGCCCTGGTCCAGGCGGTCCTGCTTGGCGCGGACAATGCCTTCGAGGACGGAATCCACGGCTTCGAGGTGGGACGGGTTCGCGGCCAGGTAGACCTTGGTCTCGTTGCCGTTCTCCGAGGTGAACGTGCCTTCGGTGCCGAGGTGGTACTTCACGTCGCCGGAGCCCTGCACGGAGCGGGGATCCTGGGTGCCTTCGAATTCGCGGAATACCTGGGCATAGGTCTTACCGGCGATGTTGGTCAGCACGTTCAGGCGGCCGCGGTGGGCCATGCCGATGGCGACTTCGTCAAGGCCGTCGTCGGCGGCTTCGGAAATGACCGCGTCCAGCAGCGGAATCAGGGATTCGCCGCCCTCCAGGGAGAAGCGCTTCTGGCCCACGAACTTGGTCTGCAGGAAGGTTTCAAATGCTTCGGCAGCGTTGAGCCGGGACACGATGCGCAGCTGCTCTTCGCGGCTGGGCTTCGAGTAGGGGTGCTCGAGCTGGTCCTGGAACCATTTGCGTTCTTCCGGCTCCTGGATGTGCATGTATTCGATGCCCGTGGTGCGGCAGTAGGCGTCGCGGAGCACGCCGAGGATGTCGCGGAACTTGAGCATGGGGGCGCCGCCGAAACCGCCGGTGGGCCATTCACGGTCCAGGTCCCAAAGGGTGAGCCCGTAGGTGAGGACATCGAGGTCCGGGTGCTTGCGCTGGCGGTACTCCAGGGGGTCGGTGTCTGCCATCAGGTGGCCGCGCACGCGGAAGGAGTGGATCAGCTGCTGGATCCGGGCAACCTTGTTGATCTCGTCGGCGGGGTCCACCTGGAGGTCCGGGCTCCAGCGCACCGGCTCGTAAGGGATGCGCAGGGATTCGAAGATTTCGTCATAGAAGTTCTGCGCGCCGAGGAGCAGCTGGTGCACCAGCTTGAGGAACTCGCCGCTGCCGGCACCCTGGATGACCCGGTGGTCATAGGTTGAGGTCAGCGTGAGGACCTTGCTGATGGCGTTCTGCGCGATGATCTTTTCGCTCGCGCCTTGGAACTCGGCGGGGTAGTCCAGTGCACCCACGCCGATGATGGCGGCCTGGCCCTTGGACAGTCGCGGCACGGAGTGTACGGTGCCGATGCCGCCGGGGTTGGTCAGGGACACAGTGGTGCCCGAGTGGTCGTCAGCGGTCAGCTTTCCGGCGCGGGCCCTCTTGATGAGGTCCTCATAGGTGTGCCAGAACTCGGAGAAGTTGAGGGTCTCCGCCTTCTTGATGTTCGGCACCATCAGGAGGCGGGTGCCGTCCGGCTTGGGCATGTCAATGGCGATGCCGAAGTTGACGTGGGCCGGCTGAACAGCAACCGGCTTGCCATCGATTTCGTCGTAGTAGACGTTCATCGAGGGGAACTGTGCGAGGGCCCGGATCACGGCGTAGCCGATGAGGTGGGTAAAGGAAACCTTCCCGCCGCGTGCGCGGGCCAGGTTGGAGTTGATGACCACGCGGTTATCGATCAGCAGCTTCGCCGGTATGGCGCGAACGCTGGTGGCCGTGGGCACCTCGAGGCTGGTGATCATGTTGGTGGCGATCGCCTTGGCCGGTCCGCGGAGGACAGAAACAACGTCCTCTTCGGGGGCGGAGGGTGCCTTAACGTTCTTGGGCAGCTGTGCAGGGATGGGCTGGACGCTGCCGGGCTCGGCCTTCTTCGCGCCGTCGCGGGCGACCGTAGCGGGGGCTTTCTTCGCCGCGGCGGGGGCGGCGGGCGGTGCTGCAGGCTGTGCCGCCGGCGCCGGTGCCGGTGCGGACGCAGCAGGGGCCGCAGCAGGTGCTACGGCAGGCATTTCACGGGTGGCGGGGTTGGCTACGGCTGCTGCCGGGCTCCCGTTGGAAGACGATTCGCTGCCCGAGTCGAAAGATTCGAACAGCGGCCACCACTTGGCGTCCACGGTGTTCTTGTCCTTTTGGTATTGCTCGTACAGTTCGTCAACGAGCCACTCGTTTCCGCCAAATTCCTCTGGTAGACGGTGGCTAGGCTGCTCTGGCACTTGAAATACGCCTCTTCCATGAGTTTGATGTCCCTCTGGCCGCCACGTGCCTCAGCACAACAATCGAACCAGTTTCTGCGTCCTGAACCCGGACCTTTGCCAGTCTAATGAGCATTCTGTGTTAACTGCCAATAACGGTGACTGAAATCATGGAATGACAGGGAGATCGCGAAATGTGGCGGACGCAAGCGGTCCGTGACCTCGCGGAAGGCCCAATCCGCTCCTGTAGACTGATCTCCTTATGGACAGTAAATCTAGGTGCCGGCCTGGGGGCTGTCAGCGGAGCATGAACCACAGCCTCGCGCAGTCCACCCGCAGAGCCGGCAAACCCCGAACACGCGCCCATCACTCTCTCCCGGTCCACTCCGGCGGAGCCTTAATGGAAACAGGGTCCGCTTCGGCCGACCATCCTCCGCCGGGCAGTTTCCCCCGGATCCAGTCCGCTTCCCCTGGCCAACAGGCGGGATGCTGAATGGAGTGGCTACTCCTCGCGGCAGGCCTCCTGCTGATTGCCGGCACCGGATTTTTTGTCGCCGTCGAATTTTCCCTGATTGCCCTTGACCAGGCCACCGTGCAAAAGGCGATCGATAACGGTGACACCGGTGCCGTTCCGTTGCTCAAGTGCCTGAAATCCCTTTCCACCCAGCTCTCCAGCTGCCAGCTCGGCATTACCCTCACCACACTGCTTACGGGCTACGTGATGGAACCGTCGGTGGGACGACTCCTTGAAGGCCCGCTGGCCGCCGTCGGCATTCCCGACGTCGCTGCTGCCTCCATTTCCCTGATCATTGCCATGGTGCTGGCCACCCTGCTGTCCATGCTCCTGGGCGAACTCGTGCCCAAGAACATGGCCATCGCGCTGTCCTTCCCGCTTGGAAAGGCGCTGGCGCGGCCGCAGCTGATTTTTACGGCCATCTTCAAGCCCGCCATCGTGGTGCTGAACGGCTTTTCCAACAAGGTCCTCAATGTCTTCGGCCTTGAGGCCAAGGAAGAGATTTCCGGTGCGCGGACCCCGGCGGAGCTTGCCTCCCTGGTGCGGCGTTCCGCCGCCATGGGAACGCTCGACGCCGGGACGGCGAACTTCGTGGCGCGTACCCTGAACTTCTCGGCCCGGACCGCCGCCGACGTCATGACCCCCCGTATCCGGGTGGAAACCATCGACGCCGATCAGCCGGTTTCGGACATCCTGGACGCCGCACGGCGCACGGGGTACTCCCGCTTTCCGGTGATCGGCGAGTCCGCCGACGACATCAGGGGCCTGGTCCACGTCAAGAAGGCCGTTGCCGTGCCGTGGGACCGGCGCGCCAAGCTGGAGGCCGGCGCCATCATGACGGATGTCCTCAGGGTGCCCGAAACCATCCACCTTGATGCGCTCCTGGCCGAGCTGCGGGAAGGGAACCTGCAACTCGCCGTCGTCCTCGATGAATACGGCGGAACCGCCGGCATCACCACCCTTGAAGACCTCGTGGAGGAAATCGTGGGGGAGGTGGCCGACGAGCACGACAAAGTGCGGCCGGGACTGCTGCAGAGCGCCTCGGGGGACTGGTATTTCCCGGGTCTGCTGCGGCCCGACGAACTCTTCGAACAGATTCCCGGACTCGCGGTCCCGGATGAAGCCGCTTATGAGACCGTGGGCGGGTATGTCATGAGCCAGCTGGGGCGCATCGCTGCCGTGGGGGATACCGTCCCGGTCGGTGGTGGCACGCTGAGCGTGACCCGGATGGACGGCCGGCGGATCGAACGGATCTGCTTCCACCCCATTGCTCCTGAAGCTGGGCACCCGGATGACAGGAGTACCTCATGAGTGACTGGGCAGGCCTCGCCTGGCTGGCGGTCCTCCTGCTGGGCAACGCGTTCTTCGTCGGTGCCGAATTCGCGGTGATGTCCGCGAGGCGCAGCCAGATCGAACCTCTCGCGGACGCCGGTTCGAAACGGGCGCAAACCACGTTGCGGGCCATGGAAAATGTCTCGCTGATGCTGGCATGTGCGCAGTTGGGCATCACCGTCTGTTCACTGCTGATCCTGCAGGTGGCCGAACCCGCCATCCACCACCTGATGGCTGCGCCGCTCGAAGCGGTAGGGCTGCCGGTCGAGGCGGCCGATGTGGCGGCGTTTGCCATCGCCCTGATGGTGGTGACCTTCCTGCACGTGACGTTCGGGGAGATGGTGCCGAAGAACATCTCCGTCTCGGTGGCGGACAAGGCGGCCTTGCTGCTCGCGCCGCCGCTGATGTTTGTGGCCCGCCTGGTGAACCCGGTCATTTTCGCGCTGAACTGGACCGCCAACCATATCCTCAAACTCCTGCGGATTGAGCCCAAGGACGAGGTGACTTCTTCCTTCACCCTCGAAGAGGTCCAGTCGATCGTGCAGGAATCCACCCGCCACGGGCTGGTGGATGACGACGCAGGGCTCATCACGGGTGCGCTGGAGTTCTCCGAATATACGGCGGAGGACATTATGGTCCCGGTGGAGAAACTGGTCATGCTGAAGGAGAGCACCACCCCGGTGGAGTTTGAAAAGGCTGTCAGCCGGACCGGTTTCTCCAGGTTCCCGATGGTGGACGAGGACGGCATGCTGTCCGGCTACCTGCACGTCAAGGACGTGCTCTCCATTCCGGACGAGGACTACCAGCACCCGATTGCGGAGAGCAGGATCCGCTCCCTGGCGAACCTGTCCTTGGGCGATGAGGTTGAAACGGCCATGTCGGTCATGCAACGGACCGGTTCGCACCTCGCCCGGGTCATCGGCGCAGACGGCCAGACCCACGGTGTGCTGTTCCTGGAAGACGTTATTGAACAGCTTGTGGGGGAGATCCGGGACGCCACCCAAGCCACCGGAATCAGGCGGCTCGGCCAACCGAACGGCACTTAAACGCCGCCGCGGGAGGGCCGGCTGAGGTGCCGGGACGGGAACACTGGTTTCCGTCCCGGCATATCTAAATAGGAATCATTCCCATTTAGCGTTAGAGTTGGGGAAGTCGTTAGAATTCAGCCCTGTTGATTTGAGGTTTCCGTGCGCCACCCCGCAGCCATCCGAACGTCACTTGCCGCGCTCGCGGGCCTCAGCCTTGTGCTGACGGCGTGCGGGGCCGGTGGCGGCGCACCGTCGAAGTCCCAGGGCTCTGCTGACTCGCCAGGCGTGATCAACGTTGTGGCGTCAACCAACGTATACGGCGACATTGCCGGTGCAATCGGCGGCGACAAAGTGAACGTCACCGCCATCATCACCAAGGCCAGCCAAGACCCGCATTCCTATGAAGCCACAGCTCAGGACCGGCTGGCGATCTCCAAAGCGGAATTGGTCATCGAGAACGGCGGCGGCTACGACGCATTCCTCCACAAGATGGCCGATGACAGCAATATCGGGCACAACAACATCCTCACGGCAGTGGACGTGTCCGGCCTGGCCCCGGAAGAGGGCCACACCGGGTCGGCCGCGGCTACCGACGCTCACGACCATCAGCACGGTGCGTTCAATGAGCACGTCTGGTACAGCCCGGACGCCATGGTCAAGCTGGCAGATTCCCTGGCAGCCCGAATGGGCGAACTGGAGCCCGGATCTGCCGCTGAGTTCAACGCCAACTCGGCAGCCTTCAAATCCGGCGTGGACGGACTGAACGCCAGGCTCGCCGCGCTTAAGGCCAAAATCGACGGTGCACCGGTGGCGGTGACGGAGCCGGTACCTCTGTATCTCCTCGAAGCTGCGGGGCTGAAGAACAGCACCCCGGAAGAGTACACCGCGGCCATTGAAGAAGGCTCCGACGTACCGCCCGCAGTGCTGAAGGCAGCCACCGAACTGGCAGGATCCAAAGACATCAGGTTCCTTGCGTACAACGATCAGACAGACGGTCCCCAGACGGAAGTCCTGAAGAAGGCTGCCCAGGCGGCCGGGGTCCCGGTGCTGGATTTCAGTGAGACCCTGCCTGAAGGCAAGACGTACCTGCAGTGGATGACGGACAATGTGGACAACATCAGCAAAGTTTTGGAGAAAAATAGGTGAAACCGGTGGTGAGCCTCCGCGGGGCGTCCCTGCAGTTCGGCAAACGCACGCTCTGGGAGGATCTCGACCTGGACATCAGGCCCGGCGAGTTCTTCGCCGTGCTGGGCCCCAACGGCAGTGGAAAGACGAGCTTCCTGAAGGTTCTCCTGGGCCTTCAACGCCTGCAGGCCGGCACTGCCACCCTGGGGGACCGGCCGGTGGAACGCGGAAGCAGCCTGATCGGCTACATCCCGCAGCAGAAATCGTTCGCGCCGGACACGCCTATGCGGGCCCGCGACTTGGTGGGGCTCGGGGTGGACGGCCACCGCTGGGGCGTTCGCCTGGGCGCGTCCCGGGTCAACCGTCGGATCGATGAGCTCCTTGACCTCGTCGGGGCAACTGACTACGCCAAGGTACCCGTCGGACAGCTCTCCGGCGGCGAGCAGCAGCGCCTCCGCGTGGCCCAGGCCCTGGCCACCGATCCCAAGGTCCTCCTGTGCGACGAGCCGCTGCTGTCACTGGACCTGCACCACCAGCAGGCCGTCAGTGCCCTGATCAACAAGCAATGCCATGAGCAGAACAGTGCCGTGGTCTTCGTGACCCATGAAATCAACCCGGTCATCGACTACGTTGACCGGGTGCTGTACCTGGCTGGGGGCCGCTTCATGGTGGGAACCCCGGAGGAGGTCATGACCACGGAGGTCCTCTCGGAACTCTATGGCAGCCACGTGGAAGTCATCCACGCGAACGGACGCATCGTCGTCGTCGGACTCCCGGACGCCACCACCCACCACCACGACGATGTCCATGCAACGGCGGGGGAGGTGGCCTGATGGACGCTGACAGCATCATCGCCGCCATCTTCAGTTTCGATAACTACGGCGAACTCCTGGCACTCGTCCAGAACTCGATCTGGGCGGGCGCCGTCCTGGGGCTGCTCGGTGGCCTGATGGGAACCTTCGTGATGAAGCGGGACCTGGCCTTCGCCGTCCACGGCATCTCCGAACTCTCCTTCGCCGGCGCGGCCTTTGCCCTGCTGATCGGCGCCGACATTGTGTTCGGTTCCCTGATCGGCTCGGTGGCGGCGGCTCTGCTCCTGGGCCTGATGGGGGTCAGGGCGCGGGACAAAAACTCCATCATCGGCGTGATCATGCCCTTCGGCCTGGGCCTGGGGATTCTGTTCCTTTCCCTTTACCAGGGCCGCGCCGCCAACAAATTCGGCCTGCTGACCGGACAAATCGTCTCGGTCGATACAGTTCAGCTGCAGGTCCTCGCCGGCGCTGCCGTGGTGGTCATCGCGGCTCTGGTGCTCATTTGGCGGCCGCTGAACTTCGCCAGTGTGGACCCGGAACTGGCCGAGGCCCGCGGCGTGCCCGTCCGGACCCTGGGAATCGTCTTTATGGTGCTGCTGGGTGTGAGCGTTGCGCTGTCCATCCAGGTGGTGGGGGCGCTACTGGTGCTGGCGTTGCTCATTACACCGGCGGCGGCCGCACTGCGGGTGACGTCCTCGCCCGTGGTCCTGGTGGTCCTGAGCGTCATCTTTGCCGTCACGGCCACGGTGGGCGGGATCCTGCTTGCCCTGGGCGGACGCATCCCGATCAGCCCCTATGTCACCACCCTGTCATTCCTGATCTACGTGGTGTGCCGGATTATCGGCGGCGTCCGTGCCAACAAGGGGATCAACGGGCGGTTGGTGCGCGCCGCCTGATCCGGGCGTGGGGACTGCCACGCAGCCAGTCAGAGATTGCCGGCGGCCCTCAGGGCAGTGCATTCGGGGCAGAGACCGAAGATCTCCACGGTGTGCGCGGCCTCGGTGTAGCCATGTTCCGCGGCGGTCCTGGCCGCCCAGGTTTCCACCGCCGGTGCCTCCACCTCTACAGCCTTGCCACAGTTGCGGCAGAGCAGATGGTGATGGTGCACGGTCACTGCACAGCGCCGGTAGACCGCTTCGCCCTCGCCGTTGCGCAGCACATCCACCAGGCCGTCGTCGGCGAGTGACTGCAGAATCCGGTACGCCGTTGCCAGCGACACCGAGACGCCCTTGCCCTGCAGGATGCGGTACAGCTCCTGGGTGCTGACGAAATCGTCAAGTTCGTCCAGTGCGGTGCTGACCGCCACGCGCTGCTTGGTGACGCGCTGCTCCTTGCCGGCGGTGGACGGCGCCCTGCCCAGGGCGTTGGTGCCGACGCCGGAGGGAGCGTTCGACGGCGTCGCATCAGCTTTGGTGCCGAACGGCATGGACGTACTCGCTTCCCTGAGGGACGGTGGCAAACATCAAGATTACCAGCCGGCGCCACGAGGCCGGGTCTTGGAAGTCCCGGATGCGGAACCTAGGCTGGCGCTATGAAGCTGACAAAGTACACGCATGCCTGTATCCGGCTCGAGAAGGATGGAAAGGTCCTGGTCCTTGATCCGGGCACATTCTCTGAGTCAGCCGAGGCCTTGGACGGCGCGCACGCCGTGCTGATCACCCATGAGCATCCGGACCATGTGGACGTCCCGGCCATGACCCGGGCGCTGGAAGCCCCGGCCGACCTGGCCGTTTTCGCTCCGGCCGGCGTTGCCGCAACGCTGCAGGAGGAAGCACCGCAGGCTGCCGAGCGGATCCATCCGGTGGAACCTGGCTCTACGTTTGATGCCGCCGGCTTCGAGGTTCGCAGCTTCGGCGGCCAGCACGCGCTGATCCACCCGCAGATCCCCCTCGTGGCCAATATCGGTTACCTGGTGGACGGGAATGTCTACCATCCGGGGGATTCGTTCATTGTCCCGGACGGACTCAGTGTCCGGACCCTCCTGGTCCCCATCCACGCGCCGTGGAGCAAAGCGGCCGAGGTGGTGGATTTTGTTGTCAGCGTCCGGGCTCCGCGGGCCTTCCAGATTCATGACGGCCTCTTGAACGAGACGGGCCTGAAAATGGTCGAAGGGCACGTTTCCCGGTTGGGTGGGAAATATGGCACCAAGTTCGCGCACCTTGCGCCGCGGGAATCGGTGGAGGTTTAGAACTGCATGCCGAACAGCGCAGAGGTCTTGATGGACGTTCCGGGCCTGCATTCCCTGCTGGACGCGGACCGGCATGTGGTTCTGCTCGATGTCCGATGGTCCCTGGGGGACCCGAATGGCCGGCAACACTACCTTGAGGGGCACCTTCCCGGTGCTGTTTTTGTGGACCTGGACACGGAGCTTGCAGCACCTCCGGCTCCGGCGCGCGGCCGGCACCCCCTGCCGCGGGCGTCGCAATTCCAAGCCAGCGCCAGGCGCTGGGGAATCAGCGCCGGTGACGTGGTGGTGGCGTACGACAACAGCGGCAATCTGGCCGCAGCCCGTGCCTGGTGGATGCTGCGCAGTGCGGGCTTTCCGGACGCTTACCTGCTCGACGGCGGTCTGGCTGCCTGGCAGCGCGCCGCGCTTCCGCTGGAATCCGGCCCTGTTGATCCGGTGCCAGGGGATGTTTCCTTTACGGGGACGAGCATGCCGGCGGTAGATCTTGCCGCAGCGGCGGGCTGGCCCGGCACCGGCATCCTGCTGGACGCCCGGGCCGGCGAGCGGTACCGCGGCGAGGTGGAACCCGTGGATCCGCGGGCGGGGCACATTCCGGGTGCCGTGTCCGCTCCCACCGCCGAGAACCTGGACGAAGCCGGGCGCTTCCTACCGGCGGCCGAGCTGCGGCGGCGATTCCAGGACCTTGGAATCCGGGAGGACGTCCCGGTAGCCGTCTATTGCGGTTCCGGGGTAACGGCCGCCCACGAGGTGGCCGCCCTGGAAATCGCAGGATTCCGCGCCGCCCTCTATCCGGGGTCCTTTTCGGAATGGTCGAACAATCCCGATCTCCCGGTGGCAACTGGAGCGGCCCCGGGGAGGCCGGCCCGAACGTAACGGCTCGGACGTAACGGCTCGGACGTATTGGCCGGAACGTAGCGGCCGGAATGATGACGGACGGAATGATGACGTGGCGGCCTGGCGCGCTTCAAGTGGAAAAGCCCCGGCCTGCGGGGGTAGCGTCGCAGGTATGACCCCAGGACGCCCCGTACCGCCACCCCTTGCCCGCCCCGCGCTGCCTGCCGACACCGGTGTGCCCGATTCCGGTGCCGGCCTGCTGGCAGCCGCGTATGGTGCGGCCTCCGCGGACAGCGGGCTGGTGCCCCTCACCGTGGCCCGCCGCGCCCCCAAAGCGGACGACGTGGAGATCGCCATCGAATTCTGTGGACTGTGCCATTCAGACGTGCACGCCACGCGCGGCGAATGGGGCGCCAGGAATTATCCCTTGGTGCCCGGCCACGAGATCGTGGGAACGGTGAGCCGCGTGGGCTCTGCCGTGGAGGATTTCGTGCCGGGCGACCGTGTGGGCGTGGGATGCATGGTTGACTCCTGCCGGGAATGCGATAGCTGCCTGGACGGCCTGGAGCAATACTGCGAAGTGGGCATGACCGGAACCTACGGCGGCAAGGACTCGCGCAACGGTGACGCCATGACCCAGGGCGGCTATTCATCCTCCGTAGTGGTGGACCGCCGCTACGTGCTCAGAGTGCCCGCGAACCTTGACCCCGCCGCCGTCGCGCCGTTGCTCTGCGCTGGAATCACCACCTTCTCACCGCTGCGGCACTTCGACGTGGCGGAAGGTGACGTGGTGGGCGTGGTGGGCCTCGGCGGGCTCGGCCACATGGCCGTGAAACTTGCCAAGGCCATGGGAGCCGTGGTCAAAGTCTTCACCACCTCCGAAACCAAAGTGGCGGCTGCCCTTGAGCTCGGGGCCGACGAGGTCATCCTCTCCCGGGATGAGGACGCCATGGCGGCCGCCGACCGCAGCATCGACCTCATCATCGACACCGTGGCCGCGCCGCATGACCTGAATCCGTATTTCCGCACCCTGCGCGTGGATGGTGCGCTGTTCCAACTGGGGCTGCCGGCGGAGGCAATGCCTCCGGTCAACCCGAGATCGCTGATGCGGCGGCTCGCATATGCCGGCTCAATGATTGGTGGCATAGCCGAGACACAGGAAATGCTGGACTTCTGTGCTGAACACAACGTGGTGGCGGACATCGAAATGGTCTCCGCCGACCAGCTGAATGAGGCCTACCACCGGATGGTGGCGGGCGACGTCAAGTACCGTTTTGTGCTGGACACCAGCACCTTGCAGGCCCCGGCCGAGGAGGCAGACGCATGAGCACCCTGTTCACGAAGATCATCAATGGCGAGATCCCCGGACGCTTCGTCTGGCGCGAGCCGGACGTCGTGGCGTTCCTGACCACAGGCCCGCTGGCGGACGGACACACACTGGTGGTTCCCACCGAAGAGGTGGACCGCTGGACCGACGCCGCACCGGAAACCCTCGGGAAGGTCATGGAAGTGGCCCGGCGGATCGGTGCCGTCCAGCTGGACATTTTCCCGGCCGAGCGGGCCGGCCTGATTGTTGCAGGCTACGAGATCAACCACATGCACGTCCATGTGTGGCCGTCGCGGAGCATGGCCGACTTCGACTTCGCCTCCGTGGATCACAACCCGGACCCGGCCGTTCTGGACGCCAACGCGGAGAAGCTGCGTGCGGGGCTCCGGGCGGCCGGCTACGGGGACTTCGTTCCCGAAAGCTAGGCCCTCACCGGTTGTCCGGAAGGCTTAAGCCGGCGCCAGTGCCTTATTCAGGACCGCCCTGATCCGCTTTTCGGAAACCGAATAGGCGGTTCCGAGCTCGACAGCGAACAGGCTCACGCGAAGTTCCTCGATCATCCAGCGCACCTGGGTGAGCTCGGCACCGGCCCGCCGGCCCGGCAGCAGTGCGGACACGGCGTCGTCGTAGTCGTCCTCCAGCCGCTGGACCGCGGCCATGTTCAGGGCATCCCGCTGGACGTTGCCGGGCAGGCGCTCGAGGCGTTTCTCGATGGCCGCGAGGTACCGGGGGAGCTGGCTTAGCTGGGCGAATCCGGTGCGCGCCACGAAACCGGGAAACACCAGTTGCTCGAGCTGGCTCTTGATGTCGTTCAGCGCGCTGATCAGTGCCAGGCTCGTGGTCCCCTTGAGCTGCTTCTCGATCCGCCGGGTGCTGGCCAGGATGCGCTCCACCACAGCCGTCACGCTGAACACAGTGTCGATGAGTTCCGCGCGGACCTGCTCGTAGAGCGCGTCAAAGGACTCACGGTCCCAGGGGACATCGGCCGGGGTCAGCTTGTCCACGGCAGCCAGGACACAGTCGGCGATCAGTGCCGAGACCGAACCGTGCGGGTTTTGGCTGAAGGTCAGTTTTTCGGTGTTGTTGAGGTGTTCGAGCACGTAGCGGTCCGGCGCGGGAACACGCAGCGCGAGGAGCCGGATGACGCCGCCGCGCATGGCCGCCAGCTGTTCAGAGGAGGTCTGGAACACGCGCAGTGCCACCGAGGTTCCTTCATCCACCAGCGCCGGATAGCCGGTGACGGTATGGCCGTTGACCGTGTTGCTGACCTGCCGCTGTATGGTGCCGAAGGTCCATGAGGTCAGTCCGCCCTGTTCCCTGAAGCCCGTCCCGCGACCGGTTGCCGGGGTTCCGGCACCCGTCGCCGCGGGGGAGGTCCCGCCTGACTTTTCTGCAACTGCCGGATTGTTCCGTGATGGCGGTGCGGTGGTGGCGGGAGTTGCTCCCAGGGATTCTGCGATGGCGCGGCGCGTTGCCGGCGCCAGGCGTTGCTGGAGGGCGGCGAGGTCCTTCCCCTCGTCCAATACCCTGCCTTTGCTGTCCACGACCTTGAAGCTCACCCGCAGATGCGAGGGAACGGCATCCCAGTTCCAGGACCCCGGCGGAATGACCTGGCCGCGGATTCGGCGCAGGGCAAGTTCCAGCGATGCTTCCAGCTCGTCGCTCGCCGGGTCAAAGTCCGCCTCGAGGGCGGCCACGGCCTGGCGGGCGACGTCCGGGGCCGGGACAAAGTTCTTGCGGATCTGTTTGGGCAGGGATTTGATGAGCGCCGTCACCAGTTCCACGCGCTGGCCGGGGATCAGCCAGCGGAAGGCCTTGTCGTCCAACTGGTTGAGGAAGAGCACCGGCACCTCGGCTGTGACGCCATCGGAGGGATTCGGCGGCGAGCCGGGCGCAACAGGGTGGAACTCGTAGGTCAGCGGCAGCTCGAAGCCCTTGTGCAGGAGGGTCTTCGGGTACGCGGCTTCGTCCAGGTTGTCGGCTTCGTCGTTGAGCAGCAGCGACTTGTCGTAATCCAGCAGGTCCGGGTTCTGCTGCCGGGCTTCCTTCCACCATTTGTCGAAGTGCCGCTCGGACACCACATCCGGGCCGATCCGGGCGTCATAGAACTCGAACAGTGTTTCGTCGTCCACCAGCAGATCCCGGCGGCGCATCCTGGCCTCAAGCTCTTCCACTTCGAGCAGCAGGGCACGGTTGCGGTGGAAGAACTTGTGGTGGGTTTTCCAATCGCCCTCCACCAGGGCATGCCGGATGAACAGCTCGCGGGCGAGTACCGGGTCCACCCGGCTGTAGTTGACCCGGCGCTGGGGAATGATGGGCACGCCGTAGAGCGTGACCTTCTCGTACGCCATGACGGCGCCCATTTTGGTGGACCAGTGGGGTTCGCTGTAGCTGCGTTTAACCAGGTCCGGCGCCACCTGCTCGGCCCACACGGGATCAAACTTGGCGGCGACCCTGGCCCACAGCCGGCTTGTTTCCACCAGTTCGGCAGCCATCACGAAGGTGGGGGACTTTTTGAACAGTGCCGACCCGGGGAATATGGCGAACCGGCTGCCGCGCGCGCCGGCGTACTCGCGCTTGCGGTCATCGAGGATGCCGATGTGGCTCAGCAGCCCGGAGAGCAGGCTGATGTGGATGCCTTCGTTGTTGCCCACCGGATCTGCGAGGCGTTTGTTGTCCAGGCTGATGCCCAGCGGCCGGGCCAGTTGCCGGAGCTGGGCGAACAGGTCCTGCCACTCCCGGACCCGCAGGTAGTTGATGAACTCGTTGCGGCAAAGCCGGCGGAACTGGGTGGAAGAGAGCTCCTGCTGCTTTTCCTGAATGTAGTTCCACAGATTCAGGAAGCCGGTAAAGTCCGAGTTCTCGTCGCGGAAACGGGCGTGCTTCTCCGCCGCGAGCTGTTGTTTGTCCGTCGGGCGTTCGCGGGGGTCCTGGATGGTCAGCGCCGCTGCCAGGATCATCACTTCACGCACGCAGCCGCGCTTGCCCGCCTCGACGATCATCCGGCCCAGCCGCGGGTCCACCGGCAGCTGGGCAAGCTGTTGCCCGACGGCGGTCAGCCCGCCGCTCTTGGCGTCTCCGGCCCGCACGGCACTTAACGCGCCGAGTTCACGCAGGAGCGTGACGCCGTCGTTGATGGCACGCGAATCCGGCGGCTCCACGAACGGGAAGTTTTCGACGTCCTTGGGACCGCGGGCCACGCCCATGGCGGTCATCTGCAGGATGACGGCCGCGAGGTTGGTGCGCAGGATCTCGGGGTCGGTGAAGAGCGGCCGGGACTCGAAGTCCTCTTCTGAGTACAACCGGATGGCGATGCCGTCGGATACACGGCCGCAACGGCCCGACCGCTGGTTGGCGGAGGCCTGGGACACCCGCTCGATGGGAAGGCGCTGCACCTTGGTGCGGTGTGAATAGCGCGAGATGCGCGCGGTGCCGGTGTCAATGACGTACTTGATCCCGGGAACGGTCAGGGAGGTCTCGGCCACGTTGGTGGCCAGCACAATGCGCCGCCTGCTGCCCGGGTGGAACACCTTGTGCTGTTCCTGCAGGCTGAGCCGGGCGAAAAGCGGCAGGACCTCGGTGCCGGCCAAGCGGCGGTTGGACTGGATCCTCGCCTGGAGCGCGTCTGCGGCGTCGCGGATTTCGCGCTCGCCGGAGAAGAAAATCAGGATGTCGCCCGGCGCTTCGCCCGCAAGTTCGTCCACGGCGTCGCAGACGGCGTCGAGCGGATCACGGTCCTCCTCGAGTTCGTCATCCGAGGTGGTGTCTTCATCATCTCCGGTTACGGCCCCGCCGGCAGGCTGGGACAGGGGCCGGTACCGGATTTCCACCGGGAAGGTGCGCCCCGAAACTTCGATGATGGGGGAGGGCGTCTCCTCGGAGCCGAAGTGCTTGGCAAAACGCTCCGGATCGATGGTGGCGGAGGTGATGATGATCTTCAGATCGGGACGCTGCGGGAGGATGCGCTTGAGGTAGCCGAGGATGAAGTCGATGTTCAGGCTGCGTTCGTGTGCCTCGTCAATGATGATGGCGTTGTATTTGCGCAGCAGTTTGTCACGTTGGATCTCGGCAAGCAGGATGCCGTCCGTCATCAGCTTGACTTTCGTGGACCGGCTGACCTCGCCGGTGAAACGCACCTGGAAGCCGACTTCCTGCCCGATCTCCACGCCCAGTTCCTCGGCGATGCGCTCCGCAACGGTGCGCGCCGCGAGCCGCCGGGGCTGGGTGTGACCGATCAGGCCGTTATCGCCCAGGCCCAGTTCGAGGCACATTTTGGGGATCTGGGTGGTCTTACCCGAACCGGTCTCGCCGGCAATGATGGTCACCTGGTTCGCTGCAATGGCAGCCATCAGGTCCTCGCGGCGCTCGGAGACGGGCAGCTCAGCGGGATAGGAGATATGAAATGTCATGGCTGCAGCCAGTCTACTGGGGCTCGCACCATTCCGGCGCTCCCCGCCGTACGGCCGGCTATTGGGACCGTTCCGCGGCGGCGCGGGCACTGTCGATGAGGACGCGCCAGGGACCGGTCACCTGCTGCTCCGGCAACGCCGCGCGACGTTGCCCTGCCCTGATGGCATAGATGAACCGGTCCGGCTGGCTGGCTTCGGCTTCGGCGGCGGCTGCCCGGACTGTCTTGGGTACCGCATCCCACGGGCAGGCCTCGACAATGGGCTGCCACTCGCTCATGGCGCTTTCCGTTTCAGCGGTAACGGTCCACACCCGTGTCAGCGCGGCAATCCCGCCGGTGCGCTCCACGCTAATTTTCATGGCCGGGTTCCTGGGCTTTCCTGCAGCCGGGCTGCCACCTGTCGGCAGCCAGGCGTTGGCTTATAGCTTGACCTTCACAGTTTCCCACGCCTTCCGGACGGCGTCATGTTCGGCGGAACCGGACCCGAACAATTCGGCGGCTGATGCTGCGGTGGCCCGCGCGAAGACGCTGAAGGTGGCGGCGGCAGGCAGGGATCCGCCGGTCAGGGTCTCATACCAGATGCGGCCCGGCGCCTCCCAGGCGTTGCCGCCCAGGGCTGCTGCGGCCAGGTAGAAGGCCCGGTTGGGGATGCCGGAGTTGATGTGGACGCCGCCGTTGTCCGCGCTGGTCCGCACGTACGAGTCCATTGAGTCCGGCTGGGGGTCCTTACCCAGGACGTCGTCGTCATACGCGGTGCCGGGAGCTTTCAGGGACCGCAGGGCCTTGCCCTGCACCTGTGGCGTGAAAAGTCCCTCACCGATAAGCCAGCTGGCCTGGTCGACGGACTGCTTCCTGACATACTGCTCAACAAGCACGCCGAAGACGTCAGACAGGGACTCGTTGATGGCGCCGGCCTGGTTTCTGTAGGCGAGTCCGGCAGAGAACTGTGTGACTCCGTGCGTGAGTTCGTGTCCGATAACGCTCAGTGACCGCGTAAAGCGTTCGAAGACCTGGCCGTCGCCATCGCCGAAGACCATCTGCTGGCCGTTCCAGAAGGCATTGTCGTACAGCTTTCCGAAATGAACGGTGGCATCCAGTGGCAGGCCATGGCCATCGATGGAGTTGCGTCCAAAGGCGTCGGCGAACAGGCGGTGCGTGTGCCCGAGGCCGTCATAGGCCTCGTCCGTTGGCAGGTCTCCCGATTCCGGGTCACCTTCTTTGCGGACAAGTTTGCCGGGGAGTGTTTCGGAGCCTGCGGCATCGTAGATGCTGCGGTTTGGCGGTCCGGGCTGGACGTCGCGGAATGCCGGCGGCGCGGCGGGCTGTGGCGCCGTCCTGGCTGACTGGACCGACCGTACATGGCTCAGTGCTTCCTTGGCCGCCCGCGCGGCGGACAGGAGTTCCGGCGCATCCTGACGGGCCAACCGCCGCAATAAGTAGGGCGGGATGATGAAGCACCGGCCGCTGGTTTGATGCCGGCCCTGTGGCTGTTCAGCTGACGGACGCCGGCCTGGCAGCTGGTGGTCTGGTAAGTGCATGACGTACCCCCTCGGATTGTGGCATCAGCCTACGAGGGGTCACAGACAATTTGATGGAGGCCCGCGGCCGCGCTCCGAAAGCGCTTGCCGATGCACAGAAGACCCCACCGCGCCTCGCGCGGTGGGGTCTTCATGTTGGTGCCCTCGATAGGATTCGAACCTACGACCTTCTGCTCCGGAGGCAGACGCTCTATCCCCTGAGCTACGAGGGCAATTCAGGGATCCTGCCGTTGCTGGCGGGACGTCCTAGAGCTTAGCAGGAAGGTGGCCCGCAATGAAAAACGGAGCTTACCGAGCCTTTCCGGCGAGCCGAAACGCCACCCCCGCGATTCTTCAGTAACCGGCAAACGAGTCCACGCGCACCCTGCGCGCACCCGACTCCCTCGCGGCACGGCGCAGCGAAGCAACGCTTGAGGGGGATCCGGAGACGTAGACGGTACGTTCTGCGATGTCAGGCACCAGCGCCCGCAGGGAGGTCCCGTCCAGCCGGGGCGGGGAGGCAACGCCGCCCGGCCCCGCGGCGCCGGCGTCGGCCAGGTTTCCGGCGTCGGCAATGAACGACGGCGGGATGGAACCATCGGCGAGGCGGGCCACCATCCGCGCACCGCACCCTTCCAGTTCCCGGGCATACGCGATCTCCGCTGCGTTCCGTGCCAGCAGCAGGAGGACCACATCCCGGTCCCGCCCGGCGCCTGCCGCCAGGTGCGCGAGGTACGGTGTGACACCAATCCCGGCGGCAATGAGCAGCACCGGCGTTCGCGGGTCCCGCGGCAGCACAAAATCCCCGCCCACCGAGGTAGCGGTCACCGGGTCGCCGGGCTCCAATGCCAGGAGGGCCTTCTTGGCGGCTGACAGCGGCTCGGCGGTCCGCACCCCGAACGTGACTGTCGCCGAGCCCGGGGCGCTGGTCAGGCTGAAGACCCGGCGGCGGCCCTTCCCGTCGGACTTGCCATGGGGCAGGTCCAGTTCCATGAACTGCCCGGGCAGATAGCGGACCGGGCGGGAGGGGTTAAAGCCGAACTCGGTGGTGCTGGGCGTCAACGTCCGGGAACCGGTGAAGGTCAGCCTCAGCGCGCCCCGCTGGCCCAGCACAAACGCCAGCAGGTTGCCCACAAGCAGGGCCAGTTCGGGGGAGTTGGCGAAGAACCCGACGTTGTACGGCACCGCAAACACCACCCCCACCACGGCCGCCAGCCCGAGCTGCTGCCAGCGGCGCGGCGGCAGCGTCAGCGGCTCGGTCAGCATAAAGCCGACGAAAAAGAGCAACGGCCGCTGTGCCACGGCCTGCCAGAGCGCATCGCCCGGCGTCGTCCCTGCCTGCAGCAGTTCCGAGGTCACTACCGCGGCGGCAACCACCAGGAAAACTGCGGCCATGAGGAACTTCCGGGTGCGGTGCAGCACCAGCACGATGCCCGGCACCAGCAGCCACAGCATGGCGGGGGTCGCCGCCCACCACGTCGCTATGTTCAACCCGGTGAGGCCGGTCACGAACGCCCCGGCCGCGGCAGGGTTGAACACGTGCCGCCCACGCCATGCAAGCGCATACTTGGACGCAGAAGCCAGCACGCAGGCCAGGGTCACCCCCGCCATATCCATGGGGGCAAACGACGGCCAGAAAAGGAAGTACAGCAGCAGCCCCGTGATCAGCGACGACTCTGAATGCGGCCGGACATGGAACACTGCGGCGAGGACCCGGTTGGAGGCATAGGTCAGGCCCAGGCAGAGGGCCAGGTGCACCACCATCTCAGGAATGCCGAAAGTCAGCCAGCCGAGCGCGTCCAGAACCATGCTGTACGCGGCAAGCGCCGCGAGCACCAGGAGGATCAGCCGGTACATCGTGTACTTTCCCAACCATGCGTCCAGCCGGCCGGCCGGCGAAACCGCCGTGGGGGTGTCGATGGGGCTCATGTGAACAACGTCCCTTCAAATCCGGCCGAATAGGCGGCGCTTCCGTCGGAAAATACTGTCAGCCAGGAGAACTCGAAGCTGCGCTCCAGGTCAGCGCCCGGGACGAAGAACAATGCGGTGGCCAGCGCGTCAGCCAGCATGGTGCTGGCCGCCATGGTCCAGGTGGCCACGGCTGTGCTGACGGGCCGGCCCGTGGTGCCGTTCAGGACGTGATGTAGCCCGTCCCCCCAGGCACGGCGGTTGGCGGCAGAGGCACACAGCGCGCCGCCTGCCAGGTCCACCGTGCCGATGGCCCTCGCAGGATCATACGGGTGCTCCAGGCCTACCCTGATGACGTCCGGACCGCTGTACAACAGGTCCCCGCTGGCATCGATCAGGTAGCTGTTGTGGCCATGCTGACGCAATTCGGCGCCCAGAAGATCCACCAGCTGGCCCTTGCCGGCGGCGCCAATGTCCAGGCCCACGGGCGCACGGTTCGTGAGGACTGAACCGTCCCAGTCCAGGGCATCCTCCCAGCGGGGCGCCGCCAGGGGAGGGCCCGCCGGCCGCAGTGAGTAGTCGCCGTCGTAGCCCAGCTGCTCAAGGCTGCTGCCGATCAGCGGCGTCATCGCCCCGGCTGAGAGGCGGTACAGGGAGCGGTATAGCTGCCCGAGCGGTGCAGCCTCCGGCGGAAACTCATGCCGCCCCGGCTCACGTGCCATGGCGCTGGCGGTGGAATCCGGACGGAACCGTGACCACGCGCCGTCGTACGCTTCCACCACGGCGAGGAGCCGTGCCCGGACACCCGCCGAAAGAGGCCGGGGCGTGGCTACTTCCCAACGGGTGCCGATCCCGTCGAAGCGGAACTCCTCCCAGCCGGGCTGCGGCACGGCCTAGCGGGCCTCTGCCTTGATCTTCTCTACCGCCTGGTTGAACCCGCCGCTGGTCAGGGACGAGCCGGCAACCTTGGACACCTTCAGCTGGTCAATGTTCCTGCCCACCACCTGGGCGGCGATTCCGCCGGCGAACTCGCCCTGGAACTTGCGGGTGTTCGGGTTGGAGGGGTGCTGGGTGATGTTGACCGCCTTGACCGTCCCGGCGGCAAGCATTAATTCCACGCCCACCGTTTCGGTGCCGTTCGGGGACACATAGGTGCCATCGGCGTTGTACGTCCCGTCTTTATAAGCGGACCCGCTGCCGGCCAGGGAGGACGAGGTCCCGGACGGGGTGCTTTCGCCCGCGGAACTGTCGTTGGCGGACGGCGGCGTTGCCCCTTGGGTTGCCGTGGGCGCGCAGCCGGCCACGGTTCCGACGAGGGACAGGCCGGCCAGGCCGGCGAAAACACTCTTGCGGACTGACGGTCTCATGATGGGGCTCGTTTCGTGGGCTGGGTGCTTACGGTGTACTCAACGTCGGATTCAGCGTAATGGTTCACGCTGAGAGCCAGCCGCGAGGCTGGCTCAGTTGAGCCGGTCCGCCGGCTGGGACCCCAAGTCACCCGTCATGGCTCAAATTCCTCCACGTGGCGGGCGCCGGTAGGCTAGAGGGGTGACTCCCGAAGAACTCTCCCTCGCCATATCCGCCTGCCTGAAAGATGCCGTCGCTGCCGGCGAAATCGGGCTTTCCGCGTCTGCAGTTCCTGCCGAGGTGCGGGTGGAGCGACCAAAGAACCGGGATCACGGTGACTGGGCCACCAATATCGCCCTGCAACTGTCCAAGCAGGCCGGCACCAATCCACGCGAGTTCGCCACCATTTTGAGTGCCCGGCTCAAGACCATCAACGGCGTTTCTGCGGTGGACATCGCGGGTCCGGGCTTCCTGAACATCACCGTGGACGCTGCGGCCGCGGGGGCCCTGGCGAAGGCCATCGTGGAAGCCGGTCCGGAGTACGGCACCAACACCGCGCTCGCCGGCCATACCGTCAACATGGAATTCGTGTCCGCCAACCCCACCGGGCCCCTGCATATCGGCCATACCCGCTGGGCAGCCCTGGGCGACGCCATCGCGCGGGTCCTCCGCGCATCCGGCGCCGAGGTCACCGCCGAGTACTACATCAACGACGCCGGCACGCAGATGAACACCTTCGCCCAGTCGGTCTACAACCGGCTCCACGGCCTACCCGTGCCCGACGGCGGCTACCCCGGCCAGTACATCGCGGACCTCGGCCACGAGGTACTCAGCGAACACCCGGACATCCGTGAACTGACCGAGGTTGCGGCGATCCCCGTGATCCGCGCCGCGGCCTACGAGGCCCAGATGAAGGACATCCAGGCCACGCTCGCGGATTTCGGCGTCGAATTCGACGTGTTCTTCTCCGAGCAGGAACTGCACGACGCCGGCGCCATCGAAAGTGCCGTTGCGCGCCTGCGCGAGCAGGGCCACGTGTTCGACGACGGCGGTGCGGTGTGGCTGCGCACCACGGACTTTGGCGATGACAAGGACCGGGTCATGATCCGCGCCAACGGCGAGCCCACCTACTTCGCGGCTGATGCCGCCTATTACCTGTCCAAGAAGGACCGCGGCTTCACCGAGAAGATCTACCTCCTCGGTGCGGACCATCACGGCTACATCAACCGGCTCAAGGCCATTGCGGCGGCCGCCGGAGATGACCCCGAGGTCAACATCGAGGTCCTGATCGGCCAGCTGGTCTCCGTCAACGGCGCCAAGTTGTCCAAACGTGCAGGCAATATCATCGAGCTCAAGGACCTCATCGACTGGCTTGGCAAGGACGCGGTCCGCTACTCGCTGGCCCGTTTCCCGGCGGATTCCCCGCTGACCCTGGACCCGGACCTGCTCAAGAAGCACAGCAACGAGAACCCGGTGTTCTACGTGCAGTACGCCCACGCCCGTACCCGCGGCGCGGCACGGAACGCCGTGGCCGCCGGCGTTGACCGGAGCGCCTTTGAGGCCTCCCTGCTGGACCACGCCACCGAAAACGAACTGCTCTCCTACCTGGGCAGCTACCCCTCCATTGTGGCCAAGGCCGCCGAACTGCGCGAGCCGCACCGCATCGCCCGCCACCTTGAGGTCATCGCCGGCGCCTACCACCGCTGGTATGACGCCTGCCGCATCGCCCCCATGGGCGACGAGCCGGTCACCGACGTCAACCGCACCCGTTTGTGGCTCAACGATGCCACCAGCCAGGTCCTGGCCAACGGACTGGACCTCCTTGGCGTCTCCGCACCGGAACGGATGTGATGGCAGTGCCAAAAACCAACCACCAGGCCGCCTCCCCGCTGGCCCCTGATTGGCTCGCCGTTCCGGCTGATCTGAACGTCCTGCATCAGCCGCTGTGGGCCGGTGACGTTGACCGGAACGGCGACGGCGAACTCGCCATTGACGGCATCCCGGTCAGCGAGCTCAAAAGGCAGTACGGAACGCCGCTCTTTGTGCTGAGCGAGACCGATTTCCGGGAGCGTGCCCGCTCCTTCAGCGACGCGTTCAACAACGCCTTCGCTGACATCTGCGGGGGAGTGGACGTCTACTACGCCGGGAAGTCCTTCCTCTGCACCGCCGTGGTGCGGTGGGTCGAGGAGGAAGGCCTGCGGCTGGACACCGCCTCCGGCGGGGAACTGGCAGTCGCTGCACGGGCCGGCATCCCCGGCGCGGACGTGGCCCTGCATGGAAACAACAAGTCCGACGCCGAAATTCACCGGGCCCTGGACATGAAGCTCGGCCGAATCGTGGTGGACAGCCTGGACGAACTCCAGCGCGTCGCCAGGATCGCGGAAAACCGCGGGGAGCAGGCCAAAGTCATGCTGCGGCTGACTCCCGGCGTGCACGCCCACACCCACGAGTTCATCGCCACCGCCCACGAGGACCAGAAGTTCGGCCTCTCCATGGCGGAGGACACCACCGAGCAGGCAGGTCTGTCCGCGGCGGAAGAAGCCGTGGCGGCCGCAACCAACTACCCAGGCATCGACCTTCTCGGGCTGCACTGCCACATCGGTTCCCAGATTTTCGAGCCCGACGGCTTTGCCCTGGCAGCCGAGAAGCTCCTTCGCTTCCTTGCCGCCATGCAGGAAAAGTACTCCATCGTGATGCCCGAACTGGACCTGGGCGGCGGGTACGGCATTGCCTACACCCCGGTGGACACCCCCCGGCCCGCAGCCGAGATCGCGGAGGCGATGGCCGCCGTCGTGCGTTCCACGTGCGCAGACCTGGGTATCACCTCCCCGCGGATTTCCATTGAGCCGGGCCGCGCGATTGTGGGCAGCACCACCTTCACGCTGTACGAGGTGGGGACCCTGAAGACGGTTCGCGTGGACGCGCCCGCCGTTGGAACAGCCGGGACAGCCCAAACAACCGCCAACCTGCTGGAAAACGTTACGCACCCGCGCCGGTATGTGTCAGTTGACGGCGGCATGAGCGATAACGCCCGGCCGGTGCTGTACGACGCGGATTATTCGGCTGTTCTCGCCTCGCGCACCTCGGACGCGGCGGCGCAGCTGTCCCGCGTAGTGGGCAAACATTGCGAGAGCGGCGACATAGTTGTTAGAGATGTATATCTGCCCGAGGACGTGGCAGCCGGTGATCTGCTTGCTGTACCGGGAACCGGCGCCTACTGCTGGGCCCTCTCGAGCAACTACAACTATCTGGCCCGGCCGGGCGTTGTCGCGGTGCGCGACGGATCTGCCCGGCTGATTGTCCGCGGGGAAACCGAACAAGATCTGCTCAACCGCGACATGGGAGTCTGAATGACTGAATTGCGAACCCTGAAAGTAGCCCTCCTGGGCTGTGGCAACGTTGGGGCCCAGGTTGCGCGGATTCTCATTGAGGACGCCGACACCCTTGCTGCCCGCACCGGCGCCCGCCTTCAGCTCAGCGGTATCGCCGTGCGCAACGTGAACGCACCGCGCGACGTTGAGCTGCCGCCGGAACTGTTCACCACGGACGCCGAGACCCTGGTCAAAGACGCGGACCTGGTCATCGAACTGATGGGCGGCATCGAGCCGGCCCGCACCCTGATCCTCTCCGCGCTGCAGAACGGCGCTTGCGTGGTCACCGGCAACAAGGCGCTGCTGGCCCAGGACGGCCCTACCCTCTACGAAGAGGCCGACAAAGCCGGCGTGCAGCTGTCCTACGAAGCGGCGGTGGCCGGTGCCATCCCCATCCTGCGCCCCATCCGCGACAGCCTGTCCGGGGACCGGATCACCAAGGTGATGGGCATCGTCAACGGAACCACCAACTTCATCCTCGACCAGATGGATTCCACCGGTGCCCAGTTCGCCGATGCCCTCGCTGAAGCCCAGCGGCTTGGCTACGCCGAAGCGGACCCCACGGCGGACATCGAGGGCCACGACGCAGCGGCCAAGGCCGCGATCCTCGCCACCCTGTCCTTCCACACCCGGTTTGCCCTCGAAAACGTCCACTCTGAAGGCATCACCTCCGTCACCGCCGCGGACATCGCCGCGGCCAAGGACGCCGGTTTTGTCATCAAGCTGCTGGCCATCGCCGAAAAACTCCCGGCCGCAGGCACGGAAACAGGCGGCGGCGAAGGCGTTTCGGTGCGCGTGCACCCCACGCTGCTCCCGCGGGAGCACCCTTTGGCCGCCGTCCGCGGAGCGTTCAACGCGGTGTTCATCGAGGCCGAAAACGCCGGAGAACTGATGTTCTACGGCCAGGGCGCCGGTGGCACCCCCACGGCGTCTGCCGTCCTGGGTGACCTGGTGTCCGCGGCCCGCCGCCTGGTGCTGGGCGGTCCCCAGCGGACCGAGACCACCACCGGGCACGTTCCGGCACTTCCCATTGATGCGGCCATCACCAGTTACTACATCGGCCTGGACGTGGCCGATCAGCCCGGTGTCCTGGCCCGCATTGCCAAGCTTTTCGCGGAGCACGGTGTGTCCATCGAAATCATGCGGCAGACCATCCACAAGGAAGCCGGCTCCAGCACGGAGTCGGCCGAACTGCGGATTGTCACGCACCGCGCGTCCGAGGCTGCCCTTGCAGCCACCGTCGAGGCCGTGAAGGGCCTGGACGTTATCAATTCAGTGACATCCGTTCTGCGGGTAGAAGGAGTCTAAGTGGCTCACCAATGGCGCGGCGTTATCCGCGAATACGCTGACCGTCTGCCCGTGACGGAATCCACCCGGGTCATCACCCTGGGCGAAGGCGGCACTCCGCTGGTCCACGCGCAGAAGCTGTCCGAACTGACCGGTTCCACCGTGTACCTGAAGGTCGAGGGCATGAACCCCACCGGCTCGTTCAAGGACCGCGGCATGACCATGGCCATGACCGCCGCCGTTGAATCCGGCGCCAAGGCCGTGGTCTGTGCCTCCACCGGCAACACTTCCGCTTCGGCCGCCGCCTACGCCACGGCCGCCGGCCTGAAGTGCGCTGTGCTGGTCCCCGAAGGCAAGATCTCCATGGGCAAGCTGAGCCAGGCCATCGCGCACGGCGCCACGCTGCTGCAGGTGGACGGCAACTTCGACAACTGCCTGGACATCGCCCGGAAGCTGGGGGAGTCCTACCCGGTGTTCCTGGTCAACTCGGTCAATCCTGCCCGTATCCAGGGCCAGAAGACCGGTGCCTTCGAGATCGTGGACTCCCTCGGTGACGCCCCGGACATCCACGTCCTGCCGGTCGGAAACGCCGGCAACATCACGGCCTACTGGAAGGGCTACAAGGAGTACTCGGCCCCGTTCGAGTCGGCTACGGCCGGCACGCTGGCGCCCGTGTCCACCAAAACCCCGCAGATGTGGGGCTTCCAGGCTGCCGGCGCGGCTCCGTTCGTAGCCGGCCACCCCATTACGGAACCGGACACCATCGCCACTGCCATCCGGATCGGCAATCCTGCTTCCTGGGACGGCGCCATTGCGGCCCGCGACGAGTCCGGCGGCTTCATCGACGCCGTGACCGACGAGCAGATCCTGGATGCGCACCGCTGGCTGTCCGCCCGGGAGGGCGTTTTTGTGGAACCGGGCTCAGCAGCGGGGGTGGCGGGCCTCCTGAAGAAGCACGCCGCCGGCGAAGTACCGTCCGGCAAGACCATTGTCATCACCGTGACGGGCCACGGCCTCAAGGATCCCCAGTGGGCCCTGCGCACCGAAGACGGCAGTGAGGTACAGCCGGTCAAGGTCTCCAACGATGTTGTCACCGTTGCAGCTGCACTGGGACTGGAAGAAAAGTAGCCTTGGAAACCACCGCGCCCACTACCGTTGCCCTGCCCCTCATTGAGGCAGGGCAACGGGTCACCGTCAGGGTCCCCGCCACCAGCGCCAACCTCGGTCCGGGCTATGACAGCCTGGGCCTGGCCCTGGCACTGCACGACACCCTGACGGTGGAAAGCCTGGAGACCGACGAGCTCCTGTTCGAGCTCAGCGGCGAGGGTGCGGACACCTTGCCCCGCGATGCCAGCCACCTTGTGGTCCGGGCCATGGAAGCCGCCTTTTCCCGGCTCGGCTACCGGCACGGCGGCCTCCGGATCACGGCAACCAACGTCAATCCGCACGGGCGCGGCCTGGGCTCTTCCGCCTCCGCAGTGGTGGCGGCAGTGTCCGCCGCCAACGCCATGGTGCCGGCGCCCGGGCAGCGCGGACGCGACTGGATCCTGCAGCTTACCAGCGAAATGGAAGGCCATCCGGACAACGTCGCGCCAGCGATTTTCGGCGGACTCGCGCTGTCATGGCAGGACAGTGACCAGTACAGGAGCACCTGCGCAACCGTGGTGGATTCGGTCATCCCCATTGTGGCCGTTCCGGACTTTGAACTGTCCACCGAAGCGGCCCGAGCGCTGCTGCCGGCCTCGGTGGGCCACCATGCCGCAGCCATGAACTCCGGCCGGGCGGCCCTGCTGATCCATGCGCTGACGCAGAAGCCGGAATTCCTGCTCGCCGGTACTGAGGACTACCTCCACCAGAGCTACCGGGCGGAGGCCATGCGCCCCAGCGCTGCGCTTATCCGGGTACTGCGCGGTGCAGGCCACGCAGCAGTTGTTTCCGGCGCCGGGCCCACGGTCCTGGTCCTGGCCAACGGCGAAGCTGAGGCCGCGGAAATCCTCGCACTGATCGGATCCTTCACGTCTGAGAACACGCCGGGCATCGGCTGGCGCGTGCTGAAGCTCGCAGTGGACGTCGAAGGTGCTAAGGTGGATTTACACCGGCGGTAATTCCGCCTATCTGATCCGCAACTGCATTTCAGTTGCATCTGGTCGTCTACTGCGCAATATTTTCCGGTGTCGCCTGCTTGGTCTGTCGCAGGAATCTGCAGCAAGAAGTGTCTGCCCCTGAAGCGTCAGTCCAGCGCCCCGTCATTAATCGGTGCGTGAGGTGAATCAGTATCCGGCCCTGCTGGCCGAAATCCAACCGGCAAGGCCGAAAATCCCGGCTGCAGATCTGAACTGCAGCCCAGATCAAATCATCGCGTCCAGCTCCCAGTCTGGACGCCGTCGAGGGGGAAGGATCCTTCGTGACCGAAACCACTGAGCTGTCTTCAGCTGTGGACACATCAACTTCTGCAGCCGGATCGTCAACGGCCGCACCCACCAAGAGCAGCGGCCTCGCCGGCCTGAAGCTCGCCCAACTGCAGGCACTTGCCAGCCAGTTGGGGATTTCCGGTGGGTCACGGATGCGCAAGGGGGACCTGGTTACGGCCATTTCCGCCCACCGCGCAGGCACACCAGCCACCAAGGCGCCGGCCAAGGCAGCCGAGAAAACCTCTGAAAACCACGTAGCCGCCGCTGCGCCGGTGGCTGCCGGCACCGAAACCCCGGAGGCTCCGGCCGCCGAGGGAACCCGTGCACGTGGCCGCGGCCGCAGCCGCCGCGCAGTGAGCGACGGTGTGGTCGCCGCTGCACCCGCCGAAGCGCCGGCCTCCGCCCCCGCTGAAGCGCCGGCAGCCGCACCTGCCGAGACTGAAACCGCCGAAGGTGGAGCCGAACGCCGCCAGCCGCGTACCCGCAACCGCCGCCGCGGCGAAGCAGCCGCGCAGGCAACGGCTCCGCAGGCCGCAGACGTCACGGAAGTGCCGGCCGAACAGCCTGCCGCCGAACCGCGCCAGGCCGAGCGCACCGAAACCCAGCGCTCGGACACTCAGCGCTCGGATGCCCAGCGCACCGAAACCCAGCGCTCGGAGACCCCGCGCACCGAGGCTCAGGGTGTTGAATCCGGCGATGGCCAGCGCACCGAGCGTCGGGACAGCGGCCGCACCCGCGGTGGACGCGACGCCAACGCCCGCGACACTGCAGCCCGTGAGACCACCACACGCGACAACGCCGATGGCGGCCGCGACAACGCAGGCAGCCGCGAGGCCGGCCAGCGCGAGGGTACCCGGCGCGATGACAACCGCGACAATTCACGCGACAACGACGATTCAGATAACGGCAGCCGCCGCAATCGTCGCAACCGCCGGGACCGCAACGACCGCAATGACCGCTCCGGCGGCCAGGACAGCCGGGACAACACCCGCAACGACCGCTTCCGCGACCGCAACGACCGCCGTCGCGGCCGTGCCCAGGGCCCGGACGTCGACGACGTCGAGGTCACTGATGACGATGTCCTGCTGCCGGTCGCCGGCATCCTGGACGTCCTGGAGAACTACGCGTTCATCCGTACCTCGGGCTACCTGCCGGGCCCGAATGACGTCTACGTCTCCCTGGCACAGGTCAAGAAGTACAACCTGCGCAAGGGCGACGCCGTCGTTGGCGCCATCCGGGCACCGCGCGAAGGCGAAGACCGCAGCCAGCAGTCCGCCCGCCAGAAGTTCAACGCCCTGGTCCGCGTCACCTCCGTCAACGGCAAGACCCCGGAGGAACTGAAGGACCGCGTTGAATTCGCCAAGCTGGTCCCGCTGTACCCGTCCGAGCGACTGCGCCTCGAGACCGACCCCAAGAAGATCGGGCCCCGCGTCATTGACCTGGTTGCCCCGATCGGCAAGGGCCAGCGCGGCCTGATCGTCTCCCCGCCGAAGGCCGGCAAGACACTCATCCTGCAGTCCATCGCCAACGCCATCACCACCAACAATCCTGAGGTCCACCTCATGATGGTGCTCGTTGACGAACGTCCTGAAGAAGTCACGGACATGCAGCGCACCGTCAAGGGCGAGGTCATTGCCTCCACCTTCGACCGTCCCGCCGACGACCACACCACCGTGGCCGAGCTGTCCATCGAGCGCGCCAAGCGCCTGGTGGAAATGGGCATGGACGTGGTGGTCCTCCTGGATTCGATGACCCGACTGGGCCGCGCCTACAACCTGGCAGCACCGGCCTCGGGCCGTATCCTGTCCGGTGGCGTCGACTCAGCAGCCCTGTACCCGCCCAAGCGCTTCTTCGGCGCAGCCCGCAACATTGAAAACGGCGGCTCACTGACCATCCTGGCAACGGCCCTTGTGGAGACCGGTTCCAAGATGGACGAGGTCATCTTCGAAGAGTTCAAGGGCACCGGCAACATGGAACTCCGCCTGTCCCGCCAGCTGGCAGACAAGCGCATCTTCCCGGCAGTGGACGTCAACGCGTCCGGCACCCGCCGCGAGGAGAACCTGCTTTCGCCCGAGGAAGTCAAGATCATGTGGAAGCTGCGCCGCGTCCTTTCCGGACTCGAAACGCAGCAGAGCCTTGAGCTTCTGACCAACAAGATCCGGGAGACCCAGAGCAACGTTGAGTTCCTGATGCAGGTCCAGAAGACGACGCTTGGTGCGAAGTCGGATAACGACAAGTAGCTGCGCTCACCGCTCAAAGTGTGCCGACCCCCTGGTCGGCACACTTTGGGCGGTTCGTCGTTAAGTCCCGGGAAACTAGACTTGTAAGAGTCGAAAGAGGTTGTGAAATGTTTGAGTCCGTACAGGGCCTGCTAGATGAGCATGATGCTATCCAGGCGCAGCTGGGGGATCCTGCTGTTTACGCTGACCAGCGCTTGGCACGGAAGCTGGGGCGGCGCTCAGCTCAGCTGAACGGCATTGTGGAGGCGTACCACAAGTGGGAAGGCATCCGCGATGACCTTGCTGCGGCCAAAGAGATGGCTGCCGAGGACCCCGAATTTGCTGCCGAGGTTCCCGAGCTGGAGGCGGCGCTGGAGACCGCGTCGGCCAAGCTGCGCAGGCTCTTGATTCCCCGCGACCCTGACGATGCCCGCAACGTGATCCTTGAGGTCAAGGGCGGCGAAGGTGGCGACGAAGCGGCCCTCTTCGCCGGCGATCTCCTGCGGATGTACACCCGGTACGCCGAATCCCGCGGCTGGAAGACGGAACTCATTTCCGCCACCGAGTCGGACCTGGGCGGTTACAAGGATGTCCAGATGGCCGTCAAGGGGAACTCAAACGACCCCGCGGAAGGCGTCTACGCGCGGCTCAAGTTCGAAGGCGGCGTCCACCGCGTGCAGCGCGTGCCCGTCACCGAATCGCAGGGCCGGATCCACACGTCCGCTGCCGGCGTCCTGGTCCTGCCGGAAGTTGACGAGCCCGAAGAGCTGGACATCAACCAGAACGACCTCAAGATCGACGTGTACCGTTCCTCCGGCCCCGGTGGCCAGTCCGTGAACACCACGGACTCCGCTGTCCGCATCACGCACCTGCCCACGGGCATCGTGGTGGCGATGCAGAATGAGAAATCCCAGCTGCAGAACCGCGAAGCAGGCATGCGCGTGCTCCGCGCCCGCATCCTGGCACACCAGCAGGAGATCATCGACGCCGAGAACTCGGCCCAGCGGAAGTCCCAGATCCGCACCATGGACCGTTCGGAGCGCATCCGCACCTACAACTACCCGGAAAACCGCATCGCGGACCACCGCACCGGCTACAAGGCGTACAACCTGGACCAGGTCATGAACGGCGACCTCGAACCGGTCATCCAGTCCGCCATCGAGATGGACGAACAGGCCCGCCTGGACGCCATCGGCGATTAGTCGGCTGCCGGGAACTGCACGGATATGACAACCGGCGCGGAACAGTCACTGGCGGCTGCCATCGGCGAGGCCACCGCGATCCTCCGGGACGCCGGTGTCCCGAGCCCGCGGGTGGACGCCGAACTGCTCGCGGATCATCTGCTTGGTGTTGGGCTGGGGCGGCTCCGGGCCATGATGCTCGGTGATTCGCCGGCGCCTGAGGGCTACGCCGAGCTGGTCGCCGAGCGGGCCCGGCGCACCCCGCTGCAGCACATCACCGGAGTGGCGCACTTCCGGTACCTCGAACTCGCCGTCGGGCCCGGAGTGTTTATCCCGCGCCCCGAAACGGAGTCCGTGGTCCAACTGGTCATAGACCGGGTCACAGGCATGGCGCACCCCCGGATCGTGGACCTGGGCACCGGATCCGGGGCCATCGCCGGTTCCATCGCCCACGAGGTTCCCGCCGCTGAAGTCCACGCCGTGGAATACAGCCCGTTCGCCCATGCATGGGCAGCAAGGAACCTGGCGCCCCTGGGCGTCACACTCACCCTGGGGGACCTGCGGGACGCGTTGCCGGAGCTCAACGGAACATTCGACGTCGTCGTTTCCAACCCGCCCTACATCCCGGCCGAAGCCATCCCCAATGAACCCGAAGTCGCCCTGCATGATCCGCCGGAAGCCCTGTACGGCGGGGGAGCGGACGGCATGGAACTTCCGACGGCGGCGGCAGCCTCCGCTGCCCGGCTGCTGGTTCCCGGGGGCTACTTCGTGATGGAACACGCCGAAGTCCAGGCCGCGTGGATTGTCCGCATGATGGAGCGCGCCGGTGCCTGGACCGAAATCACCACGCACCTGGACCTCAACGGCAGGGAACGCGCCACCAGCGCCGTGCTTGCCGGACCGCGCCACGACTGATGAAAGAATAGGCCAGTGACCACAACCTACAACTGCACGTCAGAGGATCAGCGCGCCCTGGGGCTGGAGCATGCGCAGCGTGCCATCAGCGAAAAGAAGTGCGTGGTTTTCCCCACCGATACTGTCTACGGGATCGCGGCCGATGCCTTCTCTCCGCAGGCCGTCACCATGCTTCTGGTTTCCAAGGGACGCAGCCGCACCATGCCGCCGCCCGTGCTCATTCCGCGGATCAATGCCCTGGACGGGCTGGCCACGGAGATCTCCGCGGACGCCCGCAAGCTGGCTGAGGCGTTCTGGCCCGGTGGCCTGACGCTGATCCTGCACGCACAGCCGTCGCTGGACTGGGACCTTGGTGAGACGCAGGGAACAGTGGCGCTCCGGATGCCCGCCGATGAGATTGCGCTGGAGCTCCTCACCCTGACCGGCCCGCTGGCGGTTTCCTCCGCCAACCGGACCGGCCAGGCGCCGGCGCAGACCGCAGCCGAAGCGCGTGCCCAGCTCGCCGAGTCCGTTGAGGTCTACCTCGAAGGAGGCTTCCGGCCGGTGGAAGGCACGGACGCCGTGCCGTCCACCATCGTGGACGCCACCGGCACGGTCCTGCGGGTTGTGCGCAACGGCGCCGTGTCCCTCGACCAGCTTCGCGAACACGTTCCGGGCGTCCTGGGCCTCGGTGAGGTTCCCTCCGGTCAGCCTGCAGCCCCTGTGGCCGCCGAAGACGCTTCCGCCGCGCCCGCGACGACGAACGCGGAGGCGGCGCCGGACACCCCGGCGGCCGAAGGCGCCCGGGACGCTGGATGAGCCCCGCCCGGCAGCACATCCCGGTCCTGGGTGTCGACGCCACCCCGTTGACCGTGGACGGACTCATTGAGGTGCTCGCAGGGTTCGTCGACGACGGCGCCCGGCGCACCGTCGTCGGACATAACCTGCACAGCGTCACGCTGACCCATTCCGATCCCGGATTCCGTTCCCTCTACGAGAACAGTGACGTGGTGCTCCTGGACGGGGCGCCGGTGCTGTGGCTCTGGGGCCGGACCGGCAAAGCCGTCAGCCCGCTTATGGAGTACAGGCTGGGGTCCACGGACTGGCTGCCATCCTTGGGCCGCGTGGCCGGCCTCGAACGGATCGCCGTAGTGGGCGCCGGGGCGGAAGCCAACGCCAAAGCGGTCGAACGGCTCCAGGGGATTGTTCCCGCCGCCACCGTGACAGGGCTTCCCGGCGAAGACTGGGATGCCGACGTCGAAACGGCCGCCGTGGACTGGCTCGCCGCGCAGCAGCCCCAGCTCGTCCTGCTCGGGCTGGGCATGCCGCTCCAGGAAACAGTGCTGCAGCGCCGGCTGGACTCGCTCCCGCCCGCCATCTACTGCACGGTGGGCGGCGCCATTGAACAACTGGCAGGGGTGCAGAAGCTCTCGCCGCGCTGGCTGGGAAGGCTTGGCCTGGAGTGGGCCTGGCGCCTGCTGCTGCATCCGCGCCGGGTGGCCTACCGCGTGTTCGGCGAGCCCTGGGTGCTCCTGTGGCTCCTTACCCGGCGGCGCCTTCGGGGCCAGTCCTAAATATTCTGGTCCTCCAGCGGCGCGAAGCCCTTGCCGCGCAGCCCGGCGGTGAAGGACCTGGCCCAGGACAGGAAGCCGGGCAGGTCACGGCGCCGCGCGAAATAGCCCGCGTAGCCACCCACGTCCGCCACGAAGGACTTGACCCGGAAGTACCGGCGGATCAAGTACCCGCGGTTGCGGTAGTAGTAATAACGCTTGAAGGCCGAATCCGGGACGATCACATGCCAGCGTGCGCCATAAACGTGTTGGGTCTCGGAGACGGCGTGCGGGTGGGTGATGGCCGTTGTGGTCACGGTGCCGAACCTGATGCCGGCCTTGCGCAGCCTGATGGTGAAGTCCACCTCGTCGCCACGGATGAAGAGGCGCATGTCCGGCAGGCCAACCTTGAAAAAGACGTCCGACCGGATGAGCGCCCCGTTAAAGAAGTGCCCGTCATTGGGCAGGAAACCTACTTTTTCCACCTCGGCACGGTCATGGGTGACCTTCCCGTCCAGCCGGAAGAAGAAGGACAGCCGGTCCGGGTTGCCGGGGGCCACCACGAGGGGGACCACGGCTTCAAGGTTGCGGGCCTCAGCCTCCCGCAGCAGCGTGGCCAGGCACTCGGGATCTGCCGGCTCGGCGTCGTCATCCATCATCCAGATCCAGGTGGCACCGCTGGCCACTGCCTTGAGGGCAGCCAGGGCGAAGCCGCCGGCCCCGCCCAGGTTGGCTTCGGAGCGGACATAGTCCACATTGGCGTGCCGTTCAGCCACCTCACGGGCCGGATCCGAGCCACTGTCGACGAGGCAGATGGTGTCCACGGCCGCCGACTGGGAGTTGATGGAATCCAGCAGGACAGCGAGCTCCTGATGTCGGTTGAAAGTCACAGCAGCAACAGCGACCCGGACGGTCATGGGGGTTCCTTTCAGGGCGGCCTTCAGGGGATTCCCCGCTCGCAATGCGCCGTGTGGCGCGAAGCCATGGAGCCGTTGGCGCTAGTATCTTGACTAGAGTCCACTGTAATACAGCCCTGTAAGGCACTTAGTACTGCCTGCTGCGCGCCCGGCGACGGAGAAGTTTCATTTATCGATCGACAGATCCCCGGCAAGTGAGCCCATTGATCCAGGACCGGCGTTTAACACCCCGGTCCGGCGCTGCGTTAACACCCCCGGCCGCGTCGGAGACACACGAAACGGCTGCCAGCGCATGATCATGTACCTCCTGATGGGGCTGATCGCTGCGATCGTGTCCTACGGGTTCACCTGGGCGGCGCGCGTGGTCGGCAACCGGCTCGAACTCCACATGCCTATCCGCAGCCGGGACATGCACTCGACGCCGGTGTCCCGGCTCGGTGGCGTGGCCATCTTCCTTGGCGTGCTGGTTGCCCTCATTGTGGCCAGCCAGTCTTTCTTCGTCAAAGACATCTACCGCAACAATTTCTCGCCCTGGGGCGTCCTGGCCGGTGCTGTGCTGATTGTCCTGGTGGGCGTCGCCGATGATTTGCTGGACATCCGCTGGTGGGTGAAACTCATCGGCCAGAGCGCGGCTGCCCTGGTGGTGGCCATCTGGGGCGTGCGGATGACCATCGTGCCATGGGTGCCGGAGCCGATCATCCTCGAGAACGATCTGCTTAGGATTGTGCTGACCGCCGGGCTGATCGTGACCACCATGAACGCCTTCAACTTCATTGACGGCCTGGACGGCCTGGCGGCCGGTGCGGCCATCATCGGCGGAACGGCCTTCTTCTTCACGGCCTACTGGGTGCACCGTAACGCTGTCCTGTTGGACTACTCGGACCTCGCCACCCTGCTGACGGCAGTTGTTGTGGGCAGTTGCATCGGCTTCCTGCCGCACAACTGGTTCCCGTCCAAGATCTTCATGGGCGACTCCGGTGCCATGCTCATCGGGCTGCTGTTCGCCGCCGCCGGCATCGTATCCACCGGCCAGATCACGTCAGGACTCTACGACCGGGCGAACGGTATCTCCACGGTCATCCCCATCCTGCTTCCGTTCGCCGTCCTCTTCCTGCCACTGCTGGACCTGGGGCTCGCCGTCATCCGGCGGACGGCAAAGGGACGCTCCCCCTGGTCCGCTGACCGGGGCCACCTCCACCACAAACTCCTCGACATTGGCTACTCGCACCGGACCGCCGTCATTCTGATGTACCTCTGGACGGCGGTGGTGTCCTTCGGCGGCCTCGCGTTCGCTGTGTTCCCGTGGCAGCCCGTGCTGGCGGTTGACCTTTTCGCCACGCTGGTGATGGGGCTGGTGACAGCGTGGCCCTACCTTCGGCGGGACACCGAGGAGACGGCCGGCTGACCATGTTCGGAATCATTTCTATCTCGTGTAGAATTTAGGGGCAGCCAAAGCTGCCCCTCCACCCAGCCCCAGGGCGCCGACGATTGGGATCTCATGACCTCCAACGCCGACCCCGGACCAGCGTCCGGCAACGGATCCGCCGGCGTCTCCGGTCCCACGCAGTCCCTGTGGCTTCGCCTTCTGGCGCTGAGTTCAGCTGCCGGCGGGGCGGCACTCATTCTGGCCGGCATTCCTGCCGTCATCCTGAACGGGCCCGTCGGTGTCCTGTCCAGTACGTTGGGCGGCCTCCTGGTGATGGTGTTCTTTGCCATCAGCCTGCTGGTAGGGCACTTTATGGGGCGGAACAACCCCTCAGGTGCCATCGGGATGTTTGTGGCCACCTACTTCGTCAAAGTAGTGGGCTTTGCAGTTGTCCTGTTCCTGATCGGAGCTCCTGCGTGGCTGCACGGCCGCTGGTTCCTCATTGGCGCCGTAGCCACTGTTGTGTTCTGGCAGGCCGCCGAAATCTATGGTTTCAGCAAAGCGCGCCTGCAAATCTACAACGACCCCGAACCGAAGGAGCCCAACGATGTCTGATCGGAAACGACCGGCGAACAACGGCTCCGCCGCGTCCGGAAATGCTTCCTCCGCACCCGGAGTCTCACCCGATAACAACGATGGCGGCTACAACGCCGGCATGGCCGTCTTCAGCTACATTATTGGCGGAATCATCGTCTGGAGTTTGATAGGGTGGGGTCTGGATAATCTGTGGGGAACCCGCTGGATTGTGCTCGCAGGCGCTCTGCTTGGAGCTCTCGGAGGATTTTATCTTTCCCACATGCACGGCCTTACCAGTTCCAGAAACACCTCTGGTAAGCGCGGCGTAGACAGCGGCCCGTCCGCGGACGGAAACACTAATGCCAAATAATTTCACATGGGGAACTGCGGAGCAAGAATCCGCTGCACCCAGCCCAACGCCCAATGATGGACACTGCAGAGAGGAATCGCGTTGATCGCGCTTGCGCTCCCGGCCCAAGATTCAGGAGAGTTCGCTCCTCCCGGAATTGAAGAAATGCACCTGCCGGCGATCCTGCCGTGGGGGGCGGCAGACGGATTCTCCAAGCAGATGCTGCTGGTAATCCTGTCGGTCGTCATTATCGCCACATTCTTCCTGCTCGCTGCGCGGAAGCAGCAGCTTGTCCCCGGCAAGCTCCAGTTCGCCGGAGAAATGGCTTACGGCTTTGTCCGTAATGGCATTGCCAAGGACATTATCGGCGGCAAAGACTTCATGAAGTACGTCCCGCTGTTGTTCAGCCTGTTTTTCTTCATCCTGGTGAACAACATTTACGGTGCCATTCCCGTAATCCAGCTGCCGAGCTTCTCCCACGTTGGCGGTGCCTATGTCCTCGCGGGCATCGTGTACTTCACCTGGATCGCCATCGGCGTGAAAAAGAACGGGCTGAAGTACTTCAAACTCGCCACGGTTCCGTCCGGCGTCCCCATCTACATCCTGCCGATCGTTATTCCGATCGAAATCATCTCGAACTTCCTGGTACGGCCCGTAACGCACAGCCTGCGTCTCTTTGCCACCATGCTGGCAGGCCACCTCATCGTCATGATTGCCGGATCCGGCATCGAGTTCCTCATCATGCAGGAGAACGTCCTGCTCAAGGGAGCTTCGGTACTCGTCCTCGCGGGCTCCATCGCCATGTACATGCTCGAAGCACTGATCATGGCCCTCCAGGCTTATGTCTTCACGCTGCTGACTGCCATCTACATTGAAGGCGCCCTGCACGCGGACAGCCACTAAGGCACCCACAGTCTTCCCCTTACGGGGATGAAGCAACCCAAACAACCTGCCACACGGGTGGCATCTTGAAAGGAAGAAAAATGGAAGGCTCCATCAACGGCTCCCTCAACCTCATCGGCTACGGCCTCTCCGCTATTGGCGGTGGTATCGGTGTTGGTCTCGTGTTCGCTGCCTACATCAATGGTGTGGCACGTCAGCCGGAAGCCCAGCGCGTCCTGCAGCCGATCGCATTCCTCGGCCTCGCGCTGACTGAAGCCCTCGCCATCCTTGGCCTGGTCTTCGCTTTCGTTCTCAAGTAAACCTTCAGAACCTAGCGAACATCCAGAACCGAGTAGAAAAGGACGGGTGAATTATGAACCAGGTGATCATCTCAGCCGCCACAGAGGGCGAGACTAACCCACTGGTACCCAACGTCTGGGAAATGGGCGTTGTCCTCGTCGGCTTTGCTGTCCTCATGTTCATCGTGGTCAAGTTCGTTGTCCCGATGTTCGAGAAGACGTTTGCAGAGCGCGCCGAAGCAATTGAAGGCGGCATCGCCAAGGCTGAAAAGGCCCAGGCAGAAGCATCGGCCGCCCTCGAGGAGTACAAGCAGCAGCTCACGGACGCCCGCGCAGAAGCTAATCGCATCCGCGAGGAAGCCCGCGCAGAAGGCGCCCAGATCCTTGCTGATCTGAAGGAAAAGGCAGCCGCTGAATCGGCCCGCATCACGGCTCAGGCCCACGTGCAGATCGAATCGGAGCGTCAGGCGGCAGTTGTGTCCCTGCGTTCCGAGGTAGGCTCGCTGGCCACCACGCTGGCAGGCCGCATTGTTGGCGAAGCGCTCAACGATGACGAGCGTTCGGCCCGCGTTGTTGACCGTTTCCTGGCAGATCTGGAGACCCAGAACGCAGGTGCAGCTAAGTAATGTCAGGTGTATCGAGCGAATCGCTGACCACGGCTCTGACCACGCTGGAAGCCAAGCTTCCATTGGCCTCGCTGCAGTTGGCTAAGGAACTCTTCGGAATCCTGGGCACGGTGGACAGCTCAGCTGGTTTGCGCCGTGCCCTGACGGACCCGTCGCGTACCGGTGACGAGAAGTCGGCGCTGATCAAGCAGCTCGTTGGCGGAAAAGTTTCCGCGGACGCGGCGGACATCGCGGGCGGACTGGCCAGTTCACGCTGGGCATCGGCCCGAGATATCGGCGATGCACTCGAGACGCTTGGCGCGACGGTGGTCATCGCCGTTGCTGAAAACAAGTCGGCCGTTTCTGCCTCCGGTGTCTCTGGGCTGGAAGAACTGGAGAACGATCTGTTCTCCTTCAACCAGGCCGTTGCCTCCGACCACGAGGTGCAACGTGCTCTGTCGGAGCCGCAGGCCAGTGCTGCAGCGAAGGTCCGCCTGGCTGAGCGGCTGGTGCCTGGCGCAAGCGAGGAAGCAAAAGTCCTCATTGCCCAGGCAGTATCTGCGCCGCGCGGCATCAAGCCGACCAATCTGGTAGCCCGGTTCGCTGAGCTGGCAGCCAAGCGGCAGCAGCGGTGGATTGCGACGGTCAGGGTCACGCGTCCCCTCACGGAGACGCAGTTTGCCCGCCTCCAGGCGGGGCTTAACTCCCTTTACGGTCGCGAGCTCAAGGTCAACATGTCCGTTGATCCTGAGCTGATCGGTGGAATCCGTGTCCAGGTGGGTGACGAAGTGCTTGACGCTTCGGTAGTTACCCGGCTGGGCGAGCTCCACCGCCAGCTGGCCGGCTAGCCGGACAAGCACAACTTAACGAAACGAAACCCCGGTCATCGTGAGCAACGATGATCACGAAAACAGGAGAGCAGGGACTGCAGATGGCCGAATTGACCATCAACGCCGACGACGTCCGTAATGCGTTGAACGAGTTCGCGGCGTCCTACGAACCCGGAAACGCTGAGCGCGTAGAGGTCGGCCGTGTAACAACCGCAGGTGACGGCATCGCCCGTGTTGAGGGCCTTCCCTCGGTCATGGCGAACGAGCTGCTTCGCTTTGAAGACGGCACGCTGGGCCTCGCCCAGAACCTCGACGTCCGCGAAATCGGCGTCATCGTTCTCGGTGACTTCACGGGAATCGAAGAAGGCCAGGAAGTTCACCGCACCGGACAGGTTCTGTCCGTACCGGTGGGCGACGCCTTCCTCGGCCGCGTGGTTGACCCGCTGGGCCAGCCCATCGACGACCTCGGCGAGATCAAGGCCGAGACCACCCGAGCGCTGGAACTCCAGGCACCTGGCGTGACCCAGCGTAAGTCGGTCCACGAGCCGATGCAGACCGGACTCAAGGCTATCGACGCCATGATCCCGATCGGCCGCGGCCAGCGCCAGCTGATCATCGGTGACCGCCAGACCGGCAAGTCGGCCATCGCCATTGACACCATCATCAACCAGAAGGCCAACTGGGCTTCCGGCGATGTGAACAAGCAGGTCCGTTGCATCTACGTCGCCATCGGTCAGAAGGCCTCCACCATTGCGGCGGTCCGTCAGACCCTTGAGGACAACGGCGCACTCGAGTACACCACCATCGTGGCGTCCCCGGCGTCTGACCCCGCAGGCTTCAAGTACCTGGCACCGTACGCCGGTTCGGCGATCGGCCAGCACTGGATGTACGGCGGCAAGCACGTTCTCATCGTGTTCGATGACCTCTCCAAGCAGGCTGAAGCCTACCGCGCGGTTTCGCTGCTGCTGCGCCGCCCGCCGGGACGCGAAGCCTACCCGGGCGACGTCTTCTACTTGCACTCCCGTCTGCTTGAGCGTTGTGCCAAGCTCTCCGACGAGCTCGGTGCAGGCTCGATGACCGGCCTGCCGCTCATCGAAACCAAGGCAAACGACGTTTCGGCCTACATCCCGACCAACGTGATCTCCATTACCGATGGCCAGATCTTCCTGCAGTCGGACCTCTTCAACGCCAACCAGCGTCCGGCCGTCGACGTGGGTGTTTCTGTGTCCCGCGTTGGTGGTGCTGCACAGGTCAAGTCCATGAAGAAGGTTTCGGGCACTTTGAAGCTGGAACTGGCTCAGTACCGCGACATGCAGGCTTTCGCAATGTTCGCGTCGGACCTCGACGCCGCATCGCGCCAGCAGCTGACCCGTGGCGCCCGCCTGATGGAACTGCTCAAGCAGGGCCAGTACTCGCCGTTCCCGGTCGAGAACCAGGTTGTTTCCATCTGGGCCGGCACCAACGGTCACCTCGACGAGGTTCCGGTTGAGGACATCAACCGGTTCGAGACCGAGTTCCTGGAGCACCTGAAGCACAAGTCCTCCATCCTGACCACGCTGGCGCAGACCAACGTTATGGACGATGACACCGCTGAAGCACTGAAGACCGCCATCGTGGACTTCAAAAAGGGCTTCTTCGGCGAGGGTGACAACCGCCTGGTAGGCGCCGGCCACGAGGAGCATGACGCTATCTCCGAAGCCGAAGTCGACCAGGAAAAAATCGTCAAGCAGAAGCGCTAGTTTCGCTGGCAGGGACTGCCGGGACCTTCACCGGTTCCGGCAGTCCCGGCCACCGGGATCTTAGGAAAGGATAAGTATGGGAGCCCAGATTCGGGTCTACCGCCAGAAGATCAGCTCGACCACGTCGATGCGCAAGATCTTCAAGGCGATGGAACTGATCGCTACCTCGCGCATTGGCAAGGCCCGCGCACGCGTAGCGGCTTCACTGCCTTACGCAAACGCGATCACGCGTGCCGTTTCTGCTGTCGCAAGCCAGAGCGAAATTGACCACCCCCTGGTCACCGAGCCGGAGCAGATCCGCCGTGCCGCCGTCCTGGTCATCACCTCGGACCGTGGCCTTGCAGGCTCATACTCGGCAACGGTGCTCAAGCAGGCTGAAGGCCTGATCGAGCTGCTGCACGAAGAGGGCAAGGAAGTTAAGACCTATGTCATGGGCCGCAAGGCGCAGGCGTACTTCGACTTCCGGAACCGTCCCTTCGAACGTGCGTGGACCGGCAACACGGACGCTCCGGTGTTCGAGGTTGCCCGGGAAGTCGGCGCAGCCCTGCTCGAAGACTTCGCTACCGCCTACGAAGAGGGCGGCGTGGACGAGATTCACGTTGTTTACACCCGCTTCAAGTCCATGGTGACCCAGGAGCCGACGGTTATCCGCCTGCTCCCGCTCGAGGTTGTCGAAGAGCAGGCCGCGTCCGAATCGGACCTCCTGCCGCTCTACGAATTCGAGCCGGAAGCGGAGCAGGTTCTCGATGCTCTGTTGCCGCGCTACATTGAGTCACGCATTTTTGCCGCCATGTTGCAGGCCGCAGCTTCCGAGCTCGCAGCCCGTCAGCGGGCGATGAAGTCCGCCGGCGACAACGCCACGGACCTCATCAAGAAGTACACGCGTCTGCGCAACACTGCCCGCCAGGCTGAAATTACGCAGGAGCTTTCCGAAATCGTTGCCGGTGCCGACGCCCTGAACGCGTCCTAACCTGCACGGTCCGGTCCAGCTGTACCTGCACCAAAAAACAAACTTAGATTCCACGCCATCTACTGAGTGAAGTGAGAGAGATGACTGCCACTGCTACCGAACACGTAGCCGCAACGTCCGGTGCTACCGGCCGTATTGCACGTGTTATTGGCCCGGTTGTCGACGTCGAATTCCCGGCTGACGCAATCCCCTCGATTTACAACGCCCTCACCACCGAGGTAACCCTCAATGGTGAGACCCGGACGATCACGTTCGAGACCGCCCTGCACCTGGGCGACAACCTCATCCGTGCCATCTCCCTGCAGGCCACCGACGGACTTGTCCGCGGCACCAACGTAGTGGACACCGGTTCCCCCATCACCGTGCCCGTGGGCGACGGCGTCAAGGGCCACATCTTCAACGTCCTGGGCAAGCCCCTTGACGTGCACGAGTCCGAGATCCAGGCTTCGGATTACTGGCCGATCCACCGCAAGGCTCCCGCCTTCGCAACGCTCGAAGGTTCCACCGAGATGCTGGAAACCGGCATCAAGGTCATCGACCTTCTCACCCCGTACATCAAGGGTGGCAAGATTGGCCTGTTCGGCGGCGCCGGCGTGGGCAAGACGGTTCTGATCCAGGAAATGATCACCCGTGTGGCCCGCAACTTCGGTGGTACTTCGGTATTCGCCGGTGTTGGCGAGCGTACCCGTGAAGGTAACGACCTCTGGGTTGAAATGGAAGAGGCAGGCGTCCTGAAGGACACCGCCCTTGTGTTCGGCCAGATGGATGAGCCGCCGGGAACGCGTCTGCGTGTTGCACTGTCCGCACTGACCATGGCGGAGTACTTCCGCGATGTGCAGAACCAGGACGTGCTGTTGTTCATCGACAACATCTTCCGCTTCACCCAGGCAGGCTCCGAGGTTTCCACCCTCCTCGGCCGCATGCCGTCCGCCGTGGGCTACCAGCCCAACCTGGCTGATGAGATGGGTCTCCTGCAGGAGCGCATCACGTCCACCAAGGGCCACTCCATTACCTCGATGCAGGCCATCTACGTTCCCGCAGATGACTACACCGACCCGGCCCCGGCCACGACCTTCGCACACCTCGACGCGACCACGGAACTTTCCCGTGAAATCGCTTCCCGTGGTCTGTACCCGGCCGTTGACCCGCTGTCCTCGACCTCACGCATCCTGGACCCGCAGTACATCGGCCAGGACCACTACAACACGGCTGTCCGTGTGAAGCAGATCCTGCAGAAGAACAAGGAACTCCAGGACATCATCGCCATCCTGGGCGTTGACGAACTCTCGGAAGAGGACAAGATCGTCGTGTCCCGTGCACGCCGCATCCAGCAGTTCCTCTCCCAGAACACCTACACCGCCAAGCAGTTCACCGGCGTCGAAGGCTCCACGGTTTCCATCAAGGACACCGTTGAAGGCTTCACCGCCATCTGCGACGGCGACCTCGACCACATTGCAGAGCAGGCGTTCTTCAACGTCGGCGGCCTGGATGACGTTGAGCGCCAGTGGGCCAAGATCCAGGAACAGACCAAGTAATATGGCTGAGCTTGAGGTTGAGATTGTCGCAGCGGATCACTTCGTGTGGTCCGGAGCGGCCAAGATGGTCAAGGCCCGCACCAGCGATGGTGAAATCGGAATCCTGCCCGGCCACTCGCCCCTGCTGGCGATCCTGGCTGAAGGTGAACTGGCCATCGAGCCGGTTTCCGGGGACCGTATTGCCGTTGTTGTTGACGGCGGATTCTTTTCCGTCGACAACAACCGCGTGGTGATTGTTGCTGACAACGCCCAGCTGGGCGACGCGGCTACTGCTGGGATCCGCTAGCACCAACCTGATGGACGCCCAGACTCTTTCGTTCATCGCCCTGGCAATCACTTTCGGATTGCTGATCTTTGCACTGTGCCTTGTGGGGGTGCGCCGCTTCAACTTGCGGCGCGCCCTCGGCACGGTGGACGCCTCCATTTGCACGGCTGGAAACAGCTGGCAGATGGGGGTTTGTCGTTATCAGGACAACGACCTCGAATGGTTCCGCCTGGCGTCCCTGAGTCTTCGCCCCAAGCACAAGTTCAAGCGGAGTTCCCTGGAGCTCCTGGGCCGGCGCAAGCCCACCGAGACCGAGGCCGTCAAGGTCCAGCCCGACGTCGTGATTGTCGAACTGCGGTACGAGGGCCACGACCTCCGGCTGGCCATGAAGTTTGATGCCTACACGGGATTGTCCTCGTGGTTGGAAGCCGGGCCGGTCATCGGCGTCGGCACCTGGCGCTAGGCACGTGGACTGGATCGCGGACATCCGCCTGACGGACGGGCCAGTGTACTGGTCCGCCTGGGTTCTTGGTGCCGCCGCCGCGGTGTATCTGGTCTGGCGCCCGCAGGCCGTAGGGCGGCGCCGCTGGTACCTCGGTGTGGCCGCCGCGCTGGCCGTCGCCGCAGGCCTGGTGCTCTTGGTTCACTGGATCCTGATCTACCTCACGTCGGTTTTTCCCGACGACCTCCCCTCCCTTGTCCTGGCCTGGGTATATGCCGGCGTCACTGCACTGCTGGTTGTTCTCCTTCGGCTCCGCGCGGACTCCTGGCGGCGGCGGACCCTCGACATCCTGGCCCTGCTGACCGTCGTGCTGCTGGCGGCCGTGCAGATCAACGCGTATTTCGGCCTCAACCGAACGGTGGCCGACCTCACGGGGACGGCGCTGACGCGCATCCCGCCGCTGGAACAGGAACTCCAGCGCCAGCCGGGACACTCCGCCCTGCCGCTGGCGGGGTGGACGCCCGCGGGCGAACTTCCCCCCGACGGCGTCATCCGCGCCGTATCGATCCCCGGCACCACTTCGGGGCTGCAGACCCGGACCTCCTACGTCTACCTTCCGCCTGCGTACTTCGCCGCCAACCGTCCCAGCCTTCCCGTGCTGGTGCTCGTTCCGGGCCAGCCCGGCGGCCCGGCGGACTGGCTCTCGGGGGGTGCGTTGCTGCCGCGCATGGCGGGTTTCGCAAACCGGCACGGGGGAGTGGCCCCCGTCGTCGTGGTGGTCGATCCCAACGGCAGCCAGTCCGCCAATACGCTGTGCATGGACAGCGACCTGGCCCGGGCGGACACCTACCTCGCCGTTGACGTTCCGCACTGGATCTCCGCAACGCTGGACGTGGACACCGATGCCCGGCAGTGGGCCGTGGGCGGATTCAGTTTCGGAGCCACCTGCGCTGTCCAGCTGGTCACCCGCCACCCGGACGTCTACACGGGATTCCTCGCCTTTGCCAGCGAGCGGGAGCCCGCACTCGCCAAGGAACGCCAGAAGACCGTTGATGCGGCCTTCCATGGCGACACGGCCGCCTTCGATGCCCAACTGCCATTGACGCTCCTGAAGGAGCGGCGCTACGAGGGCAAGGTGGCCTACTTCGCCGCCGGCGCCACTGATCCGGAATTTGTGGCCAACCTGCAGACGCTTGCGACGGCGGCGCGGGGCGCAGGATTCACTGTGGAGTCCGACGTGGTTCAGCGGACGGGTCACTCCTGGGACATGCTGACGCCCGGAATGGATAATGGATTGGAACTGCTGACCAGGCATTGGGGGTGGGAACACTGATGGCCGTCCGGGAACGGAGCGCCCCGGCGCTGTTCTGGTCCGCCGTGGGACTCCCGGCCCTTCAGCGGTTCATGGGCTACCTCCGTTCGGTGCCTTTGACGCTGAGCATCCTTGGCATCTTCCTGGCCACGGGCCTTCTGACTGACAGCTTCCTTGGGGGGCCGCCCGAGGAACTCCTGCCGCTGGCGGGGGTGAGCGCCCCCGGCCTGCGGGCGGGACACTGGTGGTCGCTGGTCACTTCCCTGTTCTTCGCCACCAATCCGCTCGCGTACCTGGTGGCTTCCCTGATGATCCTGCTGCTGCTGGGCGTGGCGGAAAGGAAGCTGGGCAAGCTCCAGACCGCAGCACTGCTGCTGGGTGGCCAGTTCGCCGCCGTCACGGTCTTCCTGCTGCTCACCCAGTTGGCCCGGTATGCCGGTGACGGCTGGCTGGGGCTGATGACAGAGAATGCGCTGATTGGCCCGTATGCTGCGGTCCTGGCCGTGTCCATGGCCTCCAGCGGCAAACTGCGGGTGCTCTGGCGGCGGCGGCTGCGGACAGCGGTACTCTCGGTGGCGCTGCTGCTGGTCCTGTATGTGGGGCATGCAGAGACGGTCATCGGGCTCATCGGCGCCCTGGTGGGCCTTGCCGCCAGCTGGTGGGCTGAGACTGAACACGGCCCGCTGCACGCGCCGCGCTCCACCGGCCGCGAGACGCGAAACCTGCTCGCGCTTACTGTCGACGTCTTTGCTGTGGGACCGATTCTCACAACCATCACCCGCACGCCCACCGGCCCGCTGGCGCTGCTGCGGGACGTGCTCCTGAATCCCGTTCCCACCCTCGGCCAGCTCGAAGCCAACTGCGGCTCCACGGTTGAGGCGTCATGCCTGGAAATCGGGCGTGCCGGTTTCGCGGGTCCGTTCGGGCTTGCACTCACGGTGGTCCCGGTGATTCTTCTCCTGATCTGTGCCGACGGCATGCGCCGGGGACGGAGCATGGCACTCCGGATAACGCTGGTCATCCAGCTGGTGATCACTGCCTTGGCAGCCGTGTACCTTGCCTTGTTCGCCCTGATTCCGCACTATCCCTCCCGGCCCCAGACTGCGGCCATGGGCTCGGGATTTGCCCATATCCTGCCCCTGGTGACGGTGCCCCTCCTGCTGGCGGTGCTGCTGTGGGTCAACCGGTGGCAGTTCCGGGTGGAAACCGTTCCGTCCGCCCGGCACCGACTGGCACTGGTGGTCGGCGGCGTCTGGCTGGTCCTGGCCGGCGGATACACCGTTGCCTGGCTGGCGGCCGGGGGAATGATGCGCGACGGCGGCCCCCTGGGCTTGCTGGCTGAGCTGGCCAGGCAGTACCTGCCGGTGCCGCTGCCGAACCTCTACCGCAGGGTATTCGCCGAGCGGGACACCGTTGAGGCGCTGATCTTTGCCTACTCCGGCCCGATCTTCTGGCTGGTGGCGCTGGCCGGTGTCTGGTCCGTCCTGGTGGGACGGCATCACGGCAGCGACTCCGGGCACAATGACAGGGCCGCTGCCCGCCGGCTGCTGCACCAGGGCGGCGAATCGCTGTCATGGATGGCCCTATGGGAGCCCAACCGGTACTGGTTCAGCCCCGACGGCCGCGGTGCCGTGGCGTACCAACAGCACGGAACCGTGGCACTTACCCTGGCCGGCCCCTTCGGAGCGGCCGAAAGCCGGGCCCGGACGGCGGTGGGCTTCATCGAGTTCTGCGGCAGCCGGGCGCTGGCGCCCGCGTTCTACTCATGCGACGGCACGCTGTGGCCCCTGCTCCGGGACCGCGGATTCCAGCGCGTCCCGGTGGCGCAGGAAACAAGGCTTTCGGTCCGCGAACTGGATTTCAAGGGCAAGGAGTGGCAGAACGTGCGCACGGCGCGGAACCGGGCGGCCAAGATGGGCATCACCGCGGTGTGGGGCACGTACAACGGCCTGCCCTCCGCGTTGCGGGCACGGCTCAACGAGGTGTCCGAGGAATGGGCTGCAGCCAAGACCATTCCGGAAATGGGCTTCACCCTCGGTGGCATCGATGAACTGATGGACGACGAGGTCCTTTGTTGCCTGGCGGTGGACGGGGACGGGAACGTGCACGGAATCACCAGCTGGCTGCCGGTGTACGAGGACGGGAAGCTGGTGAGCCGCACGCTGGACGTGATGCGCCGCGGTGCTGGAGGTTTCCCGGGGGTCATGGAGTTCCTGATCGCCGCGGCGGTGGTGGAGTTGCGGGAATCGGTGGAGGTTATTTCACTGTCCGGGTCACCGCTTGCAAGCCTGCCCGACGGCGAGATGTCCCCGGACCAGGTGCCGGACGAGAACCTGCTGCGCATTCTCGATGTGGTGGGCCACGCCCTGGAACCGGTTTACGGGTTCCGGTCCCTGGCAGCCTTCAAGTCACGCTTTCAGCCGGAATACCGGACGCTGTACCTGTATTACCAGGATCCGTTGCAGCTGCCTGCCATTGGACGTGCGCTGACCCGGGCATATTTGCCGGGCCTTTCGCTGCGCCAGGGTGCGCGGCTGGTGCGCGAACTGGTCGGCTGAGACGGCCGGACAGCGAGGCCGGCAACGAAAAAATCCCCGGCACGAATGCCGGGGATTTCTTCGCCGGGGCCGCAGCAATGCGGCGTCCGGGCGGTGGGACTAGACCAGCGTTACGCCGGTAGCCTGGGGACCCTTGGCGCCCTGACCGATTTCGAACTGAACACGCTGGTTCTCGTCGAGGGTCTTGAAGCCACCGGTCTGGATCTCGGAGTAGTGAACGAAGACATCGCCATCGGAGTCATCCGGGGTGATGAAGCCGAAGCCCTTTTCAGCGTTGAACCACTTGACGGTTCCCTGTGCCATTTATTTCTCCTCATTGTGGAACTTGTCTAAGTCCGGCACACCTCGTGCCGGGCTTGGTCACTCCGCGAGAAGAATCCGTTACTGCCATCCCAAAAAGGACAGGCCGTGCAGGAGCTTCGCGCTCGCAACATGTCTTGCGAGCATGAAAAAACACCTACACAAAGACTGTTCTAAGAATTTCATGCCGTTTCCGTCCGGTCAACGGTCCGGCCGGGAATTTTGGCTAAAAATTGCCTAAATCCCCTTGTCAGGGGCCGAATCGGGGCGCGCCGGGGGAGAGCAGGGGATCAGAAGAGCCGGGATTCGGTGTCATCCACACCGCGCATGGCATCGTAATCCAGGGTGACGCAGTCGATGCCGCGATCGTTGGCGAGCACTTTTGCCTGCGGTTTGATCTGCTGGGCCGCGAAGATTCCACGGACCGGCGCCAGCAGCGGGTCCCGGTTCAGCAGCTCCAGGTAGCGGGTCAGCTGCTCGACTCCGTCGATGTCCCCGCGCCGTTTGAGCTCAATGGCCACAGTGGCTCCGCTGGCGTCCCGGGCCAGGATGTCCACCGGCCCGATGGCGGTGAAGTACTCCCGGCGGATCAGCGAAAAGCCGCTGCCCAGGGTTTCGATCTGATCCGCAAGCAGGCGCTGCAGGTCCGCCTCCACGCCGTCCTTGATCAGACCCGGGTCCACGCCCAGATCGTGGGAAGACTCGTGGATATGTTCGTGAATGTTGATGATCAGGCGGTCATCGGTCTTGGCGGACTGGACCGTCCACTGTTCCGTGACGCCCAGCTCCAGGTCAACGTCCTCCGGGGACGAGACCCGCAGGGTTGCCGGCGGACTCATCCAGTTCAGCGGCTTGTAGGAACCGCCGTCTGAATGGACCAGCACGGAGCCGTCGGCCTTGACCAACAGGAGCCGGGTGGCAAGGGGAAGATGGGCTTTGAGCCGGCCAACGTAATCAACTGAACATCGGGCTATCACAAGTCGCACGCCGTACACACTACCGGGGCTAGGGCAGAATGGAGGCATGCCGCGTTCCAACCGTCCCCGCCGCCCTGCCTTCGGCAAAGGTCCGGCTGCCAAGGGCGGCCCTGCCGGCAAGGTGGCTGGAAAGAAGGGCAGCGGCGAGGTCCCGGAGCTGGATCTGGAGCGGGCGCGGGCAGGCATAGCCCGCCGGGAAAGCGCGCCCGACGGCGAGTGGATGGTCAGGACCATGACGGCCAGGAACGCCGAGAAAACCTACATCTGCCCGGGCTGTTCCACCGCGGTGATCCCCGGCGTGGCCCACCTGGTGGTGTGGAAGGATGACCACCTTTTCGGCGCCGCCGCCGGCCTCGCCGAGCGGCGCCACTGGCACACCAACTGCTGGCTTTCCCGGAGCTACCGCTACCGCTGAGCCGGCACCGGCAGCCGCGCCCGGGCACCAGCGGTGTCCGGACTCGCTAAGCTGGCAGGCATGACTTTTGATCCGGCGTCGTACGATTTCACCCAGCCCTCGGGCCCAGCACCCATCCGCGCGTCCACGGTCCTGCCGGCGAAGCGGGAGAACATCGAACTGCACACCGCAGACGGCCACAAGCTGGTCGGCGAACTGGCGCTGCCGGAATCAGGTCCCATCACGGCGACGCTGATCACCCTGCACCCCCTCCCCACGCACGGCGGATTCATGGATTCCCACGTGTACCGGAAAGCGTCCTACCGGCTGCCGGCCTTGGCCGGGGTGGCGGTGCTCCGGTTCAACACCCGCGGCACGGCATCGGCGCGGGGCACCAGCGCGGGTTCCTTCGAGGAGGGCGTCGGCGAACGGCTGGACGTGGAGGCGGCGGTGCACTTCGCCGTCGAACGCCAACTGCCCAACCGGTGGCTGGTGGGCTGGTCATTCGGGACCGAGCTGGCCCTGATGTACGGTGCCGTGGAACCGGTGGCCAGCCAGGTCCAGGGCGCCGTGCTGCTTTCACCGCCGCTGCACCGGGCCACCGACGAGCACCTGCGCCTGTGGGCGGCGGCCGGCAAGCCGCTGACGGTGCTGGTGCCCGAACACGATGATTACCTCCAGCCCGCGGCTGCGGCCGAGCGTTTCCGCCTGGTGCCTCAGGCCCGGGTGGTAGGGGTGGCCGGAGCCAAGCACCTGTGGGTGGGGGAGAAGTACGCATCCCGGGTACTCAACGAGATCGTGGATGACGTGACCGAAGCAGGTTCGGGTCCTCACGGGCTGCCGCAGGAATGGAACGGCCCCGTGGCCACCGCCGCCACCTAGAGGCCCGTCGTTAGGCCCCCGGACACCTAACGGCCACACACCTCAAGAACTCGACGCGGGAGCTTAGTGCTTGTCCTGACGGACGATGTAAATCTCCTTGACCAGCAGCAGGATGGCGGCCGCCGTCGGGATGGCGATCAGGGCGCCCAGCACGCCCAGCAGGCTACCGCCGGCAATGACCGAAATGACGGCCACGGCGCCCGGCACGGCAACGGCCTTCTGCATGATGCGCGGTGAGATGAAGTACGCCTCGAACTGAAGGTAGGCGAAGTAGCAGATGCCGAAGATGGCGGCGGTCTGCCAGCCTTCGGTCAGCGAGATCAGCACCACCACGATGCCCGCAATCATCCCGCCCACCAGCGGAATGAATGCCAACAGTGCCACCACAAAAGCCAGCAGGAGGGCGAACGGGACACCCACGATGGACATCACCACAAACGCGAACGTGGCATTCAGCAGGGCCACGCACGCTTGCCCGATTACGTAGTTGCCTACTGAACGGGTGATTTCCTCGGAAAGGGCGGCCACCCGCGGCCGGCGTGAGCGGGGCGCCAGCCGGTAGCCCCACTTCTTCATGGACGGCAGGGCTGCCAGGAAGTAAAGGCTCAGGACCAGGACAATCAGGGTGCCGAAGAGGCCGTTGGCCAGGGTTGAGCCGAAGCCCACCACCCCGCCGAAGATTCCGCCCATGGCCGCCGGATCATTCACGAACTTGTCCAGCTCTGCGGTGATGCGGTCCCGGATCCCGAACTGGTCATCAATGCTCCGGAAAAAGTCCGAGTCTATGAAGTCCCGGACCCAGGTGGGCGCCTGGGCAACAATTTCCGTGACCTGCGACACGATCGTGGGGATGAGGGTAGCGAAGAAACCGGCCACCGCTCCGATGAGGACCGCGACCGAGAGCAGGATGCCCGCGGGGCGGGGAATCTTCCGGCTTTCCAGCCACCCCACCACAGGTTCGAGGCCGAGCGCGATGAACAGGGCGGCCACAATCCACAGGAGCAGCTGCGTGGTGTTGGAGCCGATCCAATAGACCAGAAGAGCCAGGCCTACTCCCACCGTGCCCATGAACCCCATGTACAGCGGATGCTGGGGTGAGAGGCGCGGACCGGGCTTGCCGAACTGGGATGCGGCTTCGCCCGCCGCAGCAGCGTCTTCCTCCGCAAGTTGGAACTCCGGAGGCAGCTCAGGAGGCATTTCAAACCGAAGCCTCGGCTGGGCGCCCGGCAGTGGCTGCCGCAGTCGCCGGACCAGGGAACCGACTGCTGCTGCGGCGGCCCGTGCCGCAGGCCTTCGGGGCCGTGCCGGCGCGGACGGAGCAGAGCCGCCGGTCGAGTGATTGTCATGCCCGGTCGAGAACTCTTCGGTCTTGTCAGTCACTGGGTTTTGGAGCCTGTTCCGTGCGTGGCACCGCTTGCACGGGCCGGTGTGATGATCATCGCAAACACTATCAGCAGCCTTGCTAACAGGTGCGGGAGCGTGTGATTCGCGCCTAAAACTGTGACCCGCCGCCGGCGGCTGCAGGTCATTAAAAGGGCTTCCGGTAACAAAACGGTTACTATTGAAAGCAAACCCCCGCTGATGATAGGTGTTTCCTTTGCGTTTCAAGACTGCAGTCGCACTCGTGCTGCTCGGCCTCCTGACACTTCTGGCCGGTATCGGCCAGAAGACCATCTGGGCTCCCTCCGAGACCTTCACGGCTTCGGCACCCTCGGGCACCGCCGAGGCGCCGCTGACCGTCATTGACCAGAAGCTGCGCACCCAGCAGGGCGGAACAGTGAAGATCAACGTTCAGGGCGGGGCCAACTTCCTCCTCGCGGTGGGCCGCCCTGATGATGTGGCTGCCTGGGTGGGCCAGACCGCCCACAACACCGTCACCGGGATAACGGAAAAGAAGGACGCCCTTGTGGTGGAGCATGCCGCCGGAGACGCGACGGCCCCGAACCCGGCCGGCTCTGACCTGTGGGTTTCCACTGAGAGCGCCAACGGGGAACTGGAGTACTCATGGACGCCGCCCGCAGACGGTGAATGGTCGCTGCTGCTGGCCTCGGACGGAACCCAGCCCGCGCCGGCGTCCATCTCCATGACCTTCCCGAACGACACGTCCACCCCGTGGGCCGTCCCGCTGATGGTTATCGGCGGACTCCTGATCCTCGCCGGCATTGCCCTTGCCATCCTCTCCGCCCGCAAACGCGACGGTGAAGGCGACGGCCGGGGCAGCCTGTTTGCACGCCGCGCCCGGGCCAAAGCCGAGGTGAATTCCGGCTCACGGCTCGGCATGGTGTCGGGGAGCATGATCACGGCCGCAGTGACTGCGGCCGTGGTGGCCGGAACCGGCCTCGCCGCGAACGCTGCCACCCCGCCCGCACCGGCTCCCACCACCGAACCGGCGGCCGCTCCGGCCACGCCGGCGTCGCCCGTCCTCCTGGACGCCCAGTTCCGGCGCATCCTTGAGCAGGTCTCCAGCGCCACGGACGCCGGCGACGGCGCCAAGGACGCGGCCAAGCTCGCGGACCGCGTGGGCGGGACCGAGCTTGAGGTGCGGACCCAGAACTACAAAATCCGCTCGCAGGTGGGCACGTATGAAGCCAGGATGCCGGTGCGCTCCACCAAGCTCCTCACCACGGTGGTCACCAGCGACCGCAGCTGGCCCCGCTCCGTCCTCGCGGTCACGCAGGGTGACGGCAACGTGGTCCCGCAGCTTCTGACGCTGGTGCAGCCTTCGGCCCGCGAGAACTACAAGCTGACCGAGACCACCCCGCTGCAGCCGGGAACCACCTTCCCCGCCATCGACCGCACCGGCACGGATACCCTCGCAGCCAACAACAAAGAGGGCCTGCTGTACAGCGGCGAAGAAGCCCTCGCCGGGCTGGCCGACCGCCTGTCCAACCCTGACTCCAGCTTCAAGGACAAGGTAGTGGAGGGTGCGTCCTCGCCCTATATTGCCGACACACTGTCCTACCAGGCCGAGGTTGTGGCCTCCGGGGCCAACGGAAACTTCGCCTTCACCCACAAGGTGGTGCCGGAAAGCACGGTGGTGTTCCGCACGGCCGACGGCGGAGCGCTGGTCATGGGCCGGATCAACTTCGGCTTCGACGGCACCCCCAAGGCTTCCGGCGACAAGCTCACCATCGGTGACGACGCCGCAGCGCTCGCGGGCGGCAAGGAGACCACCACCGGCATGGTGCTGAACTTTGCTGAATCGATGGCCGTCTACGTGCCGGCGGCCGGATCAACTGATCCCATCCGTCTGGTCGCCGCCACGCGCGGTCTGGTCGGGGCCAGCTTTAAGTAGCTCCCGAAGCAGTCTTCGTTACTCCTGGCAGCGGCCGGAGTGGCTAGAGTGGAAAGCATGAGTTCGCCAGCTTCCCGCCCAGTCCCTCCCGCCGCTGCCAGCCTGCTTAACCTGCGCGGCGCCGTCGACCTTTCTTCACTGAAGCAGCGCCCGGCCGCAGGCGCGGCTGCCGGCACTCCGCCGGTCCCCGGCGCCGGTGCTCCCAACGCCGCCACCAACGGCACCCCGGAAGCGGGGGCAGCACCGCTGCGCGTCGAGGTCACCGAAGGAAACTTCCAGGACCTCGTGGAGCTTTCGGCGCAGGTGCCGGTGGTCATCGCCCTCTGGGCCGCTTACTCGCCGGAGTCGGCGTCCATGGTGAATTCCCTTGAACAGGTCATCAACAGCTACGGCGGCCGGCTGGTGCTGGGCGCAGCTGACATCGACGCGTTCCCGCAGCTGGCCCAGGCTTTCCAGGTCCAGGCCGTCCCCACCGCCGTGGCCGTCATCAAGGGCCAGCCCGTGCCGCTCTTCCAGGGCGGTGCCGACGAAGCCCAGATCCGGCCGCTGCTGGACGAGCTGCTCAAAGTGGCCGCCGCGAACGGAGTGACGGGAAGCCTCGGCGGCGGGGCGCCGGCAGATGCCGAACCTGCGCCGCTTCCGCCGCTGCACCAGGCGGCCTTCGACGCCATTGAAGCGGGGGACTACGAGGCAGCCGCAGCCGCCTACCGCCAGGCACTTTTGGAAATGCCCGCGGATGCCGAAGCGAAGGCAGGGCTGGCGCAGGTGGAGCTGATGGCACGCCTGCAGCCGCTTTCCGCCCAGGACACCGACGCGCTGCGCACCCGTGCGGCCGAAGAACCCGATAACCTTGATGCCCAGCTCAGCGTTGCGGACCTGGACGTGGCAGGCGGCCACGTGGAAGACGGCCTGAACCGGGTGGTCAGCTTCATCGGGCGCAACTTCGGCCCTGAGCGGGAGACCGCCCGGGTCCGCCTCCTGGAGCTCTTCGATGTGGTGGGCACGCATGACGACCGGGTGGCAAAGGCGCGCCAGGCGCTGGCCAGGGTGCTGTTCTAAATGTCTGCACTTTTTCAGCCGCTCAAGCTCCGGTCGCTGGAGTTGGAGCACCGCGGCTGGGTATCGCCGATGTGCCAGTACAGTTGCGATCCCGACGACGCCCCGGGGGTTCCGAACGACTGGCACCTGATGCATCTGGGCTCCTTCGCCGTGGGCGGCGCCGCGCTGATCCTCACCGAAGCGGCTGCGGTGAACCCGGCAGGCCGGATCAGTCCACGGGATGCCGGGCTCTACAATGACGAGCAGGCCGAGGCCTGGACCCGGATCAACTCCTTTGTCCACCGCCATGGGGTAGCCGGCGCGAAAACCGGCGTGCAACTGGCGCACGCCGGCCGCAAGGCATCCACCTACTGGCCCTTCTCCGGGAAGCGGGGAAGCGTGCCGGAATCCGACGGCGGCTGGACCACCGTGGGGCCCTCGGCGTCGGCGTTCGAGGGATACGCCGAACCTGCCGCGATGACCGAAGAGCAGATCCAGGACGTTATCGGCGACTTTGCGGCGGCCGCCGTGCGGGCGGTCGGCGCCGGGTTCGACACCATGGAAATCCATGGTGCGCACGGCTACCTGCTGCACCAGTTTCAGAGCCCCCTGATCAATACCCGGACCGACTCCTGGGGCGGTGACGAGACGGGACGCAACCGCCTGACACTCGCCGTCGTTGATGCCATCCGGGCTGTCATCCCTGACGGCATGCCGCTGCTGCTGCGGATCTCCGCGACGGACTGGGCAGAAAACGGGATCGACATCGGTGCGTCGGTCCGCCTCGCCGCACAGGCGCAGGAACACGGCGTGGACCTGATTGACGTGTCCAGCGGAGGAGCAGTTGCCCACCAGCAGATCAAGCCGGGCCCTGGGTACCAGACCGGATTCTCGGCACGCATCCGGCGCGAAACCGGGGTTCCCACCGGCACGGTGGGACTGCTGACCTCTGCCGGGCAAGCCGAACATGCCGTCGCCACGGCCCAGGCGGACGGGGTGTTCATCGCCAGGGCCGCCCTCCGGGACCCGCACTGGTGGCTGCGGGCGGCGTTCGAACTGGGCTACGACATCAAATGGGCACCCCAGTATGAACGCGCCGTGCCCCGGCATTCCTTCTGACTGCCGCCTGTGCGATGACCCATCGGCAGCATGGCGAAGCGACGTCCCCTGGTGACAAGAACGGGGACAAGCCACGGGACACGGTTGATAAGCAGCTGGAAGCCAGCATCCTGGAACTTCTCGCCGCCAGGGCTGAGACGTCCACCATCTGCCCATCGGATGCTGCCCGCGCTGTGGGGGCAGAGAACTGGCGCGACCTCATGGAGCCTGCCCGCAGGGCCGCACGGCGCCTGGTTGATGCGGGCGAAGTCCAGATCACCCAGGGCGGTTCCGTGATTGACCCGCTCACTGCCAAGGGGCCCATCCGCATCCGGAAGGCCCGGTAGGAACCTTCGGCAGGGTTGGCTTGACGGGGTTGGCCTGGCAGGGTTGGCCTGACACGGTTCGCTGACCAAGCCCCTGCGCCCGTGGTACTACTCCTTCAGGAGGACCCCGCCGGGGAAGCGGCGGGACTAGGCTGACGGTATGACTGCTCCGCACCCCGACCCGGCACCACCTGCAGGCCCGGTCCCGGCCCTGTCCATCCGTGGGCTGGCCAAGCGTTTCGGCGACAAGATTGCCGTTGACGGCATCAGCCTCGACGTCCCGGCAGGCTCGTTTTTCGGCATTGTGGGCCCGAACGGCGCCGGGAAGACCACCCTCCTGTCCATGGCAACGGGGCTGCTGCGGCCCGACTTCGGGACGGCAGTTGTGCACGGGACGGATGTCTGGGCCAGGCCGCTGGAAGCCAAAAAGCTTATGGGCATCCTCCCCGACGGGGTCCGCCTTTTTGACCGGCTCACGGGCGAGCAGCTGGTCACGTACGCCGGGCTGTTGCGCGGCATGAATCGGGATGTGGTTGCCTTCCGGGTGGGGGAGCTGTTGACTGCCCTGGACCTTGCCCAGGACGCCGGCAAGCTGGTGGTGGACTACTCGGCCGGCATGACCAAAAAGATCGCCCTGGCCTCGGCGCTGATCCATGCTCCGCGGCTTTTGGTTCTGGATGAGCCCTTCGAGGCCGTTGACCCCGTCTCCGCGGCCAACATCCGCTCGATCCTGGACAGCTACGTATCCTCGGGCGGCACGGTGATCGTCTCCAGCCATGTGATGGACCTCGTCCAGCGGATGTGCGATCACGTTGCCGTGGTGGCAGGCGGCAGGCTCCTCGCCGCGGGGACCGTGGACGAAGTCCGGGCCGGCGCTTCCCTGGAGGAACGGTTCGTCCAGCTCGTGGGTGGACGCAGTCACACGGAAGGGCTGGAATGGTTGCGCACCTTCTCCGGCTGAAGCTGATCCTGCTGCGCAACGGCCTCCGCAGGAGCCCGTGGCAGCTGGTGGGCATGGCCCTGGGCGGGCTCTATGCCCTGGGCCTGGTGGGCGCCCTGGTGGGGGCCCTGGTCCTGCTGCGCAGCGCCGATCCGGCGCTTGCCCACACGGTTGTGGTGCTCGGTGGCGCTGCAGCCATCGTGGGCTGGGGCCTCATCCCGGTGGTCGCGTCCGCCGCGGACCTGACCCTGGACCCTGCCCGCTTCACTACCTCCGCCATCCCCATGCGCCAACTCCTCGCAGGGCTTGCCCTCGGCGGACTGATCGGCATCCCCGGTGTGGCCACCGCGCTGGCGGCGCTGGCCACCGTGTGGACCTGGGCCCGCGGCCCCCTCCCTGCCATCGCCGCGCTGGTGGGCGCCTGCCTCGGTGTGCTGACGTGTATTGTCCTGTCCAAGGTGGTTACCACCGCAACCGCGAGCCTCGCGGCCTCGCGCCGTTTCAAGGATGTCAGCGCGATTGTCTTTATGATCCCGCTGGTCCTGATGGGTCCGATCGTGGCCGGGGTGGGCAGGGGCATCTCCGCCTCCACCGGTTTCCTGCCGGACCTTGCCGCCACCCTGTCCTGGACGCCCGTCGGCGCCGCCTGGTCCCTCGGCGGTGACCTGGCCACCGGGCAGCCTGGAGCCGCAGCGCTGAAGCTGTTGATCGCCGTCGCAACCCTCGCCGTCCTGGCGTGGTGCTGGAAGGTGCTCCTGGAACGGGCGCTGGTCACCCCGCCCTATGCCGGCAGCGGGAGCCGCAAGGGTGGAAAGCTGGGGTTGTTCGGCTTCCTGCCTGCCACCCCCGCCGGAGCCGTCACGGCGCGGGCACTGACCTACTGGCTCCGCGATCCGCGCTACTCCGGGTCCCTGGTGGTGGTTCCGCTGCTGCCGGTCCTGCTGGTCTTCCAGGGCAGCCAGTCCGGTGATTTCGGAGCGCTGGCGGTTGCGGCGCCGCTGGCTGCCTTTCTGCTGGCATGGTCCATCTCAGCAGATGTCTCCTATGACAACACCGCGTTTGCCCTGCATCTGGCTACGGGTGTCCGGGGCGTTGATGACCGGCTGGGGCGGGCGCTGGCGTGCCTGGCCTTCGGATTGCCGGTGGTGCTGATCCTCGCGGTGGGACAACACTTCTTCACGGGCCGCTGGGAAATGCTTCCCGGCCAACTGGGCCTGAGCCTGGGCATCCTGCTCACGGGCCTGGGGCTGTCCTCCGTGATCTCGGCCCGCTACACCGTGGCCGTGCCGCTGCCCGGCGACAGCCCGTTCAAGAAACCCCCGGGCAACGTTGGCCAGACCATGGCGGTCCAGTTCGCCGGGATGGGTATCCTGACCCTGCTGGTCCTGCCTGAGGCAGCCCTGTCCATCGCGCAACTGGTCACCGGCAATGCCGCCTTCGGGTGGGCCAACCTGGCCGTGGGCCCGGTGCTGGGACTGGCACTGTTTGCGGCCGGTATCCGGCTGGGCGGAAGGTGGCTCGACGCCCGCGGCCCCGAACTGCTGGCCCAGCTGACCGTGAACCGCTGAGCCGGCCAGACACGCGAAACCATCACTCCGGAAAGGCGGACCCAGTGGAAGTTGTCATCCTGCCAGGCAGCAAACAGATCGGGAAGCTGGCGGCAGACGCCATCGAGACGCTGCTGCAGCGCAAGCCCCACGCTGTCCTGGGGCTCGCCACCGGGTCTTCGCCGGTGCCGGTCTACGACGAACTGGCCGCCCGCCACGGGCGCGGGCTGGACTTCGGTGCCGCGCATGCCTTTGCGCTGGATGAGTATGTGGGCCTGGCGCCCGGGCACCGGGAATCGTACCGGGAGGTCATCATGCGCGAATTTGCGGGCCGGGTGAACATCCGCACCGAAAACGTGCATACCCCTGATGGAGCGGCGGCCGATATCCCGGCGGAATGCCAGGCGTATGAGGACACCATGAAAGCCGCCGGAGGTGTGGATCTCCAGATCCTGGGGGTGGGGACCGATGGCCATATCGGTTTCAACGAGCCGGGTTCCTCGCTCGCCTCCCGGACCCGCATCAAGACCCTGATCGAGCAGACCCGCCGCGACAACGCCAGGTTCTTCGGCAGCCTCGCCGACGTTCCCCACCACGTGCTCACCCAGGGGCTGGGCACCATCCTTGAGGCCCGCCATGTGGTGCTGGTGGCCACGGGGGCGCAGAAGTCGCGGGCCGTCCGGGACTTTGTGGAAGGTGCGGTCTCCGCGATTTGCCCGGCCTCGGTCCTCCAGTTCCACCCGCACGCCACCGTCCTCGTGGATGAGGCCGCGGCGTCGTCGCTGAGGCTCGCCGACTTCTACCGGCATACGTACGACCACAAGCCTGCCTGGCAGGGCCTGTAACACTTGCCACATTCTGCCGCCGCGCACGCGCCGATTCAGGGAAACGCCCGACGGCGGCAGGTGCGGAACGGGCAAAACGGCACCGCCGGCGTCGAACGCGCACTGCCCCGGGACGCTAAGATGGATGCCATGACTAGCATGACGGACCCTCTCGAAAACGACCCGATGCGCGAGCTTTCCGGGGCTGGAACGTCCACGGCCACCATTGAGCGCGAAGAGCTGCGCCAGGAAGTGGAGCCCGGTGACCGGGAACGCTTCTCGCACTACGTGCGCAAGGAAAAGATCATGGAGTCCGCGCTGACGGGCGATCCCGTCATTGCCCTGTGCGGCAAGGTGTGGACGCCGGGCCGGGACCCGCAGAAGTTCCCGGTCTGCCCCATGTGCAAAGAGGTTTATGAAGGCCTCCGCCCGGGCAACGACGGCGGCAAGGGTCCCGGAGGGGACTCAGGCAACAACAAGTAGTGACGGAGACGCTCTTCGGCGGCCCCACCCTGCCTCCGGCTTACCCGGAACGTGCAGCCTGGGGAACCGCCCCGAAACTCCGTGCCTGGCAGCAGCAAGCCCTCGACCTGTACTTCACCACCGGCCCCCGCGACTTCCTCGCGGTAGCCACCCCCGGCGCCGGTAAGACCACCTTCGCCCTGCGCGTGGCGTCCATGCTGATTGAATCCGGGACGGTCAACCGCGTCACCATCGTGGCGCCGACGGACCACCTGAAGCGTCAGTGGGCCGATGCCGCCGCCAAGGTGGGCATCGCCATTGACCCGAACTTTAAAAATTCCGACGGCCAGCACGGCCGCGGCTTCATTGGCGTGGCCGTCACCTACGCCCAGGTGGCCAGCAAACCCATGCTGCACCGCGCCAAGACCGAGGCGGCCCGCACCCTGGTGATCCTGGACGAAATCCACCACGGCGGGGAGGCCCTGTCCTGGGGCGACGGCCTGCGTGAGGCGTTCGACCCCGCGGCCCGCCGGCTGTCCCTGACGGGAACCCCGTTCCGCTCCGATACCTCGCCCATTCCCTTCGTGGAGTACGCGGAGGACCGTGACGGCATCCGCAGGTCCAAAGCGGACTACACCTACGGCTACGGCAACGCCCTGCGTGACCACGTGGTGCGGCCGGTCATGTTCATGGCCTACTCGGGCCAGATGCGGTGGCGTACCAGCGCCGGCGAAGAGATGGCAGCTTCCCTCGGCGAAGCGGCTGTCACCAAGGACATCACCGCCCATGCCTGGCGGACGGCGTTGAATCCCACCGGCGAATGGATCCCCGCGGTCCTGGCCGGGGCGGACAAGCGCCTGAGCGAGGTGAGGCGTTCGGTTCCGGACGCCGGCGGACTGGTCATCGCCACCGACCACGAGGACGCCAGGGCCTACGCCGGGCAGCTGAAGCGCATCACCGGCGAATCACCCACCGTGATTCTTTCCGACGACGCCAAGGCCTCAGAGAAGATCGAGGAGTTCACCGCCAGCGAGAAACGCTGGATGGTTGCCGTCCGGATGGTGTCCGAAGGCGTGGACGTTCCCCGGCTCTCCGTGGGCGTCTACGCCACGTCCATCTCCACACCGCTGTTCTTCGCCCAGGCCGTGGGCCGTTTTGTGCGTGCCCGGAAGCGGGGCGAGACGGCATCCGTGTTCCTGCCGTCCGTGCCGATGCTGATGGCGCTGGCGAACTCCATGGAGATGGAGCGGGACCACGCGCTGGACCGCCCCGAAAAAGAAGACAGCGACGGCCTGTTCAGTCCCGAGGACTCCCTGATGGCCGAGGCCAACCGTGAGGACAAAGCCTCGGACAGCCTCACGAAGGGCAAGTTCGAGGCCCTCGATTCGCAGGCCTCCTTCGACCGCGTATTGTTCGACGGCGGCGAGTTCGGCACCGGAGGCGAGGTAGGTTCCGAGGATGAACTGGACTTCCTGGGCATCCCGGGCCTCCTCGACGCCGAGCAGGTGGGTACCCTGCTGCGCCAGCGCCAGCACGATCAGCTCAACCGGAAGAACCGGCGCACGCCCGCTGCTGAACCTGCCGCCGCCGCACCGGCCATCCCGGACCACCGGATGCTGATGGACCTGCGCAACGAGCTGGCCAAAAACGTGGCGGCCTGGGCTGCCAGGACCGGCACCCCGCACGGGGTGGTGCACACCAAGCTGCGCACCGTCTGCGGCGGACCGCCCGTGGCCCAGGCCAACGAGGAGCAGCTGCAGTCACGGCTGCGGAAGCTGCAGGACTGGTTCATCGGCCGAAAGTAGCAGTGACTCAGAGCTTTAAACGGGAGTGGCCCGGTGCAACAGCACCGGGCCACTCCCGCGGTTAAGCCCGCCAGCGGTGAGAACGGTCCCGCAGCGGCGCCGGCGTCAGGCCACGTCCACGCCGCCGAGTTCCATTTCGGCCACGGCGTCGTCAAGGTCCTCCGCAATCCCCGCGGTCAGCGACCGCAGGACCGTCACCGAGTAGCCTGCCTGGACCGCATCCAGGGCAGTGGCCATCACGCAGTAGTCCGTGGCAATTCCCACCACCACCACGTCCTCCACATCGTGGCTCTGCAGCCAGTCGTCCAGTCCGATCGCATCATCTGCAGGCGCGAAAGCGTCGGCGTCCGCGGGCAGGGAGCCCGGCTGCCGGTCACCGGTGGGCACGGCATCCTCGGGAGCAAGCAGGCCCTCGAAGCCGGAATAGGCCGCCGTAAACTGGCCCTTCTGGAAATAGGCCTGAATGTACTCGGTGTCCAGATCCGGGTGGAGCTCGGCGCCGCGGGTACCGGCCACGCAGTGCGGCGGCCAGCTGTCCTTGAAGTCGGGCGTCTCGGAGAAGTGCGCGCCCGGATCGATGTGCCAGTCCTGGGTGGCCACGATGTGGTCGAATTCGCCGTGGTGGGCATCCACGTATTCGCTGATGGCCCCGGCCACGTCAGCGCCGCCGGCCACGGGGAGGGAGCCGCCCTCGCAGAAGTCGTTCTGCACGTCAACGATGATCAGGGCGCGGGACATTGATACTCCTCAGTTTTCTTCATAGACGGTGGGGATGGCGGGCTCCCCGCGCTGCAGGCGGTTGACCACCGGCGGCAGTTCGGCCATGGTGTCGGCGTGCCGTTGCGTGGCCCGGACCACGCCCTCGGCGCCCGTCCAGCCGGGCAGTAATTCGCCGTTCTTCACGAACTGCTGCAGCAGAGACCGGTCGTTGCCGTCATCCTCGGGCCGGTGCCCGATGCCCACAATTTCCTGGGTGGCAATGCCGCGCTCATTGAGCTTGCGCAGAGCATATTTCCGGCCGCCCATGCTGGTCTTGTTCTTGGCCGCCTTGGCCACGGAGACGAAGTTCCCGGCGTCATCCGTCCGGCTCACCAGCTTGTAGACCATGCTGGCAGTGGGTGCGCCGGAACCCGTCACCAGCGACGTGCCCACCCCGTACGAATCGACAGGGGCGGACTGCAGCGCAGCGATGGCGAACTCGTCCAGGTCCGAGGTGACCATGATCCGGGTATGTTCATTGCCGAGCTGGTCGAGCAGTTGCCGGACCCAGGAAGCCTGGGCCACGAGGTCGCCGGAGTCCAGCCGGACGCCGCCCAGTTTGGGACCCGCAATCTCGACGGCGGTACGTACGGCCGCTTCGACGTCGTAGGTGTCCACGAGCAGCGAGGTTCCCACCCCCAGCGACGCGATCTGCGCCTCAAAGGCATCGCGCTCTGTGTCGTGGAGCAGCGTGAAGGAATGGGCGGCGGTACCCACGGTCTTGATGCCGTAACGGATGCCGGCCTCGAGGTTGGAGGTGCTGTGGAACCCGGCGATCACGGCGGCACGGGCCGCCGCCGCTGCCGACTCCTCATGCGTGCGCCGGGAGCCCATCTCGATGCAGGGCCGGCCGCCGGCCGCCGTGATCATCCGGGACGCGGCCGAGGCGATGGCGGAGTCGTGGTTCAGCACGGAAAGCACATAGGTTTCCAGCATGCAGGCCTCGGCGAACGTGGATTCCACAATGAGGATGGGGGAGTTGGGGAAGTACGCCTCGCCCTCCGGGTAGCCCCAGATGTCGCCGCTGAACCGGTAATTCGCCAGGTAGTCCAGGGTCTCCTTGTTGACCACGCCGGTGCGGCCCAGGAAGTCGAGTTCAGCTTCCCCGAAGCGGAAGTCGGCGAGGCCTTCCAGGAGCCGCCCGGTGCCCCCGACAATCCCGTAGCGCCGGCCGTCCGGCAGCCGCCGCGCGAAGGCTTCGAAAACCGACCGGCGGTGCGCGGCGCCCGAATGGAGCGATGCCTGCAGCATGGTCAATTCGTAGTGGTCTGTGTACAGGGACGTGCGGGGATGGTCCCAGCCGGCAGAGGTACTCACGAAATTCACTCTAGTCCCCACCGGCTCCCACGTCTTGCTTCGCTTCGCCATGGGCCCCTCGCCGGCGTGGGCCCATGCTCCCCATAGAATGGACAGATGAGCTTAAGCGTTGCGCCCGGCCCCGTTACACGGGAGGGCACCCGGACCGGTACAGAGTCGTCCACAGACTCCCTGACCGCGCCGGACATCCCCTGGAACCTGGTGATCTGGAATGATCCCGTCAACCTGATGAGCTACGTCAGCTACGTCTTTCAGAGTTACTTCGGCTACTCCGAGACCAAGGCCAACAAGCTCATGATGGAGGTCCACAAGAAAGGCCGCTCCATTGTGGCCCATGGCAGCAAGGAGCAGGTGGAACGCCATGCCGTGGCAATGCACGGCTTCGGGCTGTGGGCCACTGTAGAGAAGGCCACCGGCGGCAACGGCGGAAACTCCAAAAATCCGGGGAAATCGGGCGGATCCGGGCAGGGCAAGGGGAAACGTGGCTAAGGCATTCAAATACGGACTCAAAGGCATCACCGGATTCCTGGAGCCCGCAGAGCGGGAGCTGCTGCGCAGCCTGATCGACGACGTCATCTCCATGCTCGAGCCGGCCGAGCACACCAGCCAGGATCCGCTGGCGGCCCTGATCGGCCTGGACATGGACGTCCAGGAACCCACGGACCGTGCGGTCAAGCGGCTCCTGCCCAACGTCATGAAGGACGACGACGGCGCGTCCCTGGAGTTCCGCCAACTCACCGAGCGCTCGCTGCGGGAAACGAAGATCGGCGCTCTGCGGGCTGCCGCCCTCGACCTGGACAAGGACGAAATCGTGCTTGGCGCAGACGGCGCCAGGCACTGGTCCATGGCGCTCAACGATGTCCGCCTGGTGCTGGCGGAGCGCCTGGACATCAGGGACGAGGAAGACGCGGAGCACGTGCACCTGATGCAGGACTGGTCGCAGGCGGAAGACGTGGAAAGCTATCTCGCCCTCGTCTACAACTTCACAACCTGGCTCCAGGAGTCTCTGGTCCAGGCCATGCTCCAGTCATTGGATTCGCGCGCCTGACCTGCACTGGTGCCGTCTGCGCATCCGGCCGGCGCGGCTGCACTGTGACATATTCGACATGAGTGCGCCGCCACAATGTGATGGCTGCGGCCGCAGGGAAGACCTATCCTCGAATAATCATGACAACACCCTCGAGCATGGATCCGTCCGACGCAGCAGCACGCGAGTCCGCAGCCAGCAACAGCGCCAGCCTGATGGGATCCCGCCCCCTTGGCATCTTTGATTCGGGCGTCGGGGGGCTGACGGTGGCGCGGGCCATCATAGACCAGCTTCCCAACGAGTCCATCCTCTATGTGGGGGACACGGCCAACGGGCCATACGGGCCGCTGCCCATCGCCGAAGTCCGCGCGAACGCCCTGGGTGTGATGGACGAACTGGTGGACTCCGGCGTCAAGCTGCTCACCATCGCCTGCAACTCGGCGTCGGCCGCCGTCCTCAGGGACGCCCGCGAGCGGTACACCGCCAAGTACGGCATCCCCGTCATCGAAGTGATCCAGCCCGCGGTGCGGCGGGCGGTAGCCGCCACCCGCAGCGGCCGCGTCGGCGTGATCGGAACCTCCGCCACGGTAGGTTCCCGAGCCTACGAGGACACCTTCGCCGCTGCGCCGGACCTTGCCATCACCTCCGTGGCCTGCCCCGCGTTTGTCAGCTACGTGGAGGCCGGCATCACCACCGGTCCCGAACTCCTTGCCGTGGCCGAAGAATACCTCGCGCCGCTGAAGGCCGCCGGCGTTGACACCGTGGTCCTCGGCTGCACGCACTACCCGCTCCTGACCGGCGTGATTTCCTTTGTGATGGGCGATGCCGTGACCCTGGTGTCCAGCGCAGAGGAGACGGCCAAGGACGTGTACCGGGCGCTCGCCAACCACAACCTGCAGCGAACCACCGCCGCCCCGCCGGAACATCACTTCATCGCCACCGGCGACGCAGCCCAGTTCGAAACCCTGGCCCGCAGATTCCTGGGCCCGGAGGTCCTCTCCGTCAAGCACGTGGACCATGTTGCCGCCCAATACCCCACTGGCAGCCTGGCCCGCATCACCCCGGAGATGATCGAGGCCGCCCAGCAGGCCGGTACCCGCTTCGGCGGCGCGGGGCAGCGGGTGTCCAACTTCGTCGGCGGGCTGCGGGCCGGAGGTCCTGCGCAGTGAAACTGACCATCGTGGGCTGCACGGGATCCTTTCCCGGCCCCGGTTCGCCGGCGTCGTGCTACCTCCTGACCGCCCATGACGGTGAGCGGACCTGGAAGATCGTGATGGATCTGGGCAGTGGAGCCCTCGGCGCCATCCAGCGCTACACCGACCTGGAGGACATCGATGCGATTTTCCTCACCCACCTGCACCCGGACCACTGCATGGACCTTTGCGGACTGCACGTGGCCGTCCGCTGGAAGCCCGGCGGCTGGGGCCGCGGGCGGATCCCCGTGTGGGGTCCCGCTGCCACGGCGGACAGGATGGCCACCGCCTACGGGCTAGAACTGGACCCGGGCATGCACGAGGAATTCGACTTCACCAACTGGACTGAACGCGGGCCCGTCACGGTGGGTCCCTTCACGGTAACGCCGTTCGGAGTCAACCATCCGGTGGAGGAGGCCTATGCGCTCCGCGTGGACGTCACCGAACCGGATAAGGAAGGCAACCTGGTCAGCCGCGTCCTGACGTATTCGGGGGACACCGACTCCTGCACCGGCCTGGAGGAGGCCGCCAAGGACGCGGACCTGTTCCTGTGCGAAGCCGCCTTTGAAGAAGGCCGCGACGACGCCATCAAGGACGTTCACCTGACCGGCAAACGCGCGGGTGAAGCAGCCGCCGCTGCCGGGGCACGCAGGCTCCTGCTCACGCACATTCCGGTGTGGACTTCACCCAGCACGGTCATGGCCGAAGCGAAGGAAGTATTCGGACAGCACGTGGCAGTGGCTGTGGCCGGGGTGCACTACACGATCTGAGGTTCTGTGCGGTGGCCGGGGGGCCGGTGGTTCTGCTGCGAGTCGATAAGCTAAAGGCATGACTTCTGAAGCAACTGCAGTGCCCGTAGTGCGCGCCGATGGCCGCGCCCCCGACCAGCTCCGCCCCATCAGCATCACCCGCGGATGGTCCAAGCAGGCCGAGGGATCGGCCCTCATCGAGTTCGGCAACACCCGGGTCCTGTGCACGGCTTCGCTGACGGCAGGCGTGCCCCGCTGGCTCAAGGGCGAAGGCCGCGGCTGGGTGACGGCCGAGTACGCGATGCTGCCGAGGGCCACCAACACCCGTTCGGACCGCGAGTCGGTCAAGGGCAAGATCGGCGGCCGGACCCACGAAATCTCCCGCCTCATCGGCCGGTCGCTGCGGTCCATCATCGACACCAAGGCCCTGGGCGAAAACACCATCGTGCTGGACTGTGACGTTCTCCAGGCCGACGGCGGAACCCGAACCGCGGCCATCACCGGCGCCTACGTGGCCCTGGCCGACGCCATCCGCTTCGCCCGCGACAACAAGCTCATCGCCAAAAACGCCCAGCCCCTCGTGGACACCATCGCGGCCGTCTCCGTGGGCATCATCGATGGCGTGCCCATGCTGGACCTGCCCTACGTTGAGGACGTCCGCGCCGAAACGGACATGAACGTGGTGGTCACCGGGTCCGGGAAGTTCGTCGAGGTCCAGGGCACCGCCGAGGGAGCGCCTTTCGACCGCGACGAACTCAACCAGCTGCTGGACCTCGCCCTGCTGGGCACCACCCAACTGGCGGCGATCCAGCGCGAAACCCTCGCGGACTCCCTGTGAGCGTGGCGGCCCCCGGCGGCTCCCTTCCGGAGCAGACAGGGCCTGACGGATCGGTGCCCGAAGGCATGGTGCCGCGGCTGGTGCTTGCTACCCACAACAAGGGCAAACTCCGGGAGCTCCGCGAGCTCCTGCGCGGGCAGGTGCCAGGGCTCGACGTCGACACCCAGGTGGTGGACGCCGCCGCTGCCGGTGCCCCGGACGTCGCCGAAACCGGCGTGACGTTCGCCGAAAATTCCCTCCTGAAGGCCAGGGCCGTAGCGGCGGCCACCGGGCTGGTGGCCATTGCCGACGATTCCGGCCTGGCCGTGGATGTCCTGGGCGGGGCACCGGGAATTTTTTCGGCACGGTGGGCCGGGCGGCACGGCGACGATGCGGCCAACCTTCGGCTCCTGTTGGACCAGCTTTCGGACGTGCCGGACACGCACCGCGGTGCGGCGTTCGTCTGCGCAGCCGCGCTGGCTGTTCCGTCCCCGGACGGCGCCGGCCAGGAAGTGGTGGAGTACGGCCAGCTGGAGGGTTTCCTGCTGCGCGAACCACGGGGCGAGGGCGGCTTCGGTTACGACCCCGTGCTGCAGCCCGTTGGCGAGGACCGCAGCTGCGCCGAGCTCCTGCCGGAAGAGAAAAACGCCATCAGCCACCGGGGCAAGGCCTTCCGGGCGCTCCTGCCGGCTATCGTTGAGGCCCTGGCGCGGCAGTAGCGGGCCGGCCGCTCCCCGCGCGGGACGACGAAGGGAGCCACACAAGTGTGGCTCCCTTCGTTATCCCGCGGAGCTTGTACGCAGATTGTGCCCGGGCCTAGTCCAGGTTGGTCTTGCGCTCCTCCTGGGGTTCGTGCTCCTCGATGAATTCGTCCACGGCGTCCGTGCCGAAGTGGGCTGCCTGGCGCTTCGCCGACATGCCCCGGAGAACCTCGATGCCGATCGGGATCACGGAGACGAGCACGATGGCAATGAAGATGATGTCGATGTTGTTGCCGACCCAGCTGAACTGGCCCAGCCACGCGCCCAGCAGCGTGACGCCACCGCCCCACAGCACCGCCCCGATGACGTTGTAGAGGAAGAACTTGCGCTTATCCATCTGGGCCACGCCCACGATGACAGGAACGAAGGTCCGGATGATGGGGACGAAGCGGGCCAGGATCAGCGCTTTGCCGCCGTGCTTTTCGAAGAACGCATGGGCGCTCTCCACGTTCTCGCGTTTGAACAGCCTGGAGTCGGGCTTGTTGAAGATCGCGGGCCCGGCCTTGGACCCGATGAGGTAACCCGTCTGGTTGCCCAGGATGGCCGCAACGATAATCAGCCCGCACATGGCCCACAGGTTGAAGTTGATGGCGCCGGTGGCCACGAGCAGGCCGGCGGTGAACAGCATGGAGTCGCCGGGCAGAAAGAAGCCCACCAGCAGGCCGGTTTCGGAGAAGACTATGGCGCAGACCACCAGGACGACCCACGGTCCGAGCGGGGAGTCCCGCAGGAAGACGTCGGGGTTCAGCCAGTCGGGCAGGAATGAAGCCAGCTGCGGCTGGATGGGTCCTGCGCCGCCCAGCATGGGCACGGCAAGGTCGGTGATTGCATGAAAGTTCACCTCCCTAGGGTACTTGACAGGGGTGACGGCGCTCCCGGCAGCCACGTGATATCCGCGACAGGGCCGCCCGGTGACACGGGAACGGCCCGGTCCGGCGGTAAAGTGTGGGCCGTGGGACTGGACTTTACGGCGATCGACTTCGAAACTGCGAACGGCTTCCGGGGTTCGCCGTGCGCGGTGGGGCTGACGAAGGTACGTGGCGGCCGTGTTGTGGACGAGGCGTCCTGGCTGATGCGGCCACCGGCCAACCACGACCACTTTGAATACCACAATGTCCGCATCCACGGCATCCGCTCCGAGGACGTTGCCGGGCTGCCCCGCTTCGGCGAATTGTTCCCCGAGATTGGCGCCTTCATTGGCGGCGATGTTCTGGCGGCCCACAACGCCGCCTTCGACCTTGGCGTGATCCGGTCCGGGCTCGAAGTCTCGGGCCTGCCCGGACCCGCCTACGACTATGTGTGCACGGTGATGCTGTCCCGGCGCTGTTATTCCCTGGTGTCCAATTCCCTGCCGTTCGCGGCCGAGGAAGCCGGCGTGCCGCTGGTCAACCACCACGATGCCGCCGAGGATGCCCGTGCGTGCGCCGGCATCCTGATCGACATCGCTGCCCGGAACAACGCCAACAGCATTGCCGAACTGTACCTCTCACTGGGCTTGGAAGTGCCGCGCCAGGACGCCTTCGACCCGGCCAGGGACCTCCTGTCCAAAGCCAGCCTCGCCGCCCTCTCGGCCGCCGCGGGCGGCGCTGGTGCGGCTGTGCGTCCCTTTATGGCGGGCTGGCCGGAAGAGGGAGCCAACCCCCTCCCCAACGCCGCCGCCGAGCCGTCCCACCCGCTGTATGGCCAGACGGTGGTCTTCACGGGCCAGCTGGCCATGGCCCGGCCGGAAGCCAAAGTGCGTTCGGCCGAGCTGGGTGCCCGGCCGGAAAGCCGCGTGACCGCACGCACAACCGTGCTGGTGGTGGGCGACGGGTTTGTGGCCTCGGACCTGAGGTCCGGTCGGCTCACGGGCAAGGCGCGGCGGGTCCTGGAGCTGCATGACCGGGGCCAGCCCATCGAGGTGCTCTCGGAAGGGGAGTTCCTGCAGATGGTGGGCGGCTACGCCGGCGCTGCGGCCGTCTAAAGGCGCGCCGTCTCAAGACACCCGCCCTGTTCATGCGGCGCAACAAATCTTTCCAGCCGTCCTGCCGGATTCTAGCCTTGCAGGATGAGCAAACTGATGAGCGGTTCACGACGCGGTATCAACTGGTCCGCCGTGTTTGCCTTCCCCAATCCCGTCAATGAGTACGCGGCCCGGACTACCGCAGGCCTGGTGGTGTTCCTCGCCGGTGTCACGTTGCTGACGGGTTCCGGCTGGGGGCTCGTCCTGGTCGCTGCCGGGTTCTGGCTGAGGGTGCTCTTCGGCCCGCGTTTTTCGCCGCTGGCCCTGCTGTCCGTGAAGGTCCTCGCGCCGCGGCTGGGCCGGGCCCGCCTGGTGCCCGGGCCACCCAAGCGTTTTGCGCAGGGCATCGGCACTGCGGTGTCCACTGCGGCGCTGATCCTGTTCGCCGCCGGCGCCGCCCCCGCCGCCTGGATTGTGCTGGCGGTGCTGATCGCGGCTGCCTCCCTTGAGGCTTTCGCCGGCTTTTGCCTGGGCTGTGTGATCTTCGGCTTCCTGCAGCGCCGCGGCCTGATCCCGGAAGATGTTTGCGAGGCCTGCAATAACCTGGCGCTCAGGCGGTCGTGACCCCCACCAGCAGATCGGCCATGCCGCGGATGACCTCAGGTGCCTCAAGCGCTTCGAGCCATTCCCCGGGCAGGGCCGCCTCACCGTAATAGGCGCCGAGGATGTTGCCGGCAATGGAACCGGTGGAATCGCTGTCCCCGCTGTGGTTCACTGCCAGTGAGATGGCCGCCCGGAAATGGTCCGCGGGCTGTGCCGCGGAGCTTCCGGCGGGCGCGGTGGCCAGGACCGCATAAAGCCCGACGGCGAACGCTTCCTCCGCGACCCAGCCCTCGCCCAGTTCCCGCACCAGTTCCTCGGGCGTGAGCACCCCGGATTCCGCCCACCGGATGGCCGCTTCGAGGCGCTCCGGAAGTTCGGCGGCCACATCCTTCACGCCGCGGGCCTCCGCCAGCACCGCTGCCGCGGCACCCTGCAGGCTCTCCCCGGACACGAGGCGGTGGATGAGGAGGCTGAAACTCCCGGCACTCTGCCGCGCGGACGGATGGCCGTGGGTCAGGGAGGCGGCATCGGCACTCAGCTTATAGACGGCGTCGGGCGTTATGTGCGGAATCAGGCCGAAGGGCGCTGAGCGCATCACGGTACCGCAGCCCTTCGAGTCCGGGTTCACAGGCCGGCACACCGTTCCCATCTCGCCGCCGGACAGCCCGCTGATGCAGGCGTTGCCGGGCGCACGGCGGTGCCGGAGGACCTCGTTGCCGTCGATCCAGCGCTTCGGCTGCATCGGCGCGGACGAGGGCACCGGCACGTCCTGGGTATCCAGCCACCGCAGGTACGCCAGCCACAGGCAGGCGTTGACATCGGCCCCCACGCCGTCGTTGGCCCACTCCAGTGCTTCCACCAGGCCGTCCACCGTGTACAGCGTCATTTGGGTGTCATCCGAAAAATGGCTTCCGCCGCGGAGCATGGCAAGATCCGTCACGCCGGCGGGGCCGAAGCGGCCGCGGATCGCTTCGATGGAGTCAAACTCCACGGCGTAACCCAGCGAGTCTCCCAGTGCACCGCCCAGCAGGCAGCCGTGGATGCGGGACTTCAGCGAGGGCGCGCCGGCGCCCGGATCAATGCTCATGGAAGCAATTTACCGTGCCCTGTCAGCTGAACGCCCCCGGCGCCGGCGGTCCATCCACTAAGCTCAGACTCAGCCAATGCCCAGAAATCCTTGGCACAATACAGAGGCCGAGGCGGTAACTCCCCGCGGCAGCGAGACTTCGCCGCGAACCGACGCCCCCAACGATTAGGACTCCACGCCATGACCACGCCTGTTCCCGTCCACCATGATTCCGCCTCCGGGCCGGCAGCAGGCAACAGTGCCGATGCCCGGCCCGGGCTGGTGGCCAGGCTGTCCGCGGAAGCTTTCGGCAGCCTCTTCATCGTGGTGGCCGGCCTGGGCGTGCCGCTGTTCTCCATTCCGCAGTCCAGCCCGCTGCCCGCAGCGCTCGCAGCCGGCCTCGCCGTGACGGCGGCCATGCTCGCCTTTGGGTACGTCTCAGGCGGCCATTTCAACCCGGCCGTGACGGTGGGTCACGCCGTCGCGGGGCGGATCCGCCCCGTCGACGCGGCAGCGTACATCGCTGCCCAGCTGGTGGGGGCGATGCTGGGCGCCCTGGCGCTGTTTGGCATCCTTCGTACCTTGCCGGGCATCCAGGACAGCAGGACCGCGTTCGACACCGTGACTGCCGGCTTTGGTGAGCACTCGATCATCCAGGCGCCCATGGCCGCCGTCCTCCTGCTCGAAGTACTCGGAGCGGCCATCCTGGTGGCCGTGTTCCTGGGCACGACGGCCCGCAATAACCTCAACAAACCGGCCGCAGCCGTTGCCGTGGGCCTGGCCTTTGCGGTGTTGCTGCAGCTTGGCCTGTCCGTGGGCAACGCCCCCTTCAATCCGGCCCGGGCCACCGCCTCCGCAGTGTTCAGCTCCAGCTGGTCCCTTGAGCAGCTGTGGCTGTTCTGGGTTGCGCCGCTTGTGGGTGCCGGGATCGCCGGCCTGGTTTTCCGCGGTTTCGCCGCAGGGGATGCTCCGGCCGCTGCGGTGGCCGACAGCGACGCCCTTGATGCTGCCGGTCCTGACGATGCTGACGCTTCCGACGCCGAGGCCCGCGACCTTGAATTCTCCGACGCCGAGGGTCCTGTTGCCGCCCCCGCGCAGAGCCGGGCCCGCCGGGACGAGGCCCAGGAATTCTTCGACGGAAAGCGCGGCTAGGAGCTCTGGCGCGGACCCGTCAGCGGAGCCCTCAGAGACAGTCTGCTGCGGCGGTTGCCAAAACTGTCGGTGGCAGCCGATAGCGTAGGAATATGCGGTTATTGCACACATCGGACTGGCATTTGGGCCGGTCCTTCCACGGCGTCGGAATGCTGGACGCCCAGCGGGCATTCGTCGATCAGCTCGTCACAGCTGTCTCGGCGCAGGGGATTGACGTTGTCCTGATCGCCGGTGATGTCTATGACCGCGCACTGCCCGGCGTGGACGTTGTGGGCCTGCTGGATGACGCCCTGGTCCGGCTGAGCGGGGCCGGCGCCACTGTGGTCCTGACCAGCGGCAACCACGACTCCGCCATCCGGCTGGGTTTCGCCTCCCGCCTGCTTGAACGCGGCGGCGTGCATCTGCGGACCAGGCTGGCTGACCTGGACCAGCCCCTGATCCTGCCTTTGGAACCGGACGGTGAGGCTCAGGGCGCCGTTCTGGCCTTTTACGGCATTCCGTGGCTGGAGCCGCGGCTCGTTGCGGATCAGCTCGGTGCCGAGCCGGCCAGCCATTTTGCTGTCACGCGCGCCGCTACGGACCGAATCCGGGCGGACCTCGCCCGGCGCAGCGCACAGGGACCGGTCCACTCGGTGGTCCTCGCCCATACGTTCGCCAGCGGCGGTATCAGCTCGGACAGCGAGCGGGACCTCAGCATCGGGGGAGTGGGCGCGGTCCCGCTGGATCTGTTCGATGACTTCAGTTACACGGCTTTGGGCCACCTGCACGGACGCCAGACCTTGTCCCCAACAGTCAGGTATTCGGGTTCGCCCCTGGCCTATTCGTTCTCCGAGGCCAACCATGTCAAGGGAAGCTGGATTATCGACGTCGGCCCGGAGGGCGTCACCGGCATCGCGGAACTGTCGTGGGAGGCCCCGCGGAAGCTGGCTGTCCTGCGCGGCGGCATCGCCGAACTTCTTGAGTCCGGGGATCACACCTGGGCCGAGGACGCTTACTGCCAGATTACGCTGACCGACGCGCAGCGTCCCGGGCAGGCCATGGAGCGGTTGCGGGCACGCTTTCCGGACACCCTGGTCCTGGGTTTTGATCCGCAGGGCGGCACCGCCAGGGCGTCGGCAAACTACAGCACCCGGCTTGCCGAGGCCCGGGACGACCTCGCCGTCTGCTGCGGCTTCCTGGACCACGTCCGCGGCCGTGACGCCGATGAGGCCGAGCAGTTGGCGCTCACGGCGGCGCTGGACAATGTGCGGCTCCGGGAGGCATCGCTGTGAGGATTCACCGCCTTTCCATCGCCGCGTTCGGCCCGTTTGCCGGCACCGAGGAAATCGATTTTGACAGGCTCAGCGCCCACGGCCTGTTCCTGCTCAACGGACCCACCGGGGCCGGCAAGACCAGCGTCCTGGACGCGGTCTGCTTTGCGCTGTACGGATCAGTTCCGGGCGCCCGCCAGGACGCTAAAAGGCTCCGCAGTGACCATGCCGAGCCTTCACTGGAGCCCGCGGTCACGTGCGAGTTTTCCGCGCAGGGGCGGCTTTTTGAAGTGACCAGGTCACCTGCATGGGACAAACCGAGCACCCGCGGCAAGAACGGCTTCACTACCCAGCAGGCCAAAACATTGTTGCGGGAACGGATCGGCGGGGCGTGGACGGACAGGTCCGGGCGTAATGACGAAGCCGGTGCCGAGATCACGGCACTGTTGGGCATGGACCGGGAGCAGTTCACCAGGGTGGTCATGCTGCCCCAAGGCGACTTCGCCGCCTTCCTCAGGTCCAAGGCGAGTGATCGCCTTGAACTGCTGCAAAAGCTTTTTGGGACCCAGCGGTTCGAAGCGCTGGAGCAGGAACTGAGTGCCCGGGCGCTGGCCGCGCGGAACGATGTCGCGAAGCTCAACGGGGACCTTGAGTTGCTCGCATCCCGGGCGGAGAGCGAAGCTTCGTCACTGGCCGGTGGTTCGGTCACCGAAACTGCGGCGGCCGCCCACGTAGCCCCGGAGCCGCGGGGCGGAGAGACCGCTCCGGAAGAGCCCGCTCCGGAGGAGACCGCTCCGGAGGAGCCCGGCGCCCGGATCGGCTGGCTCCAAGCGGCGGTTGCCCGTCGCGCCGCAGGGCTAACTGCAGCCGCCGAGGCAGCGGCAGCAGCAAGTGAACTCGCGGCAGCCCGGCTCGAAACGGAGACAGCCCGGCACGATCGCCAGCGCCGGCTCGCCGCAGCCAGGGAAAGGAAGGCCGCTGTCGAGGGGGAGCTGCCCGGCCTCGAAATGAAGGCCGCGAGGCTCGAGCGGCATCGCGGTGCCGAGGTGCTCACCGGGCAGCTGCAGGCTGTCAGGTCCCGTGAAACCCAGGTCCGGCATGCCGCGGGGGCTCTGGAAGCTGCCATCACGCTCCTGCGGCTGGCCGCGGACGAGGACCCTGAACTGGGTCAGCTCGACCTCAGTGCCATGGATGCGGACGGTGTTGCGGACGGCGCTGCGGCCCTCGACGTGGCGGGCGAGCTCAACCGGATCCGGTCACTGTTGGCAGTGGTTGAGGCGCGTTTGCCCGACGAGGAACGCCTCCATTCGCTGGCCGCCAGGCGAACGTCCCTGGACACGCAGCAGCAGCAGCTCAGCCGTACCGACGCTGAGCTGGGCGAGCTCCTTGGAAACCTGCGCGCAGAGCAGTCCGAGCTGGCGGCCGGACTGCAGCCCTTGGAAGTTTTGGCCTCCGCCGCAGTGCTGCACGCGAAGGAAGCAGCGGCTGCCGAAGAGCTGCTGGACATCGTCGGGAGGCATCAAGCGGCCGTCAAGGCGCAGGCTCTTGCCGCTCAGCGCCACTCGGCATCCCGGGAGTTCCAACTGGAAACGAAGGCCCGCTGGCTGGACCTCCGTGAGGAAAGGCTTGCGAACGCTGCCGCCGAACTCGCGGCCCAGCTGGCGGAAGGTCAGCCCTGCCCTGTCTGCGGCAGCGAGGAGCATCCGGCACCCGCAAAAGCAGCAGCCTCGGCACTGGGGCTCAGCCAGGCTGAAGAGGCCGCGCAGCACACGAACGAGGAGGCTGAGGCTAAGCTGGCAGCGGACCGGACGGCGCTGGGCGACGCAAACCAGCTGGTGGCCGTGCTGGCCGGCCAGGGCGGGGACACCCCCGAGAGCGAGGCCGCTGCGGCTGTGGCGGCGGCCCGGCAGGCCGCTGACCAGTCCCGGCATGCCGTGAATCAAGTGACAGAGCTCCGGCAGCGGATGGAGGCGGTGGACGCCCGCATTGCCGCGGCGGAGGACGCCAGGCACGCCGCTGCGGCCGAACTTGCCCAGGCGACCACTGCGGCGGTGGAGGTGGCGGAGAATCTGGCGTCCCTGGACCAGGCCCTCTCCGGCCTCCGGGGCAGCCATCCCAGCCTGGCGCGCCGGCTGCGGTCACTGCAGGAGGCGGCAGCCACGCTTGAGAAAGCCGAGGAGGCGCGGAACCAGCTGGAGAAGGCAAAAGCCCGCGCCGAGGAAGCTCACCTCGAACTGGAACGGGCATTGCCCGATGCCGGTTTCGGCACAGCCGAAGAAGCCAGGGCGCAATTGCTGGCAGCCGCTGAGGCAGCGGCGTTGCAGGCCGAGGTCCGGGCGGGCTACGACGAACAGGCACGGATTGCCGAACTGTTCGCGTCCGAGGAGCTGGTGCTGGCCGTGCAGGAAGCGGCTGCCGGCCCGGCAGTCAACGATGAACTGCTGGCCGGGTTCAAGGCCGCGGCTGCCCAGGCCAGCCAGGCAGCCCGCGACGCCGACCTTGCCGCCGCGATGGCAGCACGCTGCGTCGAGTCGCTGGCCACGATCGGCAGCGAGTACCGGCAGCTCGCAGACTCGGCACGGGAGCCGAGGGAACAGGCCCGGCTGCTTACGGCGCTCGCCGAGACCGCCGCCGGCCGAGGCGAGAACACCTACCGTATGAGCCTCAACAGTTACGTCCTTGCGGCAAGGCTGGAACAGGTGGCGCTGGCGGCCTCGGAACGCCTCGTGGCCATGAGCGACGGCCGTTACCTGCTCCAGCATTCCGATGCCAGGGCCGCCCGCGGCGCAAAGTCGGGGCTGGGTCTGGAAGTGGTTGACCAGTGGACCGGGCACCGCCGCGACACTGCCACACTCTCCGGCGGTGAATCCTTCATGGCCTCACTTTCCCTCGCCCTGGGTCTGGCGGATGTCGTCCAGCAGGAATCCGGCGGCATTCAGATCGACACGCTCTTTGTCGATGAAGGCTTCGGAAGCCTGGATGAGCAGTCGCTGGAACAGGTCATGGATGCGCTGGAAGGCCTTCGCGACGGCGGACGCGTGGTGGGCCTCGTCAGCCATGTGGGGGAGATGAAGCAGCGCATCGGGACGCAGCTCCAGGTCCTGAAGGGAAGGAACGGCTCCACGCTCCGGATCTCCGATGCCGCCGAAGTGCTGGTGTGATCCGGATATAATCGGATGGTTACCGGGTTGCGTGCATCGGGAGGAGGGACGATGCGCATGACTGAACGAGCCCGGAATCTTGAACCCAACACCTCTGTCTTCCCTGTCAGCTTCAGCGGAAGCACCCGCGTCGCCAACTGCATCGAGTTCTCCGGCGGCCTGCGGTAGCGCCACTAATCCGGCCCCTACCGTTCCGGCCGCCCCTGCTGCCCTGGCTCCCGCCGCCGGTTTGGCCGCACCGCCCGCCGGCCGCTTCGCCAGGCTGCCGCACCTCGCCGGCCGCAGTTTCATCCCGCTCGGCCTGTTTGCCCGGCTGCCTCTCGCCATGCTCACAGTGGGCACGCTCACCCTGGTCACCTCCGCCAGCGGCTCCTATGCTGCCGGTGGCCTGGCAGCCGGTGCCGTGGGGATCGGCGCTGCCCTGGGCGCTCCGGCTTTCGGTGCCCTGGCAGACCGTCACGGGCAGCGGCCGGTCCTCCTGGTGGCCGCAGTGCTCAACGCCTTGGCCGTCCTGGGCCTGCTCGGTGCGGCCTGGCTGGCGGCCGAAGGGGCCCTTCCCGCCGCGCAGGTTGTGGCGGCCTTCCTCGCGGGGGCAACGTGTCCGCAGGTCGGCCCGCTGGCCCGCGTCCGCTGGATTGCGCTAACCTCCCGCAACAACGGCAAAGACAATGGCCGCGACCTGGACACTGCGTTGTCCTACGAGGGCACGGCCGATGAGCTGACGTTTGTCCTCGGCCCGGCGCTGGTGGGCATCCTCGCCAGCCTGGTTGCCCCATGGCTGCCCCTCGCCCTGGCCGTGGTGATGACCCTTACCCTGGTTCCCGCGTTTGCCGTGCACCCCACCCAGAAGGCGGTGCCGTTGAAACGGGGCGGCGGCGCCCGCGCAGCGAGGATTCCGGCTGCCGTGGCCCTGCCCGTCCTGGCCATGGTGGCCATGGGCACCTTTTTCGGGTCCACCCAGACGGCCCTCAGTTCTTTTTCCGCCAGTTTCGCCACGTCCGAGCTTGCCGGGCTGCTCTATGCCGTCATGGGGTTGAGCTCGGCCGCTGCTGCCCTGTCGGTTGCCTACTGGCCCCGGAGCTTCAAACCCGTAGCCCGCTGGGTGGTCAGCGCAGCACTGATGGCGGGCCTCGCGCTGTTGCTGGTGGTGCCGGACTCGCTGGGCGGCATGGTGGCGGTGCTGCTGGTCCTTGGCCTGCCGGTGGGGCCCGTCATGGTTTCCGTGTTCACCATCGGCGGCATGGTTGGCCCGGCTGAGCGACTCGGAACGGTAATGACCGCGCTGGCCAGCGGGATCGTGGCGGGCACGGCGCTGGGAGCGTTCCTCGCCGGACAGCTCGCCCAGACGCAGGGCTATACCGCTGCATTTGTGGTGCCGGTTGTTGCCGCGGCCTGCCTTTTGGTGCTCGGCGTGGCAACTGCCGCCCTGCTGCGGAGCCATCGGCCCCGAGAGGCGCGGGACTAGGTACGCAGGAAACTGATGGCATCCTCATCGGTCAATTGCTCAAAATGCCGGTAGAAGCTTCCCACGGCGCGGAATTTACCCGGCAGGTGCAGGCAAAAAACCGCATCGCAAACCTGGGACACGGCGGTGTAGGCCTCCACTGATCCGACGGGGGCTGCGGCCACTACAGTTCCTGCGCCGGAGGACCGGACCGCTTCCACGGCCGCGCGCATCGTGGCCCCGGTGGCCAGCCCGTCGTCGACCAGGAGGACTGTCTTGCCGGTGAGATCGTGGCTGATCGCCGGATATGTTTCCGCCCGGCGGAGGAGCTCGGCACGCTCACGGGCCTCCACCTCATCCAGCCACTCCTGGCGGACGCCGTGCTCAAGGACCTGGTCAATCAGGTGACGGTTGAGCAGCCGCACGATGCGCCCCCCGGACCACGCCAGGGCACCGAACGCAGTTTCATCGTGGCCCGGAATCCCGAGCTTCCTGACCAGGACGGCACCCAGGGGAAGATACAGGGCCTTGGCGGCTGCGGCCGCCACCGGAATGCCGCCACGGGCGAGTCCCAGCACTATGGCATCGGGGCGTTCGCGGAATTGCGTCAGCACCGACGCCAGCCGCTCACCGGCATCGGTGCGGTCTTCAAAACGCGTGTTCATTGGCCCCTCTTCGGCTGTTTTAGCCCCCGCTTCCAGCGTACCTTCTGCGGCCGCGGCGGGAACGGCTGTCCCGCGTTGGTCCGGACTCAGAAGAGGGCGGCGGTCACGGCCGTGGTGATGTCGTGGATCAGTGCCGTCCGTTGGGGAACGTCATCCAAGCCCCCGCCTTTGGTGTAAATCACCAGCACGAAGCTCGCTGCGGATGTTGAGAGGATGGCGGCATCGTGAAGTTCGCCGTCGAGGAGCCCGTACTTATGGAACACGGTCACACCGGACGGGACGGCTGCCGGAATGAGGTCCTCATCGTTGGTGTCCTGCATGTAGGACAACAGCTGTTCCATGTGTTCGGCGTTGAGGAGCCGGCCTTCGGAGAGTTCCGCCAGAAGGTGGGCCATGTCCGCGGTGGAGAGCGTGTTTACTTCAGGGTCGTACGCGATATCGAGGGAGGCCGCATAGGCTGAAAGCCCGGCCAGCCCCACGGCCTGCATGAGCAGGCTCCAGGAATCATTATTGCTGTCCTGGATCATGGACCGGAGCTGGAATCCCGAGGTGTAGGCGCCCAGTTCATCGTCAGGCGAGGCCGAGCCATCCTCGACCAGACGGTAGTACGCCGCAGCGGTCAGGACCTTGGCCGTACTCGCTGCCTCGAACGGTTCCTCCACGCCGTACTGATGCAGCTGGCCGCCAGCGGTATCCATCAGCGCCACCCCAACCTGGTACTGCCTGTTAGCGGCGATGATGGTTTCGATGGCGCTGCCGAGGCTGGCGTCAATGACGCCGGCACCTGCCCCGGCATCAGCTCCGACCGAAGCCCGCATTGCCCGGCCCGGCGACGGCACCGCATGTGCCAGGGTGTAGACGCCGGCGATCAGGGCAACGGCGAGGAACGCGGCGACGGCCAGGAGCAGGGAGCGGCGCCTGGCAGCCGGGGCGCCGCGGGGGCGCAGCTTGTGTGGATCGTGCATGTGCCGATCCAAACAGGGCAACCTATGCGGGAGCTAAGTAACACCCGTCAGGCGGTCATACCCCAAGAACGTTCAGACCCCCAGGAACGTTCAGACCCCCAGGAAGGAGATGGCTCCCTGTTTGAAGACCCGGCTGGTAATGGCGTTGGTGTGGTTCCGGCCGGGCAGCACCAGCTGTTCGGTCATGGCGCCCGCCCGGAGGCCGAGTTCGGCAAGCTGGGCCATGGTGGCGGCCCGCTCGTCCTTGTCGCCGGCCACCAGGAGCATGGGCATGTGGGGCACGGCTTCGGCCGGGTCGAAGGGTTCAGCCTTGATGGCCTCCACCAGGGAAAGTAACGCGAAAATGTTGTTGCTGGGCAGGAGCATGGCCATCTTCAGCAGCCCGGCTGTGGATTCGTCCGCGATGGGCGTGCCGTCGGCCAGGTAGCGCTGCGCCGCAATCAGGTCGAACGAGGCCAGGGGATCGGCGATGTTCGGTCCGCCCAGGACCATCCGATGAACCAGTTCCGGCTGCGTGGCGCCAAATTCCCAGGCCAGCCGCGAGCCCAGCGAATAGCCCACCACGTCAACCCCGCTGGCGGGGTCACCTTCGTGCACGGGCCGCACACCGGCGTCGAACACTATCTGCAGCAGGTCCGCGCGGATCCGGCTCGGCGAGTAGGAATCCAGGTCCTCCGGGGCGCCGCTGCGGCCATGGCCCGGCAGATCCACGGTAATCACGCGCCGGCCGGCGTCCCGGAAGGCCGCGATCCAGCCGGTGTCCTCCCAGTTCAGCTTGCTGGAGGAAGAAAACCCGTGGAGCAGCAGGACGGGCCGGAGCCCGGCATCGGCGTCCGGATCATGCACCTCAACGTAAAGCTGGGGGTCGGTGCCCTCCACGGTGTGCGAATGCATTTCGCCGGTGTGCCTGCCGCTCATAATGTCAGTCCTCGTCAAATACGGCGCTCAGGCTGACCCGGCGCTTCGGTGCGTCATCCTCGCACCACTTTACCTGCCTGCGGAACGTGCTCTTCAACAGCGGATTTCCGCGGTCAGCGCCCGCCCAACCTACTCGGGCCGGCGGGCGCGGGCGGCAACCCGGGCACCCACCCAGCAGGCGGCGGCGAGGCAGGTGACCAGGGCGAAGGTGCTCAGCAGTTGGATCCGGCTGCTTTCGGCGCTGAACCCGACGGCGAAGATCACCGCGAGCAATACCAGACCAAGCACTGTCAGGCCCGGGAAGCCCTTCATGCGCAGGGGCAGCCGGGTCCCGTCCCGGTCGGCCCGGCGCCGCAGAATCAGCTGTGAGACCAGGGCCGTGCCCCAGACCACCAGGCAGGTGGATCCGACAAGCTGGAAGAGGGCCGGCAGGATCCGGTCCGGGAACAGCAGCTCCAGGACTGTGGCGAAGAAGCCGAAGGCCACCGACACGCCCACCGCAATCACCGGCACGCTGGTGCCGTTGAGGCGGGCCAGGAAGCCGGGCGCCTCGCCGCGCTCCGCAAGCGAGTACACCATGCGGGAGGCGCCGTAGAGGTTCGCGTTCAGTGCGGAGAGAAGCGCGACGACGGCCACCAGGGTGATTGCCGTGCCCGCGCCGGGGATCCGGGCGGCGTCCAGCACGCCCGCGAAGGGGGATGCCAGCCCGCTTGAGGTGACCGGAAGGACGGCCGCAATAACAAAGACGGAGCCGATGTAGAAGATGAGGATGCGCCACAGGACGGTCCGCACCGCCCGGCCCACACTGTGCTCCGGATCTTCGGTTTCCGCGGCCGCGACGGCCACGATTTCGGTTCCGCCGAAGGCGAAGATCACGACGAACAGCGCCGTCGCGATGCCGCCCAGCCCGGCAGGGGCAAAGTCGGAGGTGATGTTTGCCAGTCCCGGTGACGCGACGTCGGGGAGGATGCCCAGCAGGAGCGCTGCCCCGACGGCGAGGAACAGGACGATGGCGAGCACTTTGAGGATGGCGAACCAGAACTCGAATTCGCCGAAGTTCCGGACTCCCGTGAGGTTGATGGCGGTGAAGACCACCATAAAGATCAGTGCCAGGGCCCAGACCGGGATGACAGGCCAGACGGTAAAGAGCAGCCCTGCCGCACCGAGGGCCTCGGCGGCGATGACCACCACCAGCTGGAGCCACCACAGCCAGCCGACGGTGGCGCCGGCCGTTTTGCCCAGGGCCTTTTCGGCGTAGACGGAAAACGCCCCGCTGCTGGGGTTTGCCGCCGCCATCTCGCCCAGGGCCCACATGACCAGGATGATCAGGGTTCCAGCCACCAGATAGGACACCAGCACGGCGGGTCCGGCCGCATGGACGCCGGCCCCGGATCCCAGGAACAGCCCGGCGCCGATGGCGCTGCCGAGGCCCATCATGGTGAGCTGCCGGGGTTTCATCGAGTGACCGAGGTGGGATACCGGCCGCGCTGCTGTGGACTTCGATGTCATGCGTGTAAACCTTCTTGGGGATAGGGGTCCCCTCAAAAAGGGACCTCTTGAACTTACCCCCTTGGCCCGCGGTCCGGCGAAACATTTGGAATCAGCGGAAAGTGGTCGTAAAATCAGTTCTAGTCAAAATGACTTTAACTCGATCACGGGCCGCCCGGCCTGATGCGCAGGAGACGGAGGGTGAGCCGGTATGTACCTGAGTTCGGCCAACGTCTCCGAACGTGCCACGGCGGCCCCGCTGCTTGCCATCTCCACCGTCATCTTCGCCCTGCGCCCGAGCGAGTCCTCGGGCCGGCCCACGCTGTGGATTCCGCTGGTCCGCCGGATCCGTGAGCCGTACAAGGGTCTGTGGGCCCTCCCCGGCGGACCCCTGGCGCACAACGAATCGCTCCAGGATGCGGCGTCGCGGAACCTGCAGGAGACCACTGGCCTGGCCCCGAGCTACGTGGAGCAGCTGTACGCATTCGGCGGCCTGCACCGTTCGCCTTCTCAGCGCGTGGTGTCGATCGTCTACTGGGCCTTGGTGCAGCCCACCGAAGCGGCCCTCGCCGACGAATCGGAGAACGTGAAGTGGTTCCGCGCGGACAAGGTAGGCGAGCTCGCTTTCGACCACAACGCCATTGTGGACTACGCGCTCCGGCGGCTGCGGAACAAGCTGGCCTACGGCTCGGTGGCCTACCACTTCCTGGGCGAATACTTCACCCTTGCCCAGGTCCGCGAAGTTTACGAAGCCGTCCTCGACACCCGGCTGGACCCGGCGAATTTCCGCCGCCAGCTCAAATCCACGCCGGAGATCGAAGAGACCGGCGAATACCTCCAGGGCGGCAAACACCGGCCGCCACGCCTCTACCGCTTCACCGGCCGCCCCGGCCTCGACCCCGATAACAGGAGCACACCATGAGCAGCGTCAACACAGCCATCCAGCTGATCACGCGCGAGCAGGCCGACGCCGCAGCAGGTGCCGCCCGCCGCACCGCCGCAGGCGCAGGCACAGGCATAGGCACAGGTACAGCCACGGCTACCTGCAGCCCTGCCTTGGCCAAGGGCCCATGGGAATACGACCTTGCCGAGGCGCTCGCCGGTGCTCCGGCCTACGGCCCCGGTGCCTCCAGCGCGGACGTTGCCCCCGCCGCAACCCCCCGGCAGGGCCAACTGCCGGAGGAGTACAAACTGGCCAGTGACGCCGAGCTTGACGTCCGCATTCGCGCCGCCAAGGAAAAGCTCGGCGACCGTGCAGTGGTCCTGGGCCACTTCTACCAGCGCGACGAGGTCATCCAATACGCAGACTTCGTGGGTGACTCCTTCCAGCTCGCGAACGCCGCGCTCACCAGGCCCGACGCGGAGGCCATCATCTTCTGCGGCGTGCACTTCATGGCCGAGACTGCGGACATCCTTTCCACGCCGGAGCAGGCCGTCATCCTCCCCAACCTCGCCGCCGGGTGTTCCATGGCGGACATGGCGGACACGGACTCTGTGGAGGAGTGCTGGGAACAGCTGGAGGAGATCTTCGGTACCGAGGCCGACGCCGAAGGGCGGGTTCCGGTCATTCCGGTCACCTACATGAATTCCTCCGCAGCCCTGAAGGCTTTCTGCGGCCGCAACGGCGGGATCGTCTGCACCTCCTCCAACGCGAAGCTGGTTTTGGAATGGGCCTTCGAACGGGGTCAGCGGGTCCTGTTCTTCCCTGACCAGCACCTGGGCCGCAACACGGCCAAGGCCATGGGCGTGCCGCTGGAGCAGATGCCCATGTGGAACCCGCGCAAGGAACTCGGCGGCAACGACGAACAGGCCCTGCTGAACTCCCGCGTCATCCTGTGGCACGGCTTCTGCTCGGTCCACAAGCGCTTCAACGTGGGCCAGATCGAGAAGGCACGCGCAGAGTTCCCGGGCGTGAACGTGATTGTGCACCCCGAGTGCCCCATGGAGGTGGTGGACGCCGCCGATTCGGCCGGTTCCACCGACTTCATTAAGAAGGCCATCGCCGCGGCCACCGAACCCACCACGTTCGCTGTCGGCACGGAGATCAACATGGTCAACCGCCTCGCCGCCGAATATCCGCAGCACACCATTTTCTGCCTGGACCCCGTCATCTGCCCCTGCTCCACGATGTACCGGATCCACCCGGGCTACCTCGCCTGGGTGCTGGAGGAGTTCGTGGAAGGGCGAATCGTCAACCGCATCACCGTTGACGATGCCGTCCAGAACAACGCCAAAATTGCGCTCGAGCGTATGCTCGCCGCCCGCCCCCTGTAGTCCGCCGCATCACCGGAAACCGAATCGAGCCTGCCATGACAGCAGAGAAGCAGACCCCGCGGCCGCGCCCCCGGCGGCTGATCGTCGTGGGGAGCGGCATCGCCGGACTGTACGCCGCGCTGCTTGCCGCAGAGGCCGGCGCGGAAGTGGTGCTCCTGACCAAGGCGGCGCTCGCGGACAGCAACACCTTTTACGCCCAGGGCGGCATCTCCGCCGTCCTGGACGAGCCGGCGCCCGGGGATACCGTGGCCGCGCACATCGCGGACACGCTCAAGGCCGGGTCCGGCCACTGCAATGAAGCGGCCGTCCGCGTACTCTGCACCGAGGCCCGCTTCGACATTGCCGGGCTGCAGCGCTTCGGCGTGCTTTTTGACCTGGACGACGACGGCGACCCCGCGCTGGGCCTCGAAGCGGCCCATTCCGCGCCGCGCATCCTGCACGCCGGCGGTGACGCCACCGGGGCGCGCGTGGCCCGGGCGCTGATCCGCTCCGTCCTGGCGGCCGGGACCGCGGGGAGAATCCAGGTCATCGGGGGCGCGCAGGTGACGTCGCTGCTGCAGGGGGCGGGCCGTGTGCGGGGAGTCAACTTCCTCCATGACGGGAAGGAACTGGCAGTCCATGGCGACGCCGTCCTCCTGGCCACCGGCGGAGCGGGCCGGCTGTTCGCCCAGACCACCAATCCCGCCGTGGCCACCGCCGACGGACTGGCGCTTGCCTGGCGTGCCGGGGCCGCCGTGGCAGACCTGGAGTTCTTTCAGTTCCACCCCACATGCATGGTCCCGCCCGCCGTCGGCGGAACGGACAGCCACGGAGCAGGAACCACCAGCGACCCCCTCCTGATCTCCGAAGCCGTCCGCGGCGAAGGCGCCATCCTGGTCGACGCCAACGGCGAACGGTTTATGCCCGCGTACCACCCCGACGCCGAACTCGCCCCGCGGGACGTAGTCTCCCGCAGCATCGCCCTGCACCTCGCCGCACTCGGCGACCCCAACGGCCACGTGTTCCTCGACGCGCGCGCCATCGAGGCCCGGCGCGGCGAAGGCTTCCTCGCGAGGCGCTTCCCCACCCTCAGTGCCCGGACGCGCGAGGCCGGCATCGACTGGACCCGCGAGCCCGTGCCCGTGGCACCGGCCGCCCACTACTGGATGGGCGGAGTGGTCACCGACCTCCACGGCCGGACCTCGGTACCCGGGCTGCTGGCTGCGGGCGAAGTTGCCTGCACCGGGGTTCAGGGCGCTAATAGGTTGGCCAGCAACTCTTTGCTTGAGGGACTTGTCTTTGGGCGCCGGGCGGTTGAAGGGTTCCTCAGTGACCTACCGCCGCGGGACACCGATGCTCCGCGTGCTGTCTCGGCCGCGGGCGGCCTCCCCTTGACGCACGCTTCCGCACCGCTGTCCGGCGACGTTGCGGGGGAAGCCCAGACAACAACGGCGCCTCCGAAACTTCCGGAACTGCCGGTGATGTTCAATGACGCGTCAGCGTCGGGTCCTTGGCGGTTTGAGACTGTTCCGGCACCTGGGCCGGTTGAGACGTCGTTTGCGGCCGGGGAGTTTTCTCGTGGAGACCTCCGGCGGCTGATGACTGCCCATGCCGGGGTGATCCGGGACGGGGCGTTGTTGCGGGAGGCGTCGGCTGTGCTGGGGGCCTGGGCTGCCGATGTTGTTCCTTTGCAGGCACCCGACTCGCTCGATGCCCGGGAGCATGAGGATGCCAATCTTTTGTTGGCCGCCCAGCTGTTGGTGCACGCGGCGCGGGAGCGGCGGGGGTCCCTCGGCGCACATTACCGCCGGGACAGCGGGACAGCAGAGGCCGCCGTCGAACCTTTTGACCAGCGTTACACCATGAGCCGGAAAGCGAGCCTCGTCCAATGACCAGCCTGACCCTCCCCGCAGCACCCGTCCGGGACATCCTGGAACGGGCGTTTGCCGAGGACGCGCCCAGTGGCGACATCACCTCCCAGCTGCTGATCCCGGCCGAGGCCCGCGCCACCGCCGTCCTCAACGCCCGGGTCCCCGGCGTGTTCAGCGGCGGAACCGTGTTCCGCGACGCCATGCAGCTGGTTGACCCGGACACGGACGTGGAGCTGCTGCTCGCGGACGGTGAAGCGTTCGACGCCGGCACGCACCTGGCGCGCGTCACCGGCAGCGCCCGCTCCGTCCTCCTCGCCGAACGCGTCGCGCTCAACCTGGTCCAGCGCATGAGCGCCATCGCCACCAAGACGGCCGAGTTCGTGGAACGTGTGGGCGGAACCAAGGCGCGGATCACGGACACCCGCAAGACCACCCCCGGACTGCGCGTCCTGGAACGGTATGCCGTGCGCTGCGGCGGGGGAGCGAACCACCGCTACAGCCTCTCCGACGCAGTCCTCGCCAAGGACAACCACCTCGCTGTCATGACCGGGGGAGACCCTGCCAAGCTGACCGGCCTGCTGGCCGCGGCCAAAGCCCAGCTGGGGCACACCACGCACTTTGAGGTGGAGGTGGACAGCGCCGAGCAGATCGAACCGGTGCTGGCCGCCGGGGTGGACACCATCATGCTGGACAACTTCACCATCGACGAACTCCGGGCCGGAGTGAAGCAGGTGGACGGGAGAGCCATCGTGGAGGCCAGCGGCAACGTGAACCTGGGAACCGTCGCGGAGATAGCCGGCGCGGGTGTGGACGTCATCTCCATCGGCGGCCTGACCCACAGCGTCGCCGCCCTGGACCTCGGCCTGGACGTTGAACTTAGGGCCGGCTGACCCGGCCATGATCTTCCTCGACGCCGCCGCCACCACACCCCTCCGCCGTGAGGTACTGGACGCCATGTGGCCGTACCTGAGCGGCGAGTTCGGCAATCCTTCAAGCCACCACACCCTGGGCGAGGCCGCGGCCACGGCGCTCGCGGACGCCCGCGCTGCGGTGGCCAGGGTGCTCGGCTGCCGCCCCGGCGAGGTCACCTTCACCTCCGGCGGCACGGAAGCGGACAACCTGGCCGTCAAGGGGATCGCACTCGCCCGGCAGGCTGCGGATTCCACGCTCAACCGGGTGGCGATCAGCGCCGTCGAACATCCCGCCGTGGAGGAGTCGGCGCGGTACCTGGAACGGTTCCACGGCTTCACCGTGGACGTGGTTCCGGTGGACGGCACCGGGCGGGTGACGCCCCGGGCGCTCGCCGCCGTGCTCCGGCCGGAGACTGCGCTGGTCAGCATCATGTACGCCAACAACGAGGTAGGCACCATCCAGCCGGTTGCGGAACTGGCTGACCTGGCGCGCGCCCAGGGCATTCCCTTCCACACCGACGCCGTCCAGGCCGCCGGGTGGCTGCCCTTGGATGTCAAGGCGCTCGGTGTGGACGCCCTCAGCATTTCCGGCCACAAACTGGGGGCACCCAAAGGCTGCGGTGTCCTGTACGTCCGCGGCCGGAACCGGATCGAGCCGCTGCTCCACGGCGGCGGCCAGGAACGCGGCCGGCGGTCCGGGACGGAGAACGTGGCCGGTGCCGTTGGCCTGGCCACAGCGCTGACCCTGGCACAGTCCACCCAGCTGCAAACGGCACAAGACGTGACGGCGTTACGGGACGTTTTCATCCGGGATGTCCTCGGCTCCGTTCCCGGAGCTGTCCTCACCGGGCACCCCACGGAGCGGTTGCCGTCGGTGGCCTCGTTCTGTTTCCCTGGGACCAGCGGCGAATCGGTGCTGTTGGAACTGGAGCGGCAGGGCGTGGTGTGTTCCAGCGGCTCAGCGTGTGCGGCGGGTTCGGACGCGCCTTCACCGGTCCTGATCGCAATGGGCTACGAGCCGGAGGTGGCGCAGACGGCGGTGCGGTTCAGCTTCACGGCCTCGGTGACCGCCGAGGAACTGGCAGCCGCCGCCGAAGCCGTGGGTGCCGCCGTCGGAAGCGTCCGGACCCTCGGCCGCCGTTAATCTCCCGCCTTCCCAACTAGGTAGCGCCAACAGTCGTTTTGACCCCTCAAAACGACAGTTCGCGCTACCTAGTTGGGAGAAGGAGGGTCAGATGTGGCGGGCGCGGCGGAAGATCCAGTGCCGCAGCAGGGTGAACCGCACGGCCGTGGCAACAAAGCCGGACAGGGTGGTGGTCCAGAGTTCGTCGCCGACCGTGGCCCCCGGATGCACCGCATGCAGGACCCCCAGGCTTCCTCCGGTGATGACCAGCGCGATGGCAATGAGGATCAGCCCGTTCAGGTGGTCCTGCGCCCGCTTCCGGCTGGACGTGATCTTGAAAGTCAGGCGGCGGTTCAGAGCCGTGTTCATGACCGATGTCACGATCAGTGCGGCCGCGTTGGCGAGCTGGGGGTCAATCCACTGCCGCAACAGCGCATAAAGCGCCAGCGAGGATGCAGTGCAGATGACGCCCACACCGGTGAAGCGGATGAGCTGCCGCACGGCCGGGAACCTGAAGATTCCGGGGTAGTGCCTGGTGGCCGGCGCCCGGCGGGTGGGCTGCTGCGTCAGCTGGGCGACAGGCGCAGCAGGGGATTCCATGGGTCAAGCCTGACACATCAGGCCCGTGCTTCCTCCCAGGACGCAGCTTTGACGGGGTTGGCGAGTTCGCCGATGCCCTCCACCCGGCACACCACGGTGTCGCCCGGCTGGATCCGCGCACATTCCGCGGGGAAGCCGGTGAGGACCAGATCTCCTGCATGCAGGGTCATGAACGAGCTGAGGTAGACCAGGATTTCGTCCACGTTCCAGCCGAGGTCGGCACTGCTGGCCGGCTTGAGTTCCGTGCCGTTGTGGACAATGCCGATGGCGAGGTCCGTGTCGTCGAGTCCGGTGACAATCCACGGGCCAACGGGGGTGAAAGTGTCCTGGCTCTTGGCGCTGATCCACAGTTCGTCCGACTTCTGCAGGTCCCGTGCGGAGACATCGTTGCCTATGGTGAAGCCCAGGACGGCGCTTCGGGCGGTTTCCAGCGTCAGCCCGCGAACGGTTCGGCCCATGACCACGGTCAGTTCGGCCTCCGGGTCCACGTAACCGACGGCGGAGCCCAGTTCAATGGCCTCGCCCGGACCGATGACGCTGGTGGCGGCCTTGTGGAAGGCCTGTGGCGGAAGGTCACGCCCGGCCTGGCCCGTGTTGTGCGCCATGCCCAGCACGTTGGCAGGGACGGACGGCGCCAGGAAGGTGAAGGAGTCCTGGTCCACTGCAGTGCCGGTCTCCCAGCCGGGCCGCGCCGGGCTGCCGGCGTTTGCCGGGGATGCCGGGAAGGGGGATTCCACCACGGTCCAGGACCGGCCCGCCGGCGAATCGAAATCGCGGGCATCGTTGGCCACAAAGAAATGTTCCACTGCTGTGGCGGGGGAGAGCGGGCGGACGCGGGCAAGGCGGCGGAAGGTGCTGGAAGTCATGCAGACATCCTACGTCCTCTGTGAAACGTCCGACGGCGGCCCTACCCGCGGGTGCGCGGCTCTCCGGCAGGCGGCTGTCCGGCAGGAAACTGCCCGGCCGGCGGTTCAGTACAGTTCGCCCACCGGGATCTCCACGGCAAGGCGGTTGGACGGGCCGGGCAGCGGGCAGGCCCAGGCATCGTTGTACGCGCATGACGGGTTATAGGCGAAGTTGAAGTCCAGGACGAACTCTGCGCCGGGCCCGGAACCGTGCACGCCATGGAAGGCGCCCTTGATGGTATCCAGCAGGTATCTTCCGGCGCCGTAGGTGCCGCCGGGCTGGCCGGCAGTGGCGTCCCGGAACGGCACGAAGATGCCGCCGCCGTACCCATGGAGCTTCCACACTCCGAGCTGGCCCAGCTCGGGAAGGTCAAAGGTGCCCAGCCGGATAAACCGGATCACACCGTCGGTGGTGGTCTCGGCGGTCATCTCCCGCCCGGCCCCTTCCGGAGTCAGCGGCACATAGAAGCGGTACACAGGATCGTAATCGGCCGTCTTCAGGCCGGAAAACTGTTCCTTGGCCTCAGGTGTGAGGGCGGACGCCGGGTGCGTCCCGAACATGCGGTCGCGTTCATGGCGCCACAGCGAATGGGCCTCGGCGGGGTCATCGGCGGCGATTCTGCGCACGGTCTCGTACAGGGCGAACGTCCGGAGCCGCCAATCCGCTATGTCGAGGGCAGAGATCTCCGCCTGGCCCGCTTCATCTGTGCCGTAATGCTCATCCCTCATGCTCCCCACCCTAGCCCTTTGGCTGGGGGGAGGGGCCGACGGCGACACGAGGCTCCTGTTCTCCGGTCCGCTTTTACCTGCCGATAGGCTGGCGGGATGAGGAGCAGGGCGACATTCTGGGGATTTCGGGCGGCGGCGTTACTGATGGCCGGGACCCTGGCTGCCGGATGCAGTGCCCCCGGCGGCGGCAGCAGCCCGGCGTGGACGGCGCAGCCGGGCACGTCCTCCGGGGCCGCCCCGGGCAACCCGGGCACTCAGGGCAGTACGGGAACGCAGGGCACTCCATCGGCGTCGAGGCCGGTCGCCGGGAGCGGTTCGCCCACCGCGACGCCTGGCCCGGCCGCCACGGCAAGCGCGTGGAAGACCTTTACCGACCCCGGCCGGACCGTCAGTTTTGACCTGCCCGAAGAATGGATCGCCCAGTCCGTCACCCCCGAGGACGGGACCCTTCCCGGCGCGCTGAAAATCGAGGTGAAAAAACAGGACGGCACCTTCATGGCGGCCCTGCGGACCGGACTGCCGCCGTCGGAGGTTTTGTGCCCGGACAGCGGGAAGAAACCCTATGTGGTCATCAGCAGCGTGCCGGTGGCCCTGCCCGGCCTTACCGGCGAAGGCACCATCGCGCCGCACGCCGTGTACCGCGTGATCCAGGGCTACCGGTACTTCGGCTCGTACGGCATCACCAACATCGTGGGCGGGGCGGACGGTCAGGCCTGCGAACTGCGCAACGTGGTCCGCGGCACGGCGGGCAAAGGGGACTATTCGTTCGGTGACGTGATAGCCCTGAAACCCTTTGCCCCCGATGAAAAGGTGGCTCCCGCCAAGGCCTTTGACACCCTTGACCAGGCCGCCAAGTACGTCAACGAGGGGACGGACTTCGCGAACGTGCAGCGGATGCTAATGTCTCTGGAGATCAAAAACTAGCCCCGCCGCCGGCGCCATCACCGCCGGGCCGGAGCGGCTGTTCTGCACCTACCTCATACCCCGGAGATACATGGAACGCACCGTTGCCGCACGCATGGTTTTTAAGACCGTGGCTGACACCAAGGTGGCTCTGGCCATTGCCGTAGCCAGGAACCCCGGCTACACCTCGTTTGACGAATCGCTCACGGTCACGGCCGGCGGGTCTGCGGTCCCGTTCCACGAACTGGCCGACTATCACGGCGGACGCCTGCACTACATGGAGTTTGCCGACCCGGCCGAAGTGACGGTTGACTACTCGGCGACGGTGGCGGGCAGGGCGGAGCCGGAAGAGTCAACCCTGGCGGAGCTCATCCGGTATGTCCGGCCGAGCCGCTATGCGGAGTCCGACCGGCTCCTGCCCACCGCCTACGCGGAATTCGGCGGCCTGCACGGGGAGGAACTGCTTCAGTCCGTCCGGAACTGGGTCTACGGAGAATTGAGGTACATCAGTGGTTCGTCCCGGGGGACCGACGGCGCCGTGGAAACGCTCCTGCACCGCCGGGGGGTGTGCCGCGACTTCGCGCACCTGGCGATCGCGCTGCTCCGTTCGAAGGACATCCCGGCACGGCTCGCGGCCGTGTACGCGCCAGGCCTGGCGCCGATGGATTTTCATGCCGTGGCAGAGGGCCACATCAATGGCGCCTGGCATGTCATCGACCCCACGGGGCTGGCCCCGCGGGAGTCGATGCTGCGGATCACGGCAGGCCGCGACTCCTCGGACACGGCATTCCTGTCCACCGTGGGCGGCCGGCTGACCCTGAACGAGCTCCGCGTCACCGCGGTGGTCAACGGCCAACTGCCCGTTGAGGATCCGGCCAGGCTGCTGGTCCTGGGCTAACGCGTTCCCCAAACCGCGGCGGCTCACTTGACGGGTTTGGCTGCCACGGATTGGCGGAGCTTGTCCGTCAGCCGCTGAAGCTCTTTCTGCTCCGCCGCCGTCAGGGCGGGTCCCACCAGGTCGGAGATGTCCCGCACGTGTTCGCGGCCGATCTCCTTCTGCAGGGCCGCCCCCTCCTCCGTGAGCTTGAGCAGCACGCCCCGGCCGTCGTCGGGTGCGGGCATCCGGTCCACAAGGCCGCGCTTTTCCAGCCGCTCCACCAGCCTGCTGAGGCTTGACTGGCTCAGCAGGACATGGTGGTTAAGCTCATTGAGGCGTAGCCACCCGGAGGGGCACCGGGAGAGCGTGAACAGGACGTCGTACTCGTTGATGGCCACATCGCGGAACGCTTTTCCGGCCTGGAGCCGGCGCATCACCGCAACCTGTGCCCGGAACAGGGACTCCCAGGTTTCCGCGGCGAGGCGGCTCGGAGCTTCCTTCCCTTCGGCAGCCATCACGCCTCCGAGGGTGCTGTTTCGCTGGCCCGGGATGCCATGAGTGCAGCAACGCGGCCGGCGTGGGTGGGCGGTTCCGGAACGTGGGCCGGCGTCTTCTCGGCGTATTCCCTGCGCAGCACCGGCAGGACTTCCTCGCCGAACAGGTCCAGCTGCTCCAGCACGGTCTTCAGCGGCAGGCCTGCGTGGTCGATCAGGAAGAGCTGGCGCTGGTAGTCGCCGAAGTACTCGCGGAACGACAGGGTCTTTTCGATGACCTCCTGCGGGCTGCCCACGGTGAGGGGGGTCTGTGAGGTGAAGTCTTCCATCGAGGGGCCGTGGCCGTAGACGGGGGCGTTGTCGAAGTAGGGGCGGAATTCCTTGACGGCGTCCTGGGAGTTCTTGCGCATGAAGAACTGGCCGCCGAGGCCCACGATTGCCTGATCGGCCTTGCCGTGGCCGTAGTGCTCGTAGCGCTCACGGTAGAGGCCGATCAGCTGCTGGTAGTGCTCCTTGGGCCAGAAGATGTTGTTCGCGAAGAAGCCGTCGCCGTAATAGGCGGCCACTTCGGCGATCTGCGGCGTGCGGATGGAGCCGTGCCAGACGAAAGGCGCGACGCCGTCGAGGGGACGCGGGGTGGAGGTGAAGTTCTGCAGCGGGGTGCGGAACTTACCGGACCAGTTGACGGTGTCCTCATCCCAGAGCCGGCGCAGCAGGCTGTAGTTCTCGATGGCCAGTTCCACGCCGTCCTGGATGTTCTTGCCGAACCACGGGTAGACGGGGGCGGTGTTGCCGCGGCCCAGCACCAGGTCCACGCGGCCGTCGGCCAGGTGCTGCAGCATGGCAAAGTCTTCGGCGATCTTGACCGGATCGTTGGTGGTGATCAGCGTGGTGGCCGTCGAAAGGGTGATCCGCTCAGTCTGCGCGGCGATGTACGCCAGTGTGGTGGTGGGCGAGGAGGAGAAGAACGGGCGGTTGTGGTGCTCGCCGATGGCGTAGACATCCATGCCGATTTCTTCGACCTTCTTGGCGATCGCCACGGACGCCTTGATGCGGTCGTTCTCCGTGGGCGTCCGGCCGGTTGTGGGGTCAGTGGTGATGTCACTGACGCTGAATACGCCGATTTGCATGATTGGCCTTCCGTTCCTGGACTTCTCTGGGGTTGCTTCCACTATACCCTGATTTTCATGCGTTTGCATGTATCGACAGGTATAACGCAGCACGGAACGGAATATTCCCTTTTTATTCGGGGTTCCCCGCGGCGGCGCGGCGGCCGCTGACCTTGGGGGTCATGCCGGTGGTCCAGTCGCTGAATTCCGCATCGACGTCGTCCGGCGCCGCAAACTCAGGGCGCTCCTGCATGGCGCGCAGCAGCGATTTGCGTTCCCGCCGGCCCTCCACCAGACGGTACAGAACCGGCACCAGGACCAGGGTCAGTGCAGTGGAGGAGACCAGTCCGCCAATGACCACCACCGCCAGGGGCTGGGAGATGAAACCGCCGCCCCCGGTGAGTCCCAGGGCCATCGGCGTCAACGCGAACACGGTGGCGAGGGCGGTCATCAGGATGGGGCGGAGGCGCTGCCGCGCGCCGTGCGTGATGGCGTCCGCCACCGTCATTCCGGGCAGGCCGTTCCGTGGCTTCCGGTACTGGTTGATGAGGTCGATGAGCACGATCGCATTGGTGACGACGATTCCCACCAGCATCAGCATGCCGATCAGCGAGGGCAGGCCCAGCGGGACACCGGTGGCCAGCAGCAGCGCAACGGCTCCGGTGGCGGCAAAGGGAACCGAGACCAGCAGGATCAGCGGCTGGACCAGGGACTTGAAGGTGGCCACCATGATGACGTACACGATGGCGATGGCCGCGAGCAGCGCCAGGCCCAGCTGCCGGAACGATTCGGCCTGCTGCGTGGTGGCGCCGCCGAGCTCCGCCGTCACACCGGCGGGCAGGCTGACCGCCGCGAGGCGCTTCTGCACCTCCGCGTTCACCGCGCCAAGGTTGGAGCCCGACGGCGTGACGGAGACTTTCGCGGTCCGCTGGCCGTTGCTTGAGGTGATGGAGACGGGCACGTCCACCTGCTCCACGCTGGCGATGCTGCCCAGCGTCACGGGGCCGGCTGCCGCCGGCAGGGGGATGCTGCGCACCGCGTCGATGCTGGTGAACCGGGTGCCCTTGCCGATCTGGACGGGGAAGTCGTTGGTGTCGATCCGTACCGTGCCGGCCGGGACAGGGCTGATGGTGGCGGCCAGGACGCCGGCCACCTGCTGCTCGTTAAGGCCCGCGGCCACCGTTTTGGCGCGGTCCACCTTGACCTGGACCACCGGCTGGCTGGCTGCCAGGTTGGTGCTCACTTCGCTGGTCTCCGGGACACCGTTCATGGCTTCCACCACGGCGTCGCTGGCGGTGCGGAGGTCCGCGGAGGTAGCGGCCTTGATGGTGATGTCCACCGTGGAGGATGTGCCGAAGCCACCTTGCTGGGAGCCGACGGTGACTTTTCCGGCTCCGGCCACGTCGGCCAGTTTGGTGCGTACCGTGGCCTGGAGCTTTGCCTGGTTCACTTTCTCGTCGGTCACCACGGTGAACGTGGAGTTGGAGGAGCCGGAGGAGGTGAGCGCGGCGAAGCCTGCCTGGGCATTGCCGGATGTGACCTGGACGTTCTTGACGCCGTCGATGCCGCGAAGGACTTCCTCAACCCTTACCGCAGCGGAGCTGGTTTCGGCCAGGCTTGTTCCCGCCGGCATCACCTGCCGGACCGTCATGCTGTTCTGGCCGGAATCGCCGAGGAGGTTGGTGGCCAGGAGCGGGGTCATCGCCCCCGTCCCGCCGAGCACCAGGAGGGCCGCCACGAGAGTCCACACGGGATGTTTCTGGGTCTTGCCCAGAATTGGCAGGTATGCGCGCTGGAGCGGGCTCCTCTCTTCCGACTCGTGTGCCTTGGCCCGGGCCGCGGCCGCAGCCTCACGGGCGGCAGCGGACCCGGGCGCGGCAACAGCCGGGCTCTTCAGGAACCAGTAGGCCAGGACCGGGACGATCGTCAGCGAGACCAGCAGCGATGCCAGCAGCGCCATGGTGACTGTCAGCGCGAAGGGCCGGAACAGTTCGCCGGCGAGTTCGCCCACAAAAGCGATCGGCAGGAAGACGGCCACGGTGGTCAGGGTGGAGGCGGTAATGGCGCCGGCCACTTCGCGGATCGCGGTGAGGATCGCGGCCACTTTCTCCTCGCCGTAGCTGAGGTGGCGCTTGATGTTCTCGATCACCACGATGGAGTCATCCACCACACGGCCGATCGCGATGGTGAGGCCGCCCAAAGTCAGAATATTCAGCGAATAGCCCGTCGCCGAGAGGCCGATGAAGGTCACCAGAAGCGACAGGGGAATGGATACCGCTGTCACCAGGGTGGAGCGTGTGGACATCAGGAACACCAGGATGACCGCCACCGCGAAGCCCAGCCCGAGCAGGCCTTCGGTGGTGAGGTCCTTGATGGACTTTTCGATGAACGGGGCCTGGTCGAAGACGGGGGTGAACTTGGCGTTGGATCCCAGTTCAGCCTCAAGCCCGGCCAGCGAATCGTTCACGGCGTGGGAGATCCCCACGGTGTCGCCTTCAGGCTTCTTGGTGACCGAAACCGCGAGGGTTTCCTGGCCGTTGGTGCGGGTAATGGACGTGCGCTCATTGTCCTTGAGGCTGACGTCCGCGACCGTGCCGATGGTGGCGCCGTTTTTGGCACCGCCGAGGGGCAGCGCCTTGATGGCGTCCAGGGAGTCCACCGGGCTGCCGATCTGGAGGGACAGGGTTTTGCCCTGTTCCTCGATGGTGCCGGCCGGGATCAGCGATCCGTTGTTGCTCAGCGCGTTTCGGATTGATTCCATGGTGGCGCCGCTGGCCGCCATCGCCTCGGGCCGCGGCAGGACCTCGATGTGCTGGGTGGCGCCGCCCGTCACGTCGGCGCCCCGGACGCCGTCGATTTTCTGCAGCCGGGGAACGGAGAGCCGCTGGAGATCGGAGTTCAGCTCGCTCAGCGGCTTGTCCGAGGACACGGCCAGGAACACGATGGGGAAGTCGCTGATGCTGCCCGCGAAAGCCTGCGGCTGCACATCCGCCGGCAGGGAACGCTTGGCGTTGGAAATGGCACGGTCGATCTGGTTCCGGGCCCGGTCAAGATTTGTCCCGTACGTGAAGACCAAAGTGATCTGGGATGAGCCGTTGCGCGAGGTGGAGGAGGTTGACTCCAGACCCTCCACACCGTTCAAAGCGGTCTCCAGCGGCGCGCTGACCTGCTTGTCTACCACTTCCGGGGACGCGCCGGGCATGGGCGTCAGAACCGTGATCTGCGGAAACTCGATGGAAGGGATGAGTTCCTGTTTCAGCGATGACATGGTGATCACGCCGAACACCGATGCGAACACGGTGATCAGCGCGATCAGTGCCCGGTTTGCCAGGGAAAGTTGTGCCAGCCGGAACATCGCTTGGTCTCCTGTGGGATTGACGAACTGCTGGGACCGGACCTGCCCGCCAGGCCGGCGATGCGTCAGGGGTGCGCGGGAACGCTTTCCAACTGCAGAGCCTTCGCTGTTGCCGCTTCGAGCTCGGCTGCCAGGTCCGGGTGCTCGTCAAGCTGCACGCCGTAGCCGGGCATCATGTCCTTCAGCTTGCCCTGCCAGCCCTTGAAGCTCTTCGGGAAGGCTTTCTGCAGCAGTTCGATCATGATGGGCACGGCAGTGGACGCTCCGGGTGACGCACCCAGGAGCGCTCCGATCGAGCCATCGCGGCCGGCGATCACTTCAGTGCCGAACTGCAGCACGCCGCCCTTCTTCGGATCCTTCTTGATGATCTGTACACGCTGGCCGGCGGTGATCAGTTCCCAGTCGCCGTCCTTGGCCTCGGGGTAGTACTCGCGCAGCGCCTCCACCTTGTCGCCATGGCGCTTGGCCACCTCTTTAATGAGGTACGCCGTGAGGTCCATGTTGTCCTTGGCCACGGCAAGCATCGGAATGATGTTGCTGGGGCGGATGGACAGCGGCAGGTCCAGGTAGGAGCCGTTCTTCAGGAAGTTCGTGGAGAAGCCGGCGTACGGGCCGAACAGGAGTGAACGCTTGCCGTTGACGTAGCGTGTGTCCAGGTGCGGCACGGACATGGGCGGGGCGCCCACGGAGGCCTGGCCGTAAACCTTGGCGCTGTGCTGGGCGGCGAGCTTCTCGTCGGTGCAGCGGAAGAACTGGCCGGACACGGGGAATCCGCCGTACCCCTTGCTCTCCGGAATTCCGGAGGCCTGCAGCAGGTGCAGTGCGCCGCCGCCCGCGCCGACGAACACAAACTTGGCATGGATCTTCCCATGCTCGCCGGAAGCGGGGTATTTCAGCGCAAGGTCCCAGCCGCCGTCGGACGCTTTGGTAATGCCGGTGACCTCGTGGCCGTAGTTGACCTCGACGCCGTTGTTGCCCAGGTAGGTGGTCAGCTCGCGGGTCAGCGCGCCGAAGTCCACGTCCGTGCCCTCAGCGGCCCGGGTGGCGGCGATCTGCTGCTTGGGGTCGCGGCCCTTGACGATCAGCGGAGCCCATTTGGCGATCTGGGCGTGGTCCTCGGAATACTCCATGCTCCGGAACAGCGTGTGGGGCTTGAGCGCCTCGTACCGGGTCTTGAGGAACTTGGTGTTGTTCTCGCCGATCACAAAACTCATGTGCGGGACCGTGTTGATGAAGCCCTTGGGAGAGCCGATCAGCCGTTCCTGCACCAAGTGGGACCAGAACTGGCGGGAGAGCTGGAACTGTTCGTTGATCAGCAGCGCCTTGGCGGGATTCACCGAGCCGTCCTTGGCCGCGGGGGAGTAGTTAAGCTCGCACAGTGCGGCGTGGCCGGTCCCGGCGTTGTTCCAGGGGTCGGAGCTTTCCAAGCCCGGCTGGTCCAGACGCTCAAACAGGGAGATGGTCCAGTTCGGCTCGAGCTGCTTGATGAACGCCCCGAGGGTGGCGCTCATGATGCCGCCGCCAATCAGTACGACGTCGGCATGTTGGGTCTTTGATATGAAGGTCACAATCAGTCTCCGATAGCAGCGGCTCTGGCTGTCACAGAATATCCCTGCCCGGCCCGCATACTGAAATTGGGCCCGGCCGTCAAGGCTTTAGCTGCACCTTCGTGAAAACTTCACTTAGTACGGGCGATGCCGGGTAGCTGCTGACGCGGTCCGAGAGGGCCAGGGCGGAAATGGGGAAGGCGATGGGAACGGCCGGGACGGTGGCCGCGATTTGGGCATTGATGGTGTGATATTGCTCGTCCCGCTCCTTGCCGGCGGGCAGCCCTCGGGCCCGGTTGATCTTGGAGAAGACCTGCGGGTCGTGGTAGCCGAACTCACCGTTCTTCTCACCGAACAGCGGGCCTACGAAGTTTTCGGCGTCCGAATAGGAGCCGTTCCAGCCGAGCAGGTGAAGCGCGTGGTCGCCCGGCGACTGGACCTTCTGGAGGTATCCGTCCGCCCAGTCCACCGGAACCGGCTTGATGTTAAACCCGACGGCGGTCAGCTGCCTGCTGAGTTCCGCGTAGATCTTCTCCGGGGTGGGAAGGTAAGGACGGGTGGCGTTCAGCGGGTAGTAGAACCGGAGCTCTTCCCCGGCGTAGCCGGCTTCGGCGAGGTAGGCCTTTGCCTTGACGGGGTCGTGGCCCAGTTCCGGGGCTTCGTTATTGAAGCCGCTGATCTTGGGCGGGACAAACTGGGTGGCCTTGGCCGTGTTGTCGATAAAGAACTTGCGGATCAGCGTGTCTTTGTCGATCGCCAGTTCAACCGCCTGGCGGATCTTCAGGTTTTGCAGGATCGGGACTTCCTGGTTCATGCCCAGGTACATCACCGAGAACGGGTCGCGCTGGACAATCTGCATGCCCCGTTTGACGAGCTGATCAAAGTTCCCCACCGTGACGGCGTCGTACCCGTCAATTTTGCCGTCCAGCAGGGCCTGAAGCCGGGTCTGCGGGTGGTCGTAGGTCACAAAATTGATGGTGGCGATCTGCCCGCGTTCACCCCAGTAGCCCTTGTGGCTGACCAGGCGGACGCTGGTGTCGTCCCAGGCTGCCAGGCTGTACGGCCCGGTCCCTACGGGATTGGTGGCGAAGGCCGAAACGGGGTTGCTGTGCCTGGTCTGGTTGAGCACGTCCGCTGTGCCTAAGGCCAGGGCTGCGGGGGAGGCGATGGCGAACGCCGGCAGCGTCAGGGCTTGGAGGAACGCCGTGAACGGCTGGGTAAGGTCGATCCGGACGGTGTCCGGGGCCTCGGCGGTGCAGCTCTTGAAAATGGAGAGGGCTGCTTCGTCCGAATGCGCCTTGAAGACGCTCTTGAAAGTAATGCCCGGCGCCTTGGCACGCAGTTCCGGGGAAAAGGCGAACCAGCGGTTGAAGTTCTGGCACACAGCATCGGCATTGAACGGGGTGCCGTCCTGGAACAAAACATCCGTGCGGAGCTTGAACGTGTAGCTGCGGCCTCCGTTTGAGTCGGTCCATTCGGTGGCCAGCAACGGGGTGGGCTTGCCGGTGGTCTGGTCAACTCCCACCAGGCCCTCCATGATCTGCCTGGTGATCCGGTAGCTTTCCACATCGCTTGAGAGCGCCGGGTCCAGTCCCAAGGGCTGGGACGCCGTGCCGAACGTGAATGTTTCGGTGGGTTCCGCAGCCGGGGCGGAGGCATCAGGCGACGTGGACGACGGCGACGGCGAGGGGGTGCCGGTACAGGCCGTCAGGCCTAACGCCATAAAAACGGCGCTGGTCTTGAGGACCGTCCGCCGCGATGTACTGCTGGGCACTCGTCTATCACCTCTGGGCTGTTTCTGGCCGGCGCCGCCAAGTGCGGGCCAGGGACACAGTCTAATTGACGTGGCTTGATGCTCCCGGGAGCCCCCTTAACGCCCGCACGGCGGCCCAATACCGCCGGCAAGGCGGCGGCCCGTTCCTCCCGGATCGGACCGCCGCCTGTTGCCGCCGTGATGCGGGCTACTTGGGCATCAGCACCGAATCAATCAGGTAGACGGTGGCGTTCTTGGTCTTGACGCCGCCGCAGATGACGTTGGCGCCGTCCACCTGGAGCGCATTCCCGCTGCCGGTCACGGTGACAGAACCGCCCTGGACCGTGGCGTGGGTGCCCGCGATCTTGTCAGGGGTGATCTGGCCCGGGACCACGTGGTAGGTCAGGATCTTGCTCAGCAGGGCGTCGTCGGTCTTGAGGGTCTCGATGGTTGCCGGGTCAATCTTGGCGAAGGCGTCATCCACCGGTGCGAAGACCGTGAACTCGCCGCCGTTGAGCGTGTCCACCAGGTTGACTTTGGGGTTGAGCTTGCCGGAGACGGCAGCCGTGAGCGTGGTCAGGATGGGGTTGTTCGAGGCGGCGACGGCTACCGGGTCAAGGGCCATGCCGGCAACTGAGCCTGCGCCGGTGGGGACCTTCTCCGCGTAGCCGGCGCAGCCCGGGCCCACCAGGTTGGCGGCCGGATCCATGGCGGCGGCGCTGGCCGACTTCGACGGTGACGGTGCCATGCTGGACGGAGCCATGCTGGACGTCGACGGGGCAGCGGACGGGGCGGTGGAGCTCGATGCCGTGGTGCTTGAGCCTCCGCAGGCGGTAAGGCTCAGCAGGGCTGCAGCTGCAACGCCTGCGACGGTGAAGGTTGTGCGCTTAAGTGACTGCATTTCGGTTCTCCTTGATATTTGGTTTCTGCCGATTTCTTGCCTGCCGCAGGCATGTCGCCTGCCGCGTGACCTGTTCCGACTGTCGGGCACCTGCCCTTGGCTGGTGTCTCACGGGGTATTCGGACGGAGTTCCGGAATGGATGGGTGGATCGGAAAAGACTTCTCTGAGCGGGGCAGCTTTTGGCGGTCATGAGCTTAAATGCAAAGTTCCCGGGCCGTGGGGCCCGGGAACTGTGTCTGTGTGCGCAAGGGGGGACTTGAACCCCCACGCCCGAAGGCACAGGAACCTAAATCCTGCGTGTCTGCCAATTTCACCACTCGCGCGTGGCAGCCGACGTTGTGTCCCGCTCCGGCCAGCGTGCTGGACCGGTAGCAAAACGCACGACGGCGGATGCCAGCTTCCATTGTAGCCTCGGCCGGGTGCCCGTTCTGTCAGTCCGGGTGCCGCGGCGTCGTGGCGGAAGGTCTCCCCCTACGCGTCGAGGTTGAGGTCGCGGCGCAGTTTGGCCACGTGCCCGGTGGCCCGCACGTTGTATTGCGCCAGTGCCACCTTGCCGTCCGGATCAACCACAATCGTGGAGCGGATCAGTCCCTCGTAGGTCCGGCCGTAGTTCTTCTTTTCACCCCATGCCCCGTAGGCCTCGGCCACAGCATGGTCCTGGTCTGACAGCAGCGGAAAACTCAGTTCTTCCTTGGCGGCAAACGCGGCGAGCTTTTCCACTGGGTCGGGGGAGACGCCCAGGACGCGGTACCCGGCCGCGGTGAAGGAGGCCAGATTGTCGCGGAAGTCGCATGCCTCTTTAGTACAGCCGGGGGTAGCGGCCGCCGGGTAGAAGTAGACGATGGTGTTTGCGCCACGGCCCGACGCCAGGCTGACGTCCTGACCCGACGAATCCTTAAGCGTGAAGTCAGGCGCCATGGCACCGGTTATGAGTCTTTCAGCCAATGTTGATCTCCTTGTTACGGGCGGGACATTCCACCCTAGTAAGCGTCCGGAATCGATGGTAACCAGGCTTAGCTATACTTGCAGGTATGCCTGACATGGATCGCTGGCCCACTGGGCGCTTATTATCCACTGCGGCGCGCCTTGTGGAGCACTCGTGGAACGAGAAGCTCGGCGCCATCGGACTGACGCATGCCGGCGTCATTGCCATTGAAGTGCTCGCAGCCCAAGGGCCCATGACGCAGGCCCAGCTCGCCCAGTTCGTCCGGGTACAGGCGCAGACCATGGGAAAGACGCTCACGCGCCTGGAGGCGCACGGCCACATTGCACGCGTGCGCAGCACTTCGGACCGGCGCAGCCAGGTTGTGTCCCTGACGGACAGCGGCCGGGAGGCGGCGGTTGCCGCCGTCGAGATGGAGCGGTCGGTGCTGGCCGCGGCCACTATCGATCCTGATCTTCTTCGGCGCGAACTCCAGGCTGTTGTCCGCGAACTTGCCAGCCAGTTCTCCTCACCGGCTGCCCGTGCCCTCGTGGACGGCGCCCCGCTAGGTTAGAGCCCGCACCTCGTTTCTGAATTATCTTGCGGGTTGAGCGTTGCCTCCTCATAGTTGGTTACCGCGGCGGCCAACGCGGTGGGCCTGCATCTCAGGGTCACCGATGACTGAGGATTTGCGCCGCCTTAAATTTGTGCGCAGCGCCAACGTCTACAAGGCCGGCAGGCTGGCCGGCCACCTGGAGAGGACTGAGCAGGGGAGTGTTGCCTTCTCCTACGCCACCGACTACCTCGTTTCGAGCGGCCCTCCCGTCAGCACCACCCTGCCCCTCGCCGCCGAGCCTGTGGAAACGGGCAGCGGGGCGCTGCCTGCCTTCTTCTCAGGGCTCCTGCCCGAGGGGCACCGGCTCACCGTGCCGAAGAACGCTGTGAAGACCAGCCTGGGCGACGAGCTCAGCCTGCTACTGGCAGTCGGTGCCGACGTTCCAGGCCAAAGCAAGCGCCTCCATGCTGACCACTCCGCTTGCCCTGGCCAACCGCCGCTACCTGCTTAAGCTGGACCCGCCGCGGCATGCTCACCTGGTCATTAATGAAGCGGCGCACCTCACGGCGGCGAAGGCGCTCAAGATACCTGTCGCCAGGCACAGCGTCGTCACTGACCGGAACGGGCGTGCTGGCGTTGGCCGGCCTATGCAAGGCCCGGGCCGTGGCCAGCAGGAATCTCTACCTGCAGTTCCACTTCGCCTGGCTGACGGGAAACGGTGACCTGCACGCCAAGAACGCGGCGGTGCTGGAGGGTCGGCGCGGCGGCTGGGTGGTAGCCCCATGTATGCCCATCACCGGGTCACCCTTGAACCGCGCTATCCGGGAGCTGCGGCACCGCCGGGCACAGATGAACGTCTAGCAGGAGCTCAGTTTCAGACCAGCGTTCGAGCGGGGACCAGTGTGCGGTATCGGCGGGAGGAACTTTCGGGCAAAGCGAAACCCCGCCTTCTGGCTTGTGGCCATGAAGACGGGGTTTCCGTGGTGCACCCCCCGGGACTTGAACCCGGAACCCATTGATTAAGAGTCAATTGCTCTGCCAATTGAGCTAGAGGTGCATCTCTTTGCGGTGATCTCCGTGGCTTTTTCTTTCCCGGTTGATCTCCGCAACGACATGAAACTCTACACGAACTTCCGGTGCATGTGAAATCGACGGAGCGCGGTGTGGGGATGTCAGGCCGGCGGCGCCAGAACCAGCACAAAATCAGGGTTTTGGTTGTTGCTGAGCAGCCAAAATCCGCCCTCGGGGGTCCGGATGACATCCCGGATCCGGCCATACTCCCCTGTGAAATGGGACACAGGTGCGCCCGCATCCTCACCGCTCAGGGCAACGGTCCACAGCCGCTGTCCGCGGAGGGCGCCCAGATATGCGGTGGAGCCGGCGATTTCCAGCCCGCTGGGTGAAGAATCCGCCGTCGAAGGCCAGACGACCTTGGCATCCAGGTACTCCTTGCGATGCGGCGCACCGGTCACGGCCGGCCACCCGTAATTCCCGCCAGGCAGGATGAGGTTCAGCTCGTCATTGACGTCGGGGCCGAATTCGCTGGCCCACAGCCGCCCTTCGCTGTCCCAGGCCAGTCCCTGGACGTTCCGGTGCCCGAGGCTGTATACCGCGTTGCCGAACGGGTTGCCGGGGGCGGGCTTGCCGTCCGTGGTGATCCTGAGGATCTTGCCGCCGAGCGCGTTGGGGTCCTGGGGCTGCTCCCGGCGCTGCGAATCACCCGTGCCAACATACAAGTACCCGTCGGGGCCGAACCGGATTCTGCCGCCGTTGTGGGTTGTTGCTTTGGGGATGCCGGTGAAAACAATCTCCGGATCACCAAAGGCCAACGACCCGCCGGGTTTTTCTGTCAGTTTGGTCCTGGCGATCCGGTTGTCCTGCGGCGAGGTGTAGTAGAGGTACAGGTAGCCGTCGGAGGCAAAGGCGGGGGGGAGGGCAAGGCCGAGGAGTCCACCTTCGCCGGCAGGGCTGACTCCCGGGACCCGGCCGATGGTGGTGGCGTGGTCGTCCTTTACGGCCTTGAGCAGCGCAGTTTCACGCTCAGAAATGACGGCCGTGCCGTTCGGCAGGAATACGGCGGCCCAGGGAATCTCGAGCTGCAGGTCGAGGCGTTTGAGGACCGCCGGGGCGGCAGCAGCGCCCGTGGCGTGGCCGCCCTGGCCGCCCGCCGACGCGGAGGCCGTGCCGGTGGGCTTACTGCCGCCTGTCGGGGTGCCGTTTCCGTTCCCGGTGCATCCGGACAGCAGCAGTGCGGCGCACAGCGCCATCGCGCCGGAACGGAACCCGGCGGTCCGGGCTGTCCGCCCCCGTCCTGCGGCGTGGTCAGAGGCGCGTCCGCCGGGGCGGCCGGAACCCCGCAGCCTCTGCATGGGCCTCGGACTCGAACCAGACATCTGCCGTGGTCTGCTCATAGTCGGGGTGCCCTTCCTCGTAGTAGACCATCGCGCGGGCGTCACCCTTGACCGCGTAGTCTGCAGGTCCCCTGCCGTCAGGGCCCGGCGAGGCGGAGCCGGCGCCGTAGGGCTGCTCCGCCGCGAGGTGGCCGATTGGTTCGGCGGCAGGTTCGGCGGCAAGTTCCGCGGCGGGCTCGTGGCCCGCAGGAGATGCCCTGTGCGTTCCGGGTTCGTTGCCCGGCGCCGCCTGCCCGAGCATGGTGGCTGAATCATGGCCCGCGGGGCCGGCCGGCAGATCGCTCGTCAGCTCGTCCGCCGCCGCAGTCTCGGCTCCCGGAAGCGTGGGGGCATGCGGGTCTGTGTACTCCGAGTGGTGGACGTAGTGGGTGCCTTCGGTTGTTTCCGGGGCTAACTCCGGTGACGCAGCCGGTTCGGCAGGCACCGATTCAGTCCGCGGTGAGGCTGCGGAGCCGGCGGCTGCAGCGGCAGCGGCAGCACCGCCGGCAGCGCCTCCACTCAGGCCGGTCGCCGCCGGGTGGGCCGAGCCGCCGGTTTCTGACCACTGCGTTTCCCACTCATCCTCGGCCTGGCGGCCTGTGGCTCCCGGCCCGGCGGCGGCAGCCTCGGGGGCGATTGGCCCGCTCTGCCTGGAAGACTCTTGGCCGGTTGCTGAATCTTCAGCCTCGCGGTGTTCCTCGGCGACCGGCATATCTGCCTCAGCCGCGGAGGCCCCGAACTCCGGGTTTTCTGCTGCCACAGAGTCCTTTGCAGTGCTGGCCTCGCGCCCTCCACCAACGTTTCTTTGGCCGGCGGACTCCGATGCCACGGCGGATGTCCCGGCGGACTGGTGGCCGGACGTATCGGACGGCACCAGGTCCTCCTCGGCCGTGGTGGGCGGCGTGGGTTCCGCAGGGGCGCCAAAACCTGCGGCACCGGGAAGGCCGGCGGTGCCGGCAGCTTCCGCTGAGGCCGCAGCGCTTCCGCCGGACAGGGCGCCCTCTGCCCGCCGGGCCGGCATGCCGCCCTGAGCCGCGCCGCCCTGAGCCGTGCCGCCCTTATCCGAAGAGTTGCTTCGGTTCAGCAGCCACCACACAATGCCGACAATCAGCACAATCACAATGATCCAGAAGACAATATCCACAGCTGGGCCTTTCAGTCCGGATGGCATGGTTGCCGTTTCTTGACGGTACGTCGGTGCGAACAGGACTGTCTAGGTCGCTGCGAGGAGAGGACGCCGGTTCAGCGACGGTCCACGTCCCCCGGCCGTTCCCCGCCGCCTCCCGCCGGGAACGCGGAGGCATGCGCGCGTCTCAATATCTGAGACTACTGTCCACAATATGGTCGAAATATTCATGGAATCGGCCCAAAACGGGGGATTTTGGTCTTCCGCATTGGCGCGGGAGTCATAGACTTTGAGCCATGAGCGCCGACGCCCCAGCAAAAACTGAGAACAAGCCCGACATCAAACCTCGCAGCCGGGTGGTCACCGACGGCATCCACGCTGCCCCGGCGCGTGGCATGTTCCGTGCCGTAGGCATGGGCGATGACGATTTCGCGAAGCCCCAGATCGGCGTTGCCAGTTCATGGAACGAGATCACCCCCTGCAACCTCTCCCTTAACCGCCTCGCGCAGGGCGCCAAGGAAGGCGTCCATGCCGGCGGCGGGTTCCCCATGCAGTTCGGCACCATCTCCGTCTCCGACGGCATCTCCATGGGCCACGAAGGCATGCATTTCTCCCTGGTCTCACGCGAAGTCATCGCCGACTCCGTTGAGACCGTCATGCAGGCAGAGCGGATCGACGGCTCGGTCCTGCTGGCCGGCTGCGACAAGTCCCTGCCCGGCATGCTGATGGCGGCCGCCCGCCTGGACCTGGCCAGCGTCTTCCTCTACGCCGGCTCCATCATGCCCGGCTGGGTCAAGCTCGAGGACGGCTCCGAAAAGGAAGTCACCCTCATTGATGCCTTCGAAGCAGTGGGCGCGTGCGCCGCTGGCAAGATGAGCATGGAGGACCTCACCCGCATCGAAAAGGCCATCTGCCCGGGTGAAGGCGCCTGCGGCGGCATGTACACGGCCAACACCATGGCCTGCATCGGTGAGGCCCTCGGCATGTCCCTGCCCGGCTCCGCCGCTCCGCCCTCGGCAGACCGCCGTCGTGATGAATTTGCACGAAAGTCCGGCGAGGCGGTTGTTAACCTGCTCCGCCTGGGCATCACGGCCCGTGACATCCTGACCAAGGAGGCGTTCGAGAACGCCATTGCCGTCACCATGGCCTTTGGCGGCTCCACCAACGCGGTCCTGCACCTGCTCGCGATTGCCCGTGAGGCCGAGGTTGAGCTGACCCTTGAGGACTTCAACCGCATCGGCGACAAGATCCCCCACCTGGGCGACCTGAAGCCGTTCGGCCGCTACGTGATGACCGACGTCGACAAGATCGGCGGCGTGCCCGTCATCATGCGCGCACTGCTCGACGCCGGGCTCCTGCACGGCGACTGCCTCACCGTCACCGGCAAGACCGTGGCCGAAAACCTGGCAGCCATTAACCCGCCGGACCTCGACGGCAAGATCCTGCGCGCCATGGACAACCCGATCCACAAGACCGGCGGCATCACCATCCTGCACGGTTCCATGGCGCCCGAAGGCGCCGTGGTCAAGAGCGCCGGCTTCGACGCCGACGTTTTCGAAGGCACCGCCCGCGTGTTCGAACGTGAGCAGGGCGCGCTGGACGCGTTGGACAACGGCAAGATCCAGGCCGGCGACGTCGTCGTCATCCGCTACGAAGGCCCCAAGGGCGGTCCGGGCATGCGCGAAATGCTCGCCATTACCGGCGCCATCAAGGGCGCCGGGCTGGGCAAGGACGTCCTGCTGCTGACCGACGGCCGCTTCTCCGGCGGCACCACCGGCCTCTGCATCGGGCACGTCGCGCCGGAAGCAGCCGACGGCGGCCCCATCGCCTTTGTCAAGGACGGTGACCGCATCCGCGTGGACATCGCAGCACGGTCGTTCGACCTCCTGGTGGACGAGGCGGAACTCGAGGCCCGCAGGGTGGGCTGGGAGCCGCTCCCGGCCCGGTACACCAAGGGTGTGCTCGCCAAGTACGCCAAGCTCGTGCACAGCGCCTCCACCGGCGCCTACTGCGGCTAGCACCTTCCGCTGGCCCGCCCCTGGCTGCGGGGTGGACCCAACTAGGTAGCAGCAAGTGTCGTTTTGGGCCCTCAAAACGACACTTGCTGCTACCTAGTTGGGGGACGTGGCCAATTGGTGGACAATGAAGTCCATATGGTGAGATGTGTACCACCCCCGTTGACATGCATCTCACTCAGAGGGAAAACTGACTGCATGATCGCAACCGTTACCGTCGGCGCCGGTTTGGGTGTATCCGTCGTCCTTACCAAGCGCGTGGCAGCATAGCCCGACTGGTAACGTACCGTCACGCGCAACCCCTCGAAGAGCCACCAGGCTGAGGGGTTTTTTTATTTTCCGCAGTTCCGAGAAAAACAATGATCCACAAGGAAGAGTCCGATGAGCAAAGGATCGCCGATCAGCCCCTCGCTGATGGCTACCAAGTCCGCTGGAGCCCCCAAGGCTCCGGAACGTGCCGACAAAACGGCTGACCACGCCGCCGTCGTCACCGACCTTGCTGCTGTCTCTCCTGTCCTTGGGCCGAACAACGTTGTACCCCCAACGGTGATGACCGGCTCAGAAGCTATTGTCCGTTCGCTCGAAGAACTCGGCGTGGACGATATTTTTGGTTTGCCCGGTGGCGCGATCCTGCCTACCTATGACCCCTTGATGGCCTCCAGTATGAATCACGTTCTGGTCCGTCACGAACAGGGAGCCGGCCACGCCGCGGAAGGCTACGCCATGGTCACCGGGCGGGTGGGGGTTTGCATTGCCACCTCCGGCCCCGGTGCCACCAACCTCGTTACCGCCATCATGGATGCCCACATGGACTCCGTGCCGCTGGTGGCCATCACCGGCCAGGTGTCCAGCGGTGTGATCGGCACCGACGCCTTCCAGGAAGCCGACATTGTTGGCATCACCATGCCGATCACGAAGCACTCGTTCCTGGTGACCGACCCCAACGACATCCCGCACGTCATGGCCGAAGCCTTCCACCTGGCCTCCACGGGACGTCCCGGTCCGGTGCTGGTGGACGTGGCCAAGGATGCCCAGCAGGGCCAGATGACATTCTCCTGGCCGCCGAAGATTGACCTCCCGGGCTACCGGCCGGTCATCCGCGGGCACAACAAGCAGGTCCGCGAAGCGGCCAAGCTGATTGCTGCTGCCAGCAAGCCGGTCCTGTACGTGGGCGGCGGTGTGGTCAAGGCCCACGCGTCAGCAGAACTCCGCGCCCTGGCTGAACTGACGGGCGCTCCGGTTGTCACCACGCTGATGGCCCGCGGCGTCTTCCCGGACTCCCATCCGCAGCACGTGGGCATGCCGGGCATGCACGGCGCGGTGTCCGCCGTGACAGCCCTGCAGCAGTCGGACCTCCTCATCACCCTCGGGGCACGGTTTGATGACCGCGTAACCGGTGTGCTGAAGACGTTCGCGCCCCATGCCAAGGTGATCCACGCCGACATCGATCCCGCGGAGATCTCGAAGAACCGCGCGGCCGACGTTCCGATTGTGGGTTCGGTCAAGGAAATCATCCCCGAACTCACCGAAGCCCTCCGTTCCCAGTTCGAAGCGGCAGGAACCCCTGACCTCACCACCTGGTGGGCTTTCCTGAACAACCTCAAGGAAACGTACCCGCTGGGCTGGACCGAACCGGATGACGGACTCACGGCCCCCCAGCGCGTCATCGAACGCATCGGCGCGCTGACCGGCCCGGAAGGGATTTACGTCGCCGGTGTGGGCCAGCACCAGATGTGGGCGGCCCAGTTCATCAAGTACGAGCGCCCGCACGCCTGGCTGAACTCCGGCGGCGCAGGCACTATGGGTTACGCCGTACCGGCTGCCATGGGCGCCAAGGTGGGGGAGCCGGACCGGGTGGTCTGGGCGATCGACGGCGACGGCTGCTTCCAGATGACCAACCAGGAACTGGCCACCTGTGCCATCAACAAGATCCCCATCAAGGTTGCCATCATCAACAACTCCTCACTGGGCATGGTCCGTCAGTGGCAGACGCTCTTCTATGAGGGCCGCTACTCGAACACGGACCTCAACACCGGCCATGAGACGGCCCGGATCCCGGACTTCGTCAAGCTGGCGGACGCCTACGGCTGCGCCTCATTCCGCTGTGAACGGGACGAGGATATCGATGCAACCATTCAGAAGGCACTGGAAATCAATGACCGTCCCGTGGTCATCGACTTTGTGGTGAGCCCCGATTCGATGGTGTGGCCGATGGTCCCCTCCGGAGTGAGTAACGACCAGATCCAGGTTGCCCGCAATATGACCCCGGAATGGGAAGAGGAGGACTGAGCATGACCCGCCATACACTGTCTGTTCTGGTTGAAGACAAGCCCGGTGTCCTGACGCGCGTCGCGAGCCTGTTCGCCCGCCGCGCCTTTAACATCAACTCCCTGGCCGTGGGCCCGACGGAAGTTCAGGGCATGTCCCGGATGACCGTCGTCGTCGACGCCGATGGTGACCTGATTGAACAGGTCACCAAGCAGCTCAATAAACTGGTCAACGTGATCAAGATCGTTGAGCTCACCCCCGAATCTTCCGTACAGCGTGACCACATCCTGGTCAAGGTACGTGCGGATGCCGCAACTCGTCTGCAGGTGACCCAGGCTGCAGACCTGTTCCGTGCTTCAGTGGTTGACGTCTCCACCGACTCCGTGGTCATTGAAGCAACAGGCCACCCCGAAAAACTCACGGCGCTGCTTTCAGTGCTTGAGCCTTTCGGCATCCGCGAAATTGTGCAGTCCGGCACCCTGGCCGTTGGACGGGGATCCCGCTCCATGAGTGACAGGGCCTTGCGCAGCGCATAGCAATGGCAAGCAGGTGGAGCCCGCTCCGCCTGCCGCGCAAAGCCCGTGCATTACCGCACCACAGACTATTTACACCAGAGAAACCACTCAAAAGGAGTTACGCAAGTGACTGAAATGTTTTACGACGACGACGCCGACCTGTCCATCATCCAGGGCCGCAAAGTCGCCATCGTCGGCTATGGCTCACAGGGCCACGCCCACGCGCTGAACCTGCGCGACTCGGGCGTTGAGGTTGTCATCGCCCTCAAGGAAGGCTCCTCCTCGATCGCGAAGGCACAGGATGCTGGCTTCACGGTCAAGACCGTGGCCGACGCCGCCGAGTGGGCCGACGTCATCATGATCCTGGCTCCGGACCAGCACCAGCGTGCCATCTTCAACGACTCCATCAAGGACAAGCTGACCCCCGGCAAGGCCCTGGCCTTCGCCCACGGCTTCAACATCCGCTTCGGTTACATCAAGGCCCCTGAAGGCGTTGACGTCATCCTGATCGCACCGAAGGCGCCCGGACACACTGTCCGCCGCGAATTCGAAGCCGGCCGCGGCATCCCGGACATCATCGCCGTCGAGCAGGACGCCACCGGTTCCGCTTGGGACCTGGCCAAGTCCTACGCCAAGGCCATCGGCGGAACCCGCGCCGGTGTCATCAAGACCACCTTCACCGAAGAGACCGAAACCGACCTCTTCGGCGAGCAGTCCGTCCTCTGCGGCGGCGTGTCCCAGCTGGTCCAGTACGGCTTCGAAACGCTGACCGAAGCCGGCTACCAGCCGCAGATCGCCTACTTCGAGGTGCTTCACGAGCTCAAGCTCATCGTCGACCTCATGTGGGAAGGCGGCATCGCCAAGCAGCGCTGGAGCGTTTCCGACACGGCCGAGTACGGCGACTACGTCTCCGGCCCGCGCGTCATCACCCCCGAGGTGAAGGAGAACATGAAGGCTGTCCTCGCGGACATCCAGAGCGGTGCTTTCGCCAAGCGGTTCATCGAGGACCAGGACAACGGCGGCGTCGAGTTCAAGGCACTGCGCGCCAAGGCTGAGCAGCACCCCATCGAGGAAGTCGGCCGCGAGCTGCGCTCCCTCTTCGCCTGGCAGCAGCAGGACGCTGACTACGTAGAAGGCTCGGCAGCCCGCTAAGGCTGCTCTGCCGGCACCCCGCAGGGTTGCCATCGTGAGGCCGGGTCCACTTAACAATGTGGGCCCGGCCTTTCCGTCCGCCTAGACTTGTTCCATCCCAAGGACTGCAACGCAGAGGATCACCCGTGTCAAAACCCGTAGTACTGCTCGCCGAAGAACTATCGCCCGCCACCGTCGAGGCCCTGGGCCCGGACTTCGAGATCCGCCAGACAGACGGCTCGGACCGCTCCCAGCTGCTTTCCGCCATCGTGGATGTGGACGCGATCCTGGTCCGTTCCGCTACCCAGGTGGATGCCGAAGCCATTGCCGCGGCCAAGAACCTCAAGGTCATTGCCCGCGCAGGCGTAGGCCTGGACAACGTGGACATCAAAGCCGCCACCCAGGCCGGCGTGATGGTGGTCAACGCGCCCACCTCGAACATTGTTTCCGCCGCCGAACTGACCGTGGGCCACATCCTGAGCCTTGCCCGCCACATTCCGCAGGCCAGCGCCGCCCTCAAGGAGGGCGAGTGGAAGCGGTCCAAGTACACCGGCATTGAGCTGTACGAGAAGAAAATCGGCATCATTGGCCTCGGCCGGATCGGTGCCCTCGTGGCGGCCCGGCTGAAGGGCTTTGACACCAAGATCCTCGCCTACGATCCCTACATCACTTCCGCCCGTGCCGCCCAGCTGGGCGTGCAGCTGGTCACCCTGGATGAGCTCCTGGCACAGTCGGACTTCATCACCATCCACATGCCCAAAACACCCGAAACGGTGGGCATGCTGGGGGCTGAGGCGTTCAAGAAGATGAAGAAGACCGCCTACGTCATCAACGTCGCCCGCGGCGGACTGGTGGACGAGGAAGCGCTTCACGCTGCCCTGAAGGACGGCGAGATCGCGGGCGCCGGCGTCGACGTTTTCGTCAAGGAACCCAGCACCGACCTGCCGTTCTTCGAAATGGACAACGTGGTGGTCACGCCCCACCTGGGTGCCTCCACCGACGAAGCCCAGGAGAAGGCCGGCGTCTCGGTGGCCAAGTCCGTGCGCCTGGCCCTGGCCGGTGAACTGGTGCCCGACGCCGTGAACGTCGCCGGCGGCGTCATCGCCCCGGACGTCCGGCCCGGCATCCCGCTGATCGAAAAGCTCGGCCGGATCTTCACCGCCCTGACCCACGCCTCACTGACCCAGTTCGACGTGGAGGTTGCGGGCGAAATCTCCTCCCTCGACGTCAAGGTCCTGGAACTTGCCGCACTGAAGGGCATCTTCGCGGATGTCGTGACCGAGCAGGTGTCGTACGTCAACGCGCCCGTCATCGCCGAGCAGCGGGGCATCAATGTCCGGCTGATCACCACCCCGGACACGGAGTCCTACCGCAACGTCCTGACCCTTCGCGGAGCCCTCAGCGACGGCACCCAGATTTCGGTCGCAGGTACGCTGACCGGTCCGAAGCAGGTCCAGAAGCTCGTTGGGATCAACGGCTACGACATCGAGATCCCCATCAGTGAGCACCTCGTGGTGGTCTCCTACTCCGACCGCCCCGGCGTGATCGGAACCATCGGCCACATCCTGGGCATGAACAACATCAACATCGCCGGCATGCAGGTGGCCCGGCAGGACGAAGGCGGCCAGGTTCTCGCCCTGCTGACCATCGACTCGTCCGTCCCGCAGCAGGTGCTGGATGCCATCAAGGCCGGCATCGGCGCCGAAATGGTCCGCGAAGTCGATCTCGAAGACTAAGAGCATCACGAAGGTGAACAACGCGTGACCGGAGCTTAGCCCGGCCACGTATGATTGGCCGGTCTGCTTACAATGGCTAGGTCCTCTTTCAGGACAGCGCCGGCAGACCGGCCAATACTTTTTGCACACCCGGCAGAAAATCCATGATGTCCGCCGCCCGCGGACCGTGGTGTGCGCACGCAATCCAGGTTTCAGGGAGCCCAATGAACGCCGTCCAGAGGTTCATCAGAAGCAAAGTGCTGCTGCTGACCGCGGCCATCTTGATCGCAGCCATGTGCTTGTCGGTCCTCGTCCAAGGCCAGTCGCAGGCCGCGTTGAAGAGGACGGTGGATGAAAACTCCCGCGGACTCTACGACGTTCTCGTGCAGGCCAAAGCCGGGTCATCCTCACTGATGCAGCCGGAGATCGCCAACGGCGGCGGAGGCGTCAGCTTCGACCAGCTGGCGCAGATCCGCAAGCTCACCGGGACGTCAGTGGCCGCGCCGATCAGCCTGGTCTCACGCGTCACCCAAAACCTGGAAGCTCCCCGGCTCGATGCCATGGACTTCCTCGGCTACAACGCCGGACTGGCCGGCACGGCCACCGCAGACCAGGCGGCCGGCGCCACCGATCCGGCCAAATGGCCCGCAGCTGAATCCGTGCTGGGCGACACCCCCAAGAAGTACCGGCTCACGGCCAGCGCGGTGAGCTCCGACGGCGTCTCCGAACAGGTCCTGTTCAAGTCCTCGGCCGAAGGCTCACTGGGCAAGGCAAAGCTCGTCGAAGAGAAAACCGTCGGCGGCACCAGCGTCCGTATCGCACCCCCCGCGGGCGAGACGGGCATCAAGTTCGCCGCCCCTGCCGGCGGTTCCGAACACAACCTCTTTAACCTGTCGGTGTCGCTGCCGCTCTCACCTGAGGTGACCGAGTCCGTCGTCGCCGTCGACCCCGTCGCGGAACGCGCACTGCTGGGCTCCGCCGGCGACTTCCTGGCACCCCTGGAGAAGGCCCCGCCCGCTGACGCCCGCAACGCCGGAGCGATCGGCCGGCACTTCGAAAGCCTCTTCACCAACGGCATCAGCATGAAAGAGCTCGAAGAAGGCCCCGACTTCCTGGGCGTCAAGCTCAAGTACTGGGCGCCGCTCATGACCCAATACCAGCAGGCCAAGCGCACCGGGCAGCTCACCGCCGATTCCCAGGGCATCCCGCTGATTGTGCGCTCCGGAACCTCCCTTGACCTGAAGTACAACGTCAAGATCGAGGAGATCGACGCTGCCGGCAAGGTAGTCAAGGACGTGGGCACCGCAACACGTTCGCTGGACAAGGATTACCTGCCGTTCGTTTCCAAGGACCCGTTCGCCCTGTCCTGGCCCGGCTCCACCGACCATTCATCGCTGCTGGGCGCCCAGGGCAACTTCAACCAGGGCCTCTACACCCCGGCCACGTGGAGTACCGATTTTGCCGCCGCGCCGAAATACACCGATGGCGAGAAGGCTGCCAACGGGGCCGTCGGCAAAACCGCCACGCCGGGGGACTGGGTCACGGTGAACCGCCTGCCGGAGAAGAGCGCCAGCGGTGCGCCGGTGGACCAGACCCAGCGTGAACCCGTGGACGAACGCTCCTACCGGGAGAACCTTGCCACCGGTCAGAAACTCGCGGCTCCGCTGGCCATGGTTTACGGGACGTTCGACCCCGCCGCTGTTGCGGCCGCCGCCGGTGACGTCAACAGGCTGCCCCTGGGCGGCTACGATCCGACCCCCCTTACCCTCACCAAGGACGCCAGCGGAAAGGCTGTGGCTGCGGCTGACCTCAAGCCTTCGCTGAGCGCCACCGGCCTCGCCAGCCAGTCCGCCGGTGCCATCACGGACTACTACGGCCTCGCTGCCGCCCGCGGCTACAAGGACAACGCCGCCGTGATCGACGCCGTCCGCGTGCGGGCCAAGGCTCCCGGCAGCTGGAAAGAAGCCCAGCCCGAGGTGGAAAAGCTCGCCGGTGAAATCCGCGACATGGGCCTGGACGCCACCGTGGTGGCCGGCTCGGCCCGCGAGGACGCCAGCATCTTTGTGCCCGGCTACTCCAAGGACGACGCCGGCAAGGAGTCCGCGCTGGGCACCGTCAAGCAGTCCTGGGTCCGGCAGAACGCCGCGGACGCCGTCTCCGGCTCACTGACCGGCACCAACGTCACCCTGCTGTTCCTGACCCTTTGCGGTGCAGCGCTCCTGACGGGTGCCTCCACGGTCAGCTACATCCGGAAACGCAAACGCGAGGCAGGGACCCTGCGCGCCATGGGTTGGACCCAGCGACGGATCCGCACCTGGGTCCTGGAGGAATTCGGCGTCGGCGCGGCACTGCTCGCTCTCGCCGGCATCGTCCTGAGCCTGCTGAGCTGGAGCCTGACCACGGCAGTGGTGTCCGCGGCCGTCCTGGCCCTCTACGCGGCCGCCGCCTTCTTCGCGGCACAGCAGCTGCGCCACCGCGACGAGGTGGACCAGGAACCGCAGCACGACGAGCGGCTGATCCCGGTGGATTCCCCGCTGACCTTCGCCAACCGCCAACTGAGCACCAACAAGTTCAACACCCTGTCCCTTGCGGTGGCCGTCGGCGTGTTTGGCGCCGCGGTGGGTGGCCTGGTGGCCCTGCTGATCGACATTCCCCGCGCCGCCGGGGCGAGTGCCCTCAGCGGCCTGGCTGCCGCCAGCGTGGCGCTGCCCAGCATGCTGCTGGCCCTTGCCGGTGTTGCGGTGGGCCTGATCCTGACCCTGGTGACCGGAAGGTTTGAGCTCAACGCCAAACGCCAGTACCTGGGGATCCTCGAGGCCATGGGCTGGAACCCGGACATGCTTCGGCAGGTCCGCCTCTTCGAAAACGCGCTGGTGGGAACCGTGGCCCTGCCGCTGGGTGTCCTCGGCGCACTGGGCATCGGGCTCCTTCTTGCCCCGTATGCCGCGCTGTGGGCCGGTGTCGCCGGGCTTGTGGCTGTACTTTGCTGGATACCGATTGCAACGAAAGTGGTCCAATGACAAACGAGACGAATGTTCACCGGAGCCGGAGGTCCGGCGCTGCTGACACGCCCCTGCAGACCCGTGCCAACACCATCGTCAAGGCCGCGGACCACGAGACCCCGCTCCAACTGAGCGATATCACCATCCGCTATGGCGGCGGTAAGGGCGGTGCGGAAGCCGTCAGCGTCGTGGAGGGCTTCGACCTCACCCTGCACGCCGGTGAGATGCACTGTGTGGCCGGCCGAAGCGGCTCGGGCAAGACCAGCATCCTGACCGTTGGTGCCGGACTGACACTGCCGACGTCGGGACGCGTCTTCTGGGAAGGCGATTCGCTCGAAAGCATGGGCGACGACGAAATCGCGGACCGCCGTCGGGCCCTCATCGGTTACGTGGACCAGGGTGGCGCCCTGATTGACGGCATGAGCGCGCTCGAAAACGTCCTGCTGCCCGCAGTGCCCGACGGCGAGGTGGACCAGCGCCGCGACATGGCCAAGGACCTCCTGGACCTGGTTGGCCTCGGCCGCCGGATGCGTCACCGGCCGGCGCAGCTGTCCGGCGGTGAACGCCAGCGCGTGGCCATTGCACGGGCCCTCATCCTGGGCACCCGCGTGCTGGTGGTGGATGAGCCCACCGCCAGCCTCGACAGGGCGTCCGCCAACCGCATCATCAGCATCCTCAAGGACACCACCTCGGACGGCATCGCGGTCCTGGTCGCTTCGCACGACCACGAACTGGTCCGCCTGAGCGATACGCTGACTGAACTCATCTAGCCTGCCCCTCCGCACCGAAAGTACTGTCCGCACGTGACTGCTTCAGAGAAATCCCCGTTCTACATCACCACGGCCATCACGTACCCGAACGGCGTGCCCCACATCGGGCACGCCTACGAGTACATTGCCACCGACGCCATGGCACGCTTCAAGCGGCTGGACGGGCATGAGGTGATGTTCCTGACGGGTACCGACGAACACGGCATGAAGATTGCGCAGGCGGCCGAGAAGGAAGGCATCACGCCCAAGGAACTCGTGGACCGCAACGCAGAGGTATACAAAGCTGCGCACGCCGCCCTGGGCATCACGTACAGCCGCTTCATCCGGACCACGGACGCCGACCACTACGCGGCATCGCAGGCCATCTGGAAGAAGATGGAAGCCAACGGGGACATCTACCTGTCCAAGTACGAGGGCTGGTATTCGGTGCGGGACGAAGCGTTCTACGTGGAAGATGACACCGTGGTGAAGGACGACGGCGTGCGCTACTCGAAGGAGACGGACACCGAAGTTACGTGGACGGCTGAGGAGAGCTACTTCTTCCGGCTATCCGCCTACCAGGACAAACTTCTTGCCCTCTACGAGGCCCGGCCTGAATTCGGCGCGCCGCAGTCCCGCTTCAACGAAGTCATCAGTTTCGTCCGCCGCGGTCTCGAAGACCTCTCCATCAGCCGCACCACCTTTGACTGGGGCGTCCCGGTGCCCGGCAACGACAAGCACGTGATGTACGTCTGGGTCGATGCACTCACCAACTACCTGACCGGCGTCGGCTACCCCGATGTGGAGTCGGAGTCGTTCCGCAAGTTCTGGCCGGCGGACGTGCACATCATTGGCAAGGACATTTCCCGGTTCCATGCCATCTACTGGCCCGCGTTCCTGATGAGCGCAGGGATCGAGCTGCCCAAGCGGGTCATGATCCATGGCTTCCTCCACAACAACGGCGTGAAGATGTCCAAGTCCCTGGGCAATGTGGTGGCCCCCGCGGACTTTGTGGCCCAGTACGGCCTGGACCAGGTGCGCTTCTTCTTCCTCCGCGAGGTCCCGTTCGGTGCCGACGGCAGCTACAACCACGAGGCCATTGTGGGACGGATGAACTCGGACCTGGCCAACAACTTCGGCAACCTCGCGCAGCGTTCGCTGTCCATGGTGGCGAAGAACTGCGAGGGCAAGGTGCCGGTGCCGGGAGCGTTCTCCGCTGAAGACAGCGCGATCCTCGCGCAGGCCAACGGACTTCTCGAAACCGCCAGGGCAGCCTTCGAAAAGCAGGAGTTCAGCCGCGCTTTGGAGGCCATCTGGGCCGTCCTGGGGGACACGAACGCCTACTTCGCGGAGCAGGCCCCCTGGGTGCTGCGGAAGACCGACGTCGGCCGCATGAACACCGTCCTGTACGTCACCCTGGAAGTGCTGCGGATTGTGTCCATCCTGGCGCAGCCGGTGATGCCGAACGCCATGGATGCGCTGCTGAACACCCTCGGCCAGCCTGAGGGTGAAGCGCGCCAGTTCGCGGCACTGTCCACGCCGATCGCCGCGGGAACGGCCCTGCCCGCGCCTTCGCCGGTGTTCCCTAAATATGAGGAACCCGCCGAAGCGTAGTCCGTTTCCGGGCCCTCCGGACTGCTGCCCGACCTGAGTAGTGTTTGCGCCAAAGCAGTAGGCAGGGCCCCGGAATGCGGGTAACGAGTACTGGAGACACCCCCAAAGCCGCTGCATAGCCTTGTCGAGTTAGCAAACTGATGATTCGCATCTGGGAGAACCGTCGCTCTGGTGCAATCTGTTTGCCTTTTTCACCCCCGCATCGGAGCGCCGTTTTTCCCTCCGTCTGATCAGTTTGGACCAGACAATGTATGGAGACGGAAATGAAACGGATCCTTGCCGCCTTAGGTGTCACCGGACTCGCATTACTCGGTGCCACCGCTCCGGCTGTAGCAACTGACAACGCAAACACTGACCACAAGATCACTATCTGCCATGCAACCGGTTCGGACAGCAATCCCTACGTTGCCGTGACGATCGATCTGCATGCGCTCGAAACCCACATGAACCAGCACGGCGGTGACATCATTCCGGCCAATGACGGAAAGGTGCTTCCGGGAGGCCGGAATATGGACAAGGCCGGCATCCTCAAGGCCGGCTGCAAGGTCCCCGCAGACCACGGAAACGGCAACGGCAACGGGGACAACGACCACAATTACAAGGTCACGATCTGCCACGCCACCGGGTCGGAAAGCAATCCGTATGTGAAGATCACGGTCGCGTTAGAGGCCTTGAAGGGCCACTACCAGCATGGTGACGACATCATTCCGGCAGGTAGCAAATGGAAGGGCATGAACTGGGACGAGGAAGGACAGGACACCTACGGAAACGGCTGCGTTCCGTGCACGTGTCAGGAGGAAAAGCCGCCTGTAGTGACTCCGGAGAAGCCGCCGGTCGTGACTCCGGAGAAGCCCCCGGTTGTTACCCCGGAGACGCCGCCGGTTGTTACCCCCGTGGTGCCGCCGGTAGTCACCCCGCAGGTTCCCACCGGCGCCGTTGCGCCGCCCGCTCCTGTGGTGAGGGCCAACAACGCCGGCTTTAACGTCCAGACAGCGGTCGCACCCTCCGGCCCGGTTCTTGCCCCCTGGATGGCTGGCGTGATTGTGATGCTGCTCGCCGCGGGGGGAGTGGCTGCACGCAAGGTGCTGCTGACCGGTGGCGTCTCCCGGGACCGTTAGGTTGGCTTCCCGTATCTGATGCCCGCAAGGGCATTCGTTAACACCGTGGCAGGCGCCGTGGCCGAGAGGGCACGGCGCCTGCCGCCAGTCAGGCAGATTCCACCGACGTTCGAGGGAACCATGGACAGCGACCGTCAGCCGCTCCCGGAAGATCCGACAGGCTCCACTGGTCCGGCGGACATGAGTGGTCCGCCACAGCGCGGCCGCCACGCCCGGCCCAGAATTTTCACCGCCCGAAGCATCCTCTTCGTGATCCTCTGCGGGTTCCTCGCTTACGCCGTCGTTGCGTTCCTTACCCCGGCGGGCGGCCCGGTAACTGCGCCGGAGACCGTGACCCGGCCGGCCGCGACCGCGCCTCCGTCGCTGGCCGCCCCCACCCCCGCACCCACCCCCACACCGGCCGCCAGCCCGGCACCGGCAGCTCCTGCCGGTCCCGCCGCCTCACCGCCCCAGCGGCTGGTCTACGCTGCCGCGAACATCGATGTGGTGATCCACCCGCTGGAACCAAGCGGCCAGGACCAGGCCAACCAGACCATCGTGCCGCCGCCCACAATGGACGGTTACTGGCTCACTCCGTATGGAGTGCCCGGCGAGGGCTCAGCGAATACCACCTACGTGGCAGGGCACAGCTGGGTGGACCGGGACGCACCCTTCAACCACCTGAGTGCCAAAGCTGCCGTGGGTGACCAATTCACCGTGACCACGGCCACCGGCGAGCTGGCCTACCGCGTGGATTCTGTCGCCACGTACAGCAAGTCCGGACTTAAGGACAGCCCCATCTGGCAGGTTCAGCCCAACCGGATGGTGCTGATTTCCTGCTACACGGAGGATCCCTGGGGCACCAACGTCGTCGTCGTAGCCTCGCCGGATCCGAATGTGCCGCCCCGCTGACGCCCGCTCCACAGGCTCCATCTCAGTAAGTGAGACTGATTGTCCGGCATGCGGATTGACTTAATATTCTTGGAGTATGAGCGCATCGATTAATCTCGCAGTAATTCCCGGTGACGGCATTGGCCCCGAGGTCATCGCTGAGGCGCTGAAGGTCCTCGAGAAGGCCTTAGCCGCCGAGGGTGTGGACCTCCAGCAGACCCACTACAAGCTCGGTGCCGAGCACTGGCTGGCCACCGGCGAGACCCTCCCGGATGAGGTCCTCGCCGACCTGCGTACCCGGGATGCCATCCTCTTCGGCGCGGTGGGCGCAGCCCCCGGCGATACCAGGATTCCGTCGGGCATTATCGAGCGCGAGATGCTCCTGAAGCTCCGTTTCAGCCTGGACCACTACGTCAACCTGCGTCCCTCACGCCTGTACGGAACGGTGGGCAGCCCCCTCGCCAACCCGGGCGTCATCGATTTCATCGTGGTCCGCGAAGGCACCGAAGGGCCTTACGTTGGCAACGGCGGCACCCTGCGCGCGGGCACGCCGCACGAGGTCGCCACCGAAGTTTCCCTGAACACGGCACACGGCGTGGAGCGCGTGGTCCGCGACGCGTTCCGCCGCGCCGGCGCCCGGGAACGCAAGCACGTCACCCTGGTGCACAAACACAATGTGCTGGTCTACGCGGGCCACCTGTGGAAGCGCACCGTCGAAGCTGTGGCGCAGGAATTCCCGGAGGTCACCCATGACTATCTGCACGTCGATGCGGCCACCATCTTCATGGTCACCGACCCGTCCCGCTTTGACGTCATCGTTACGGACAACCTCTTCGGCGACATCCTGACCGACCTGGCCGCAGCCATCACCGGCGGCATCGGGCTGGCTGCCTCGGGCAACATCAACATGGACCGCACCGCCCCGTCCATGTTCGAACCGGTCCATGGGTCAGCGCCGGACATCGCCGGCCAGCAGAAGGCCGATCCCACCGCGGCCATCCTGTCGGCGGCGCTCCTGCTGGACCACCTTGGCTACGCCGCGGCGGCGCGGAAGATTGAAGCGGCCGTGATCGCCGACGTCGAAAATCGCGACGGCGGCGCACGCAGCACCAGCGCCGTGGGTGACGCCATCGCCGCAGCGCTTTAGGCAGGGAATTCCGCCTGCCTTCGTCGCAGGCAGGGCCAAAGCTCCGGGACGCGCCCGTCCCCTTCGCCAGCGCTACCCTAGATTCGGCGTAAAATCAACAATTCCCTCTATCGTGGACCCGAGAATGAACGGTCTGCAGCATCGGCTGGCACGCAAGGGGCCCAGATGGACCAGACGAGTCCGACGGAATTGCGACCTCACCGTTCTAAGACTCTTCTCTGGACCTTCTCCGGTCTCTTCTTCTGATGGCAACGCCTGACCGATCAAGCGTGAGCGGCGAATGGGCTAGCCTTATCCGACACGACAACAGGGGGAAAATTGAGATCAGTACTGGCCGTAAACGTACACAACGCGGGCCTCGGGAACCGTATCAGGTTCACACTGAGTGCGGAACTGCTAGCTCGTCACTCCGGCAGGAAGTTTGAGTACGTTTGGCAGGTTAGCGAGGCATTCAACGGCGCCATGACCGACCTGTGGGAGTACCCCGAAAGCTGCGTTGACTTGCAACGTTCCAAAGAAATTTGGCCCACCGTACCCCGAGGGGATGAGAAGACCGACTATTTCCGCGAAAAAATAGACGAAGATGTGTGGCACATCCACTCAGCACAGGAGCTGCCGCTTCCGGACGGTTCGCCGAAATGGGAAGACAGATTCCGGCAACTCGTACCCATCCCGGAAATCGCCTCCCGGATTGAAGCGTGGAAACGGAAAGTTCCGGATTCTTACGTTGGGGTTCAGATCAGAGCGCACCCAGGGCTGACTCATGCGAAAACATTGGAAGCATCGCCCGTTGAGTGGTACATACGCCGGATGCGGGAAGTTCAGGAACGGTCCCCGGGTCAGGCGTTCTTCGTTTCCTGCGATGTGGCTGAGGTGCAGGATAGTGTTATTGCAGCAGTGCCCAATTGTTTTGCGCTGTCAGATAAGGGAGCGTATAACAGTCGGGACGCGCTCCAGTCTTCGGTCGTTGACTTGTACCTACTCGCGGGAGCGCAAGGTCTGTTGGGTCCGTATTGGTCTTCCTTCGTTGACATGGCATGGGAGCTCGCGGATCGTCGTATCCCTCTGGAGACGAGCAGGCGGTTATTGCCCGGGTCGATATCGGACGAGTCGCAAAGCGGTTTTGGAGTGGGGTAAACTCCAAATCTTGGACAGCTAATCGAGCAGTTTGTGCCAGGCGCTTTATTTCTCGGTGACGAGGTGTTCGTGTTCCTCCGGCGTAGGTTAGCCCAACGAGGGTGGGGCCGCCGACGTTCCTGGATGTCATGCCGATGGGTTGCCTCCTCTGGAGCAACACCCCCCTTGTGGTTGCGGGCCATTGTCGCTAGCCAACCCGTCGTCGAGGGAACCGGGCCGCATTGGTTGGCGTAGGCGCAGTTCAGTCTGCGCTTTGGAGTTGTCGGTCTGCTGTAGGCAGGCACCGGGGGTGCTGCCAACGGGCGTAAGCTTGTTTCGAATCACCAAATGCTGCCCCTGCGGTTCAGTGCAGAACCACGTTCACGGGCGGCCGATCGTGGAGGAACCATGACTCAGACTGCCCATGGCGTCGAATTTAGCCAGCAGCTTTCGGCAACCCCGAAGTCTGCTGAAGAGCGTGCAGCCATCCTGGCGAACCCGGGATTCGGCAACTACTTCACCGACCACACCGCCGTGGTGGATTACTCGGTTGATGAAGAAGGCGCCGGAGGCTGGCACAACCCGCGCATTGAGGCGTACGGCCCCATTTCCCTGGATCCGTCGGCAGCGGTGCTTCACTACGGCCAGGAGATTTTCGAGGGCCTGAAGGCCTACCGCCACGCCGATGGTTCCGTCTGGACGTTCCGGCCCGAGGCCAACGCGGCACGCCTGAACAAATCAGCCCGCCGGCTGGCGCTCCCGGAACTCCCCGTTGAGTATTTCCTGGGCGCCATCCGCGAACTAGTTGCTGTTGACAAGGACTGGGTTCCGGCCGGGGACGGCGAGGCGCTCTACCTGCGCCCGTTCATGATTGCCACCGAGGCGTTCCTTGGCGTGCGGGCCGCCCGGGAGGTTTCCTTCCGCGTCATCGCCTCGCCCGCAGGCAACTACTTCGGCGGCGAACTCAAGCCGGTGTCCATCTGGATCTCCCGCGAATACGCCCGTGCAGGCCGCGGCGGTACCGGTGCTGCGAAGTGCGGCGGCAACTACGCCGCGTCCCTGATCGCCCAGCAGGAAGCGGAAGCCAACGGCTGCAAGCAGGTGCTGTTCCTGGACCACTTCAATGACGACGCCGTGGAAGAGCTCGGCGGCATGAACGTGTTCTTCGTCATGAAGGACGGCTCCCTGGCCACGCCCGCCCTCACCGGAACCATCCTCGAGGGTGTCACCCGCTCCTCGGTGATTCAGGTGGCCAAGGACATGGGCCGCGAAGTCAGCGAACGCAAGATCACCCTGTCCGAGTGGCGCGACGGCGTGGCATCCGGCGAGATCGCCGAGGTCTTCGCGTGCGGCACCGCCGCCGTGATTACTCCCATCGGAGTCCTGAAGGATGCCACGGAGTTCATCGGCTCGGAGGACGCCAAGGCGGGGGAGACCACCATGGCCATCCGTGAGCAGCTCCTCGGTATCCAGACCGGAACTGTGCCGGACCGGCATGGCTGGCTGACGCGCCTCGCCTAAGCGGGCCTCAGTCGGAAACAACGACGGCGGTTGGCTGGCACTGTGGAAAGTTTCACACAGTGCCAGCCAACCGCCGTCGCCCGTTAACGGGCCCGATGTCAGGTATCCGCGCCTCAGCGGCGGGCAGCCTTCCGGGCAGCGTTCTTGAGGGCCTTGCGGGAGACGGGCTTCAGGGCCTTGCGCGCGGCTTCCTCGGTGAGTGCCCGGTTCCGCCGGGCGTCAATGATGTCGTTCCACAGCGTGGTGGCAAAAACGCCGCCGTCCTGGGCGTAGACGTCGTAGGGGTAGCCGGCGAAGACCGGGGGTGTGATGCTGCCGTTGGGCAGATCCATCCCGTTTTCCTGCGCGACGGCGTCGGCCACGGCCCAGGTCCGGGTCAGATGGAGCGTGAGGTTCTCCTCCACGAACGTGTTGGCGTCGCTGGCCGCGGCGGCGCGCTCCAGGAGCATGGCCAGATCGCCGGCAAGGAACGCGGTGGCCCATTTTTCCACCGGCGCCGAACCTGACCGGAAATCCGCCGTGACCACGTCCACGGCCTGGTTCCAATCCGTGGTGTCGCGGAACTTCTTCCACGTGGGGAACCAGACAATACTGCCGGTGGCGTGGTTATGAATGTGCTGGAGCCCGCTGTTCTTCTCCGTTGCGGCATGGTCATGGCCGGCGGCGTCTGCCTCGGCGAGGAGGTCTGCAAGGGTGGTGGGGGTGGCGCTCATGGAGAGTGGTACCGGCTTCCTGCTGGAGTTCGTGTGGTCGTCACTGGTGGTCAACCCCGCGCGTGCCGTGTTCTATTCCGGCAACGCCGCACTGGCAGCGCAGCTGTCCAGCCGGATGTCCGTGCAGCCGGCGGATGCAAGGATAGAAGAGTGACTTCAGCTTCCAGCCCCGTCCTGCAGCGCAGCTCGGCCTTTTCGCAGTTCATCCTGGCGCCCAACCCCGGACCGATGAGCCTGGACGGCACCAATTCCTACGTGATCTCGGCGCCCGATGCCGGGGCTTCGGTGGTGGTGGACCCGGGGCCAGCGGACGAAGGGCACCTCAGGCGGCTGGCGGCTGTGGGCGGCGTTGAACTGATCCTGGTAACGCACCGCCACGCAGACCACACTGCGGGGTCCGTGCGGCTGCGGGAACTCACCGGCGCCCCGGTGCGGGCTGCGGATCCCCGGTACTGCCACGGCGGCGAGCCTCTGCGGGACGGTGAGATCATCGAGGCGGCCGGGATTTCCCTTCAGGTGGTGGCCACGCCGGGGCACACCTCGGATTCGGTGTGCTTCCACCTGCCCGGCGACGGGCCACACGGCACGGTGCTGACTGGCGATACCATCCTGGGCCGGGGGACCACCGTGCTGGATTACCCGGACGGCGCACTGGGCGATTACCTTACGTCCTTGGACCGGCTGGAAGCCCTCGGCGGGGCTGCTGTCCTGCCGGCGCACGGGCCGGTGCTCCCTTCCTTGGAGGCCGTCACCGGGGCCTACCGGGCACATCGGCTCGAACGGCTCGCGCAGATCCGCGCAGCCCTCACCGGACTTGGCCCGGACGCCAGCGTGCCGGCGGTGACGGACGCGGTGTACGCCGACGTCGATCCTTCCGTCAGGCGGGCCGCCGAGATGTCGGTGGCTGCCCAGCTGGATTACCTCCGTGGACGGTCCGGCGCCTGACCGGACGGCTGACCCGAGCAAAGGGCAACAGGTCAAGACTGTAGGCTGTTCACCATGCGTATTGCCCGGTTTGTAGTCGATTCTGATCCCCTCTATGGCGTTGTTGAAGGCGAGTCCGGCAGTGAGGAGATCACTGTCATCCACGGCGACCCGTTCTTCAACGGTGTCGAGCGCACCCACGTCAAGCACAAGCTTGAGGATGTGCGGCTCCTGGCCCCCATCATCCCCCGCAGCAAGGTCATCGGCGTGGGCCGCAACTTCGTGGAGCACGCCGCCGAGCTGGGCAACGAAGTCCCGGCCCAGCCGCTGCTGTTCCTGAAGCCCAACACCGCCGTCGTCGGACCCAACGATCCCATTGTGCTGCCGGAGTTCTCGGAGGAAGTTTCCTTCGAAGCCGAGCTGTGCGTGGTCATCGGCCGGATCTGCAAGGACGTCCCGGAGGAGCGCGTCGACGACGTCATCTTCGGCTACACCTGCGGCAACGACCTCACGGCGCGCGACGTGCAGAAGACGGACCTGCAGTGGGCCCGGGCCAAGGGTTTTGACACCTCGGCGCCGCTGGGCCCGTGGATCGAAACCGAACTGGACACCGAGGACCTGCAGATCCAGGGCCGCCTGAACGGCGAGCTGCGCCAGGACGGCAGCACCAGCCAGATGATCCGCGGCGTCCGGGAGCTCGTCTCCATCGTCTCGCGGGCCTTTACCCTGCTGCCCGGCGACGTCATCATGACCGGCACCCCGGCGGGCGTTGGACTTGTCCAGGCCGGCGACCGGTATGAGGTAGAGATCGAAGGCATCGGGCGCCTGTCCAACCCGGTGGTCCGCCGCTAAAACCAGGTCCCGGACGTATGCGAAGGGTCCCTTCCAGCCCCGCGGCGTGGGCTACCACGCGGCCGCGCCAGTCCAAGACGGGCGCTGTCCGGTCCTTTCTGCTCCTTGCTGCCGGTTCCATCGGAACCTTCTTGATGGCCGCGCGTGCCGTGCATTGGCTGGGCGTGCCCGTTTGGCTGGGGCTGGTGTTCGCAGGGGCAGGCATTGTGCTGGCGGGTTACTTCCTGACGCGGTTCATGCTGGCCAGCCGGGCCAGGAGACTGCGCGGCAAGCGGTAAAGTTGAAGCCACTATGACTACTGCTTCTGCGTCGACTGCTGCCTCCGTCCCGTCCGTCACTGCCGATACCCCGGTGCGCGTCCGGTTTTGCCCCTCGCCTACCGGGACTCCGCACGTGGGGCTGATCCGGACGGCATTGTTCAACTGGGCCCACGCCAAGCACACCAAGGGCACGTTTGTGTTCCGGATCGAGGATACGGACCCGGCACGTGACTCGGAGGAGAGCTACCAGCAGCTGTTGGAGGCCCTGAAGTGGCTGGGAATCTCCTGGGAAGAGGGCGTGGAGGTGGGCGGCCCGCATGAGCCGTACCGGCAGTCGCAGCGGCTGGACCTCTACAAGGACGTTGTCGCGAAGCTCCTTGAGGCCGGTTACGCCTACGAATGCTATTCCTCCCCGGAAGAAGTCGAAGCGCGCCACCGCGCCGCCGGCCGCGACCCCAAGCTCGGCTACGACAACTTCGACCGTGAACTCACCGAGGAGCAGTTGGCAGCGTTCAAGGCCGAGGGCCGCAAACCCGTGCTGCGCGTCCGCATGCCTGATGAGGACGTAGTGTTCACGGACCTGGTCCGCGGCGACATCACGTTCAAAGCCGGCAGCATCCCGGATTACGTCATTGTCCGGGCCGACGGGTCACCGCTGTATACGCTGGTCAACCCCGTGGACGATGCACTGATGGGGATCACCCATGTGCTGCGCGGTGAAGACCTGCTCTCCTCCACGCCCCGCCAGGTGGTGCTGATCCGGTACCTCATCGAAATCGGCGTCGCCAGCTACCTGCCGCTGTTCGGCCACCTCCCGTACGTCATGGGGGAGGGGAACAAGAAGCTCTCCAAGCGTGACCCGCAGTCCAACCTGTTCCTGCTGCGCGACCGGGGCTTCATCCCGGAGGGCCTGCTGAACTACCTCTCGCTGCTGGGCTGGAGCCTCTCCGCGGACGAGGACATCTTCACGGTGGATCAGCTGATCGAAAACTTTGATGTCAAGGATGTGCTGGCAAACCCGGCGCGTTTTGATATCAAAAAGGCGGAGGCCATCAACGGCACGCACATCCGCATGCTCAACCCGGAGGACTTCCGCGGCAGGCTTGTCCCGTACCTGCGCGCCGCCGGTTTTGTCGGGGAGCAGCTCACGGCACGCCAGGAGGAGATCCTCACGGAAGCCGCACCCCTGATCCAGGAACGCGTCACGCTGCTGGGTGAAGCACCTGAGATGCTGGGGTTCCTGTTCAAGGCCGATGATGCCATTGACGTCGCCGATGACGCCCGCAAGGGCCTGCCGGCCAACCTGACCGAGGTTCTGGACGCCGCCCTGGCGGCCCTCGAACCCGTAGCGGAGTGGACCCCGGAGAACATCCAGGGGGCCCTGAAGCAGGCGCTGGTGGAGGACCTGGGAATCAAGCCCCGGCTGGCGTTTGGGCCGGTGCGCACTGCCGTCTCCGGGCGCCGGATTTCACCGCCCCTGTTTGAGTCCATGGTGATCCTGGGCAAGGATTCGTCCCTGGCCCGGCTCCGCACGTTCCGCGGCTGACGGTCATGACAGGCACGGCTGTTGGCAGCTCCCTGACCACCCGCTTCGGGACCATCCGGGGTGTCCTCTTCGACATCGACGACACCCTGGTTGACCTGGAGTATGCCATGACCACCGCCCTGCGCGAGGTCAGCGAACATCTGCTGCCCGGTCTGGACCAGTCCGGGTGGGATCGTTTTGGCAGGATCTTCACGCACGAAACCACGCATTACTACGACCGCTACCTGGCAGGGGAGCTGACGTTCAACGACCAGCGGCTGCTGCGGGGGCGGGCCGCTTTGGGCCACTTCGGGGTGGAACTTGCCGAGGGCGAGGAGTCGCACCGCTGGCTGAGTGCCTACAGTGAGCTGCAGCCCGCGCTGGTCCGCGCTTTTGAGGACGTGCTTCCGCTCCTTGACGTGCTGGATGCTGCTGGCATCCCCTACGGTGCCGTCAGCAACAACGTGCACGACTACCAGCGGGCAAAGCTGGACAGCGCGGGGCTGGAACGCGTGGGCCGTCTGGTTGGCACCGATACCGTCGGTGCGGCCAAGCCCGAGCCTGCGATCTACCTCGAAGGCGTCCGGCTCCTGGGGACCTCCGCGCAGGAGACCCTCTACGTGGGCGACAACAGGCTGCTGGACGCTGAAGGGTCGACGGCGGCGGGGCTGGTGGGCGTGTGGCTCAACAGAGCGGGGGAGACCGTGCCCTCTTTTGAGGGTCACGAGGTCAGTTCGCTGTCTCAGCTGCTGGACTAGCTTCCGTCCTCAAGCACGGATGGGCAGGACCCGTCGCCGGTTCCGGAGCACCAGGTAGGCCCCGATGGAGCCGACCACCAGCACACCCACCAGTGCGAGTGCCACGGCAGTATCGGACTTACCCACTGCGTTGGCCGGGGACACCGCGGCCGCGCTCGTGTACAGGGTCTCGGTTCCATCTGCGATCCGGGCGCTCCCGTCCGCAAGGTTCTCCGCCCCCGAGGCCAGTTCCGTGGATCCGGACGCGAGCCGGGTGTTGCCAGTGGAAAGCTCCGAAGCGCCGGCGGCCACAGCTTGTGAACCCTTCAGGAGTCCGGGGTTCGCCGGGTCTGCGGGATCGCCTTTGATGCCGGAGTTCAGCACGGTGGTCCCCTCAGCCAGCCGCGAGCTGCCCTCGGTAATTTGCGCGACCGCTTTGATCAGGCCCGGACGCTCAGGATTGCCGGGAACACCATCCATGCCTACCCGGATCTGCGATGTTCCGGCGGCCAGCAATTCGGTGCCCAGGACAACACCCGGATTGGCAGGATCCCGGCTGTTGAGCTTTTCGCCCAGCGTGGCGAAGCCGGCGGTGAGGCGGCCCGTTCCGGCGTGCAGCTGCGCTGAGCCGTCACGCAGTTTGCCGGCGCCTTCCTGCAGGGCGGTCGCGCCGGCGTCGAGCTTATGGGCTCCGGCCGTTATTTTGGCGATCTTGTCCTTGACAACAGCCAGTGGAACCAAGCCCTGCAGCGGATCCGAGGCGGCGGCCTCAAGAAGTTCGAGGGCCTGGGCCAACGCGGCGGTGCCGGTGCCTGCCTCGGGGGAATTGTTGGCTCCCCGGTAGCCCTTCAGCTGTCCCGTTCCCGCGGCCAGATCCCCTGCTCCCGCAGCAAGCCTCGCCGCGCCTGCGTCCAGGGCGTTGGCGCCGTCAGCAAGATTGTTCTCGGCATTTCCTGCAGCAGTAGCTGTCAGGGCTGCAGCCAGCTGGGAGGCTCCGGAGGCTAGCTTGCGGGCGCCATCATCCACCTTGTACACACCCGGCGCGAGTTTATTGTTCACATCGGTCTCAATCCTGACTGCGCCGGCGGTGAGCTGGCTGGCACCGGCTTCCAGCCTTTCGGCGCCCGGGGCGAGCTTTTCAGTGACCCCGAGGAGCACTTTGTTGGCGCCTGAGGACAGTTTGCCGGCACCGTCGCCGGCCTTCCCTGCGCCGCTGGCGAGTTGACCGGCGCCATCCTTGAGCTGCTCAGCCCCTGCGGCCGCCTGCCCTGCACCGTCCCGTAGCTTGGCGGATCCGTCCGTGATCCGGCCGGTGACCAGCGTGTAGAAGCCAAGAACTGCGACGAGCATAAGCGCTAGGACTGCGATAGCTACCTTTTGCGTCCGGGAACGGGCGGTGGTCAGGGTGGAAGCTGCGGCACGACTCTGTGGCACGGATGAATCCTCTCGACTGGTTGTTACTAGTCAGTAACTTACCGAGAGTAAACTTACGATGGTGCCGTTGGCAAGGGTGTCCGGTCCGACCTCTGTTCCGTGCAGCGCCGGGCGAGCGGGACCCGCGGCCTCGACATGCCGTCCGGATTGGCCGATTTGTGCCATCCAGAAGTCTCGGGTAGAGTAATTTCTCGTGCTGAGGCGCACGGAGCGCAGGTTGAAGCCTAAAACTCCGGCCCGAAGTGTCATTGGGATATGGTGTAATTGGCAACACTACGGTTTCTGGTACCGTCATTCTAGGTTCGAGTCCTGGTATCCCAGCTCTGGTTTAGACGCTGAAATATTGCTGATGACCAGGGGTTTCAGAACGGTTTCCGATTTGAAACTCGTGCTGAGTGTATGAAATAATCACTGAGCGCGCCGGCCAAAAGCCGGTTGGAAGCGTCAGCTTCCTGGAAGTACGCGGCCCCATCGTATAGCGGCCTAGTACGCTGCCCTCTCACGGCGGTAACGCGGGTTCGAATCCCGCTGGGGTCACAGAATGACGGTCCCGGGCATCAGCCCGGGACCGTTTTTTATTTTTATTTTGTTCGCTGCGCCCTGTCCCGGCTTGGGGTCCCCTGAACTGGCATGATGAGGTGGTGACCTCCTCCGACGGTTCGCCACCTCAGCCGCCCCCGCTCCCGTCCCGCGCACCACGCGGCCAACCTGCGCGCCAAGCCGATCAGCCAGGCCGCCCGGCGGGCCAGGCCGCGGTCGCCGCCGTGGAACTGCTCGAAGCCGTGCGGGAGGACCTGGCGGCCGTGTCGCTGCCCCTGGCGCTGCCGGAGGCGGGGCAGGCCCGCACAGAGGTCCGGAACGCCGTTGCCCAGCTCGATGACTACATCCTCCCGCGGTACCGCAGCCTGGACGCCCCGCTGCTCGCCGTCGTCGGAGGTTCTACCGGCGCCGGCAAGTCAACACTGGTGAACGCCCTGGTGGGACACCCCGTCACCCGTTCCGGTGCCATCAGGCCCACCACGCGCCAGCCCATCCTGTTGCACCATCCCGCAGATGCGGGCTGGTTCGAAGGCCAACGCGTCCTGCCCACCCTCAGCCGGATCCGGGGCACCGTATCGCCCGAACCCCTCCCGGCCAGCCGGGCTGGCGCAACACCTGACGCGGAGGCCATCTCCTCCCTGGTGCTCGTGGCCGACCCGGCGGTGCCGCAGGGGATCGCGCTGCTCGATGCTCCCGACGTCGATTCCATCTCCGATGACAACCGCCGGCTGGCCGGCCAGCTGCTGGCCGCCGCGGACCTGTGGGTCTTTGTCACCACAGCCAACCGCTACGCGGACGCAGTCCCCTGGAAGCTGCTGCTGGACGCGTCCTCGAGGGACATCATGGTTGCCGTGGTGCTGGACCGGGTGCCGGCCGGGGCCGAGGCCGAAGTCAGCGCCGATCTCCGCGGTCTGCTGCAGAAGGAAGGGCTCGGGGCCGCCAGGCTGTTCGTGGTGCCGGAGACGGACCTGAACGGGCTGGGCATGCTGCCGGCGCAGTCCGTACAGCCGCTGCAGCTCTGGCTGCGGGACCTCGCGGCCGATGCTGCGGGACGTTCGGAGATTGCCCGCCGGACTCTCAACGGCACGGTGAAGGCCCTGGCCGGGCGGGTCGCTGGTGTGGCCGAGGCCGTGCAGGGCCAGGAGCGTGCCGCGGCGTCGCTCCGGGCCGATGCGGAGGCCGCGTACCGCGACGCTGTGGACAGGATCCTGAATGCCACGAAGGACGGTGCGCTGCTTCGCGGCGAGGTTCTGGCGCGCTGGCAGGACTTTGTTGGGACGGGCGAGTTCTTCCGGACCCTGGAACAGAACGTTGGCCGGCTGCGGGACCGGTTGGGCGCATTCTTCCGGGGCGAGCCACCGCCGGCCGTGCGGGTGGAGGTGGCCATCGAGACAGGACTGCAGGCCGTCATCCTGGATGAAGCGGCCAACGCCGGCGAAGACACGGACCAGCGCTGGCGCTCGGACCCCGCCGGCCGGGCGCTGCTCGGTACCGACGACCTGTCCGGCACCAGCCCCGGGTTCGCCGACGGGACCGCTGCCGAGATCAGGGCCTGGCAGTCCGGGCTGATGGAACTGATCCGTACGGAGGGACAGGAGAAGCGCACTCAGGCCCGGTGGCTCTCGTTCGGGGTGAACGGGCTCGGCGCCGCGCTGATGATCGTGGTGTTTTCCATGACGGCCGGCCTCACCGGGCTGGAAATCGGCGTGGCAGGCGGCACCGCCGTGGTGGGACAGCGGCTGCTTGAAGCCGTCTTCGGCGAGGACGCCGTCCGCAGGCTCGCCCAGACGGCGAGGAACGACCTCCACGCCCGCTGCCAGCGGTTGCTGCAGGCGGAGCAGCGGAAGTTCCTCGAGCGGCTCCCTGCAGGCGGTGCGGATGCTGCGCATGCTCTGGCGGACCATGCGGCCGCCCTCGCCCGGCTGGCGGAACGTCCATGAGCCGCCACGGCGCCGCCCGCGAAGCCTCGGAGCTGGACCGCAGGCTCGCGGCCCTCAAGGACGCACGGGAATTGGGGGACGGGGTCCTGCCGGATGAGTCCCTGGATGAAGTGCGCCGGCTCCTCGACCGTGCCGGCTCGCGGCGTTCACTCTCGGCCGAGCACACGGTGGTGGGCTTCTTCGGTGCGACCGGCAGCGGGAAGTCATCGCTGTTCAAGGCAGTCAGCGGGGCAGAAATCGCGACGGCGGCGGCCCGCCGTCCGACCACGTCGGAACCTTTGGCAGGTGTCTGGGGAGCGGACGGCAGCGAGCCCCTGCTGGACTGGCTGGAGGTGCGCAACCGGCACCACGCCGATCCCGTTGCGGGTTTCGCGGACGAGGGCACAGGGCTGATCCTGCTGGACCTTCCCGACTTCGATTCCACCCGGGCGGCCAACCGCGCCATTGTGGAGCGCATGGTGGGCTTGGTTGACGTCCTGGTCTGGGTGCTGGATCCGCAGAAGTATGCCGACGCGGCCGTGCATAACGACTTCCTCGCACCGATGGCTGCCCACGGCGCCGTGACCCTGGTGGTGCTGAACCAGATTGACAGGCTGCCCGAACGCGACGTCGAGCCGGTGCTGGAGTCGCTCAAAGGGATCCTTGCGCGCGACGGGCTGGGCACGGTGCAGGTGCTGGGGGCCTCCGCACTGACCGGTCAAGGCGTGGACAGGGTCCGGAACGCCATCCGCGGCGTGGTGCTGCGGCGGCAGGCTCTCTCACAACGGCTCGCTGCGGATGTCTCACGGGCATCCCGGCAGCTCACTGAGGTTTCAGGGATAGGCGAGGCGGCGGGCGTCAGAAAGGCGGCAACAGTGCGGCTCACGGATGAGCTGGCCACGGCAGCGAACGTGCCATTGGTGGTGGACGCTGTCGCCACGTCCTACAGGATGGAATCGACGCGCCGGACCGGGTGGCCCGTCACACGGTGGCTGCTGCGCTTCAGAGCCGATCCGCTGCGCCGGCTTAACCTGAAGAGCTCCGCGCCGTCCCAGCTCAACCGCACCTCGCTCCCGCCCGCCGGCGCCCCCGAGCGCGCCCGGACGGATGCGGCAGTCCGCGAGTTCGCGGACGCCGCCAGCGACGGCGCGCCGGGCCCGTGGCGGGCAGCCATCCGCGGTGCAGCCCGTGAAGGACGGGATGCGCTGCCCGACGCCCTGGACCAGGCCATCGCCGGGACGGACCTGATGACCTTCCGGAAATCCTGGTGGTGGGGAGTGTTCAACGTGGTCCAGTGGCTTGCGCTGGCCGTAGTGGTTGGCGGGCTGGGCTGGCTCGGTGTGCTGGCCGGACTCGCGTACTTTCAACTGCCCGTGCCGGACGTGCCGCGGGTGGAGGGCTGGCCCCTTCCCACCCTGATGATCGCCGGCGGCGTGGCGCTGGGGATCTTCCTGGCCCTCACCGGGAAAGTCATAAGCGCCGGAGCGGCAAGGTCACGGTCGGCCAAGGCAAGGAAGCGGCTCCGGGCGGCCGTCGGCAAGGTGGCGGGGGACCTGGTGGTGGAGCCGGTGGAAATCGAGGTGAGCCGGCTCAGTTCCTTCAATAGTGCACTTAAGGCGGCCGCGGGCGGAGCGTAGAGCGCTTACGCCAAGGCGGCCGCGGCGTCCCGGACCTTGATCAGGGTGCGCAGGTTGCGCGTCGTGGTGCTTGACTTGAACTTCGCCTTGGCGGAGATCTTGCTGAAAGGGCTGTCCAGCGTCCCGCCGACCGGCGCGAGCCAGGCCAGCGCCTCCGGGCCGAGCCGCTTCTGTTCGCTTCCTTCCAGCGCTGCGCCGGCGGCGTCAAGCTCATCGAGCCTGGCCGTGTCGGAGGAGAGCGTGATGTACGTGTGGGTGGCCTTGTCGTCTTCCGGATAGGGGCAGGCAGCCACCAGTTCGGCCACGCGTTGCGCGGTGAGGACAACCACCCAGGCGTCGTAGCCGAAAGTCTCGCGCAGGCATTTTTCAACCTGCCCTTTGACGGCGGACGGCGTATCCGGGCTGGCGAGCACCACGTTGCCGCTGGCGAGGAGGGTCTTGACGCCCGTGAACCCGGCAGATGCAAGCGCGTCCTTTAGCTCAGCCATCTTGATGTTGATTCCGCCGACATTGATGCCCCGGAGAAAGACCGCGTAGCTGTTCATGCGGACAGCTTAGCCAAGGCGTGGCGATAGTGAGGCGGCCAGCGGGGATGGCGCGTCAGCGCCTCAGTCGTTGTTTTTCCGCAGCGCCTCGGTCAGGAGCCGGCCGGCATTGCAGACCACCTCGGCGTGAAGCCGGCCAGGCTGCCGGGTCAGGCGTTCGATCGGCCCTGAAATGGAGACGGCGGCGATGACGCGGCCGGACGGTCCCCGCACCGGGGCCGAGACGGAGGCGACCCCCGGCTCTCGTTCGCCAAGGCTCTGTCCCCAGCCCCGGCGTCGTACACCTGCCAGAACAGTCGGCGTGAAGCGTGCTGACTGCAGGCCCTCAAGCAGCCGGTCATGATCTTCCCACGCCAGCAGGACCTGGGCGGCGGAGCCAGCCTTCATGGAAAGCTGGGTGCCGACAGGAATGGTGTCGCGCAGGCCGATGGGCCGCTCCGCAGAGGCGACGCAGACGCGCCACTCGCCCTGGCGGCGGAAGATCTGCGAGCTCTCGCCGGTGGCGTCCCGCAGCTGCATCAGGATGGGCCCGGCCGAGGCAATGAGCCGGTCCTCGCCCGCGGCGGAAGCTAGCTCGACCAGGCGGCTGCCCAGCACAAACCTGCCCTGGATGTCCCGGGCGACCAGGCGGTGGTGGATCAGGGCCAGGGCAAGCCGGTGAACGGTGGGCCGCGCCAGTCCTGTGGCGGCCACCAGCTGTGCCAGGGTGGTGGGCCCGGCCTCCAATGCGTCCAAAACATGGGCCGCTTTATCAATGACACCGACGCCGCTAGAATTGTCCATGTAATGATATTGCCGTCTCATTATCTGAGATGCAAATCTTTTGAGTGGCATATTGCACACCGCTGCTGGTTCAGTGGAGCTTAACAGCCAAAACATGCAGTGAAGGGAGCTGGCCGTGGCAAAAACACTGGCCGAGAAAGTCTGGGACGCACACGTGGTGCGCAAAGGCGACGGCGAGGGAGCCAACGCCCAGCCCGACCTTCTCTTCATCGATCTCCACCTCGTCCACGAGGTGACGTCCCCGCAGGCCTTCGAGGGCCTCCGCCTCGCCGGCCGCAAGCTGCGCCGCCCGGATCTCACCATCGCCACCGAGGACCACAACACCCCTACGCTGGACATCGACAAGCCCATCGCCGATCTCACCAGCCGCACCCAGATCCAGACGCTGCGCAACAACTGCGCGGAATTCGGTGTCCGGCTGCATTCGCTCGGGGACGCCGAGCAGGGCATCGTGCACGTTGTCGGCCCGCAGCTGGGCCTCACCCAGCCGGGCATGACAGTGGTCTGCGGCGACTCGCACACCTCCACGCACGGGGCATTCGGCGCGCTGGCCATGGGCATCGGCACGTCCGAGGTGGAACACGTCATGGCCACCCAAACGCTTTCGCTGAAGCCGTTCAAGACCATGGCCATCAACGTTGAAGGCACCCTGCGTCCGGGCGTCACGGCCAAGGACATCATCCTTGCGGTCATCGCCAAGATCGGCACCGGCGGGGGCCAGGGCTATGTCCTGGAATACCGCGGCTCCGCAATCCGCGCCCTGTCCATGGAAGCACGGATGACCATCTGCAACATGTCCATCGAGGCCGGTGCCCGCGCAGGCCTGGTGGCCCCGGACCAAACCACCTACGACTACATGTTCGGCCGCCCGCACGCTCCCCAGGGAGCGGACTGGGATGCCGCCGTCGAGTACTGGAACACCCTGCGTACCGACGACGACGCGACGTTTGACGCCGAGGTTGACCTGGATGCGGACACCCTGGAGCCGTTCGTCACCTGGGGCACCAACCCCGGCCAGGGCGTTTCGCTTTCAGCTTCAGTACCCTCGCCGGAGGATTTCGGCGACGAGAACGCCAAGGCGGCCGCCGAGCGCGCCCTGCAGTACATGGGCCTGACCGCCGGCACCCCCATGAAGGACATCCGGGTGGACACCGTCTTCCTGGGTTCCTGCACCAACTCCCGCATGGAGGACCTCCGGGCCGCAGCGGACATCATCCGCGGCCGCGAGAAGGACCCCAACATCCGCATGCTGGTGGTTCCCGGTTCAGCCCGGGTCCGGCTGGAGGCCGAGGCCGAAGGCCTGGACAAGGTGTTCAAGGACTTCGGTGCCGAGTGGCGCTTCGCCGGCTGCTCCATGTGCCTGGGCATGAACCCGGACCAGCTCGAGGTGGGGGAGCGCTGCGCCTCAACCTCAAACCGTAACTTCGAAGGCCGGCAGGGCAAGGGCGGACGCACGCACCTGGTCTCCCCGGTGGTGGCAGCCGCCACCGCCATCCGCGGAACGCTGAGCTCGCCGTCGGACCTTGACCCGGCCCCCGCATCCGCCGCCACCCGCACCGACGCCGCCTAGGAGCCCGCCATGGAAAAGTTCACCACCCACACCGGCATCGGCGTCCCGCTGCGCCAAAGCAACGTTGACACGGACCAGATCATCCCGGCCGTGTACCTGAAGCGGATCACCCGCACCGGCTTTGAAGACGCGCTCTTCTCCGCCTGGCGCAAAGATCCGGCCTTCATCCTCAACCAGACCCCCTACAACGCAGGCTCCGTTCTGGTGGCAGGGCCGGACTTCGGCACCGGCTCCTCCCGCGAGCACGCCGTCTGGGCCCTGAAGGACTACGGCTTCAAAACGGTCCTCTCGTCCCGCTTCGCCGACATCTTCCGCGGCAACTCCGGCAAGCAGGGCCTGCTGGCCGCCGAGCTGGCCCAGGATGACATCGAGCTGATCTGGAAAGAGCTGGAAAACGCCCCCGGCACCGAGGTGACCGTTGATCTGGTCTCGAAGACCGTGAGCTGCGGCACCATCGTGGCCCCGTTCGAGATTGACGACTACACCCGCTGGCGGCTCCTCGAGGGCCTGGATGACATCGGGCTGACGCTCCAGCACGAAGAGGACATCACCGCCTACGAGGCGACCCGTCCTGCGTTCAAACCGACCACGCTGCCGGCACGGCTTTCCTAGGGCACTTCTTCGTGCGGGGGCACCGTGAAGCCCGTGGCTAGTTGTGCTTCGCGTAGTCGGCGTCGCTGAGGGCGCCCCACGCGTTGGTAACGCTGATTGTGTAGTAGTCGTCCGGGCTGAGGTTCGTTTCTCCCACGTTCGCCATCACCGTCTGCAACCGGGGGTTCTGCCCCCGCCGCGCGCCGAAGGAGCCGTCAAAGTAGTCCGTGGCCACCACCTTGCTCAGCTTCTGCCCTGCGGCGTCGGTCCAGTTCACCTCGACTTTGGCGCCATAGAGGTTGTAGCCGGTGATGGCCACGGCGCCCGTGCCGGCAGTGAACGAGCTGTCGGTGATCACGGGCGTGGCTTTGCCTGAGCGGAGCTGCTGCTCCAGTGGAGTCCCCGTGCCAACGCAGGTGTAGTACGTGTCCCACATGAAGGAAATGAGCTTCTGTGGCGCGTTTCCCACTTGCTGCAGTTGCCGGTGCAGGCGCGCCAGGGTGGTTTGGCCGCGCGGATTCGTATCGCATGCGTTGGACCCTGTGGCCGGTGCCATGCCCTCAACATTGGCCCACAAGGTGGCTGTCGTACCGGCGACTCCGGCCGCTGCGGCCTGGAAGTAGTCGCGTGTGGAGGCGAGGTACTTAGTGCCCCATGTGCCCTCACCGACGATCGCCGATGCCGGTGCATCCACCGCAGTCCCCTCCTCATTGCCGAAGTAGGCGCCGCCCTTGCCGGTCCCCATGCCGTCCTGGACCGCGATGCTGAGGTTCACTCCGCTGGCCGTCAGGGCGATGGTGCGAACGGCGTCGGCGACGCCGGCAAGAGGTGTCCTGCCTCCGGCAGCTACCCGGGCATCCAAGTACGGGCTGACAACCGCGGCCCGGGTCGGCATGATGCGGTGGATTGCTTCGTTCTGGATGCGGTAGGTGGTCAGGACAGAGTCGAATCCGGCGCTCAGCGGCATCTCAACGGCGAGGTAGAACCCGGCCAGGCCGGCTACGTTGCTGACGGCCTTCTGATACCTGAGATATCTGTCCGTAAATTGCGCAAAGGTGTTTTGGTAGCTGAGGTCAGGCAGGTACGGCACGTCGTTCCGCATCACCGGGATCGGCAAACCTGCATAGAGTCTCATCTTCCGTTTGGTTGCCGCCTTGGCCAATGAAACAGTTGCGCTGGCGGCTTTGGTTGTCCCGCCGCTGATCACAATGACGTCATAGCTGTTGTCTGACGAGTCACAGCCGCTTCCATCGGCCGGAACAACCAGAATGGTGAACAATTTGCCGTTGGCGGCGATGCTTTGGTCCCGGGGGCAGGCCAGGGCTTTTTTGCCCCACTGGTTCCCGTCGGAATACGTAAATACTCTGTTCACCCGCACTCCGAGCGTGGCCGCCTGGCCGCAGTTCACCGAGCCGATCCTGCAGTCCGCTGGAAGTTCGGCCCAGCCAGCCGGCTTGAGCCTGGTTCCGGGGGTGATGACGGAATCGCCCCCGGCGGCCTTGATGCGATCCAATTTGTCTGCATTCAGGGCGTTACTGCCCCCGGCACGGATGAAGTATCCGCTAATGGGAAAGGCAGGGGCCGGGGTGGTGAAGGGCGCGGCGTCCGCCGGTGTGAGGAACGCCGCAAGGAGAGTCATGATAGCCACCACCAACAAGGACGCGCTGTAAGCGCGACGAGGAGTAAATCTGCGGCGCCTCCCAGCTGGTTGCTTTACAGGCGATACCTGGCGCTCTGGGTTGAAACCGTGGGCCATATGGACAGGATGGTCTCCCGCCCAGGGGCATAGCAACACTTGGAAACGGGTAACGGCTACTCATATTTTCGGCCCTGATACTCGCCCCGGTTGCGGGCATGCAGCGGCGGCCGCAACCCACGAGCCTGGCATGCCGTATTTCGGTTCGGTAACGTGACCTCCTATGCTTAGCTGGAGCCTTTGCAAGTGTTTGAGGGCGAGCAATCGTAAGGAAACCGGTATATGAGTAGTGTTCTGACAATCCGCGGCGGAGTCCCGCTTACAGGCCGCGTCAACGTCCGTGGGGCCAAGAATCTTGTTCCCAAAGCGATGGTGGCAGCCTTGCTGGGCAACGAACCCTCGGTATTGCGGAACGTTCCGGAGATCAAGGACGTCGAAGTTGTCACGTCCCTGCTGCAGCTGCACGGGGTGACCGTCGTGAAGGATCCCGTCAGCGGTGACCTCACCCTGGATCCCAAGGCAGCCAAGACCGCGCCGAGCACCGCGATTGACGCCCATGCCGGCGATTCGCGGATTCCCATCCTGCTCTGCGGTCCCCTCATCCACGCGATCGGTGAGGCCTTCATCCCCGACCTGGGCGGCTGCAAGATTGGCGACCGGCCCATCGACTACCACCTCAACGTGCTGCGCCAGTTTGGCGCCGTGGTTGAAAAACGGCCAGGCGGCATCCACATCTCCGCGCCGCGCGGGCTGCAGGGAGCAAAAATCTCGCTGCCGTATCCGTCAGTCGGAGCCACCGAGCAGGTGCTGCTCAGCGCCACGCGCGCCGAAGGCATCACCGAACTTTCCGGCGCCGCCACGGAGCCCGAGATCATCGACCTCATCGCCGTGCTGCAGAAGATGGGCGCCATCATCAGCGTCCAGACTGACCGGACCATCCGCATCGAAGGCGTCAGGGACCTGGGCGGCTACAACCACCGCGCACTCTCGGACCGCAACGAATCGGCGTCGTGGGCTTCCGCCGCACTGGTTACCAAGGGAGACATCTTCGTCGAAGGCGCCTCCCAGCGGGACATGATGACGTTCCTGAACACTTACCGCAAGGTGGGCGGCGGCATGGATATCGGCGAGGACGGTATCCGCTTCTACCACAAGGGGGGCAAGCTCAACCCGCTGGTCCTCGAGACTGATGTGCACCCCGGCTTCATGACTGACTGGCAACAGCCCCTGGTGGTGGCACTGACCCAGGCGGAGGGCGTGTCGATCGTTCATGAGACGGTCTACGAAAACAGGTTCGGTTTCACTGACGCCCTCATTCGGATGGGCGCCAGCATCCAGGTGCACCGCGAGTGCCTGGGCAGCGTGCCGTGCCGTTTCGGGCAGCGGAACTTCCTCCACTCCGCCGTTATCTCAGGTCCCACACAGCTCAAGGGCACCGACATTGATGTCCCGGACCTTCGCGGCGGTTTCAGCCACCTCATTGCCGCGCTTGCTGCCACCGGCACGTCCCGTGTGACCGGCATCGACATTATTAACCGGGGCTACGAGCGTTTCACTGAGAAGCTCGCCGGACTCGGCGCGGACTTCGACATCACCTCGACGAAGTAACGGGGGGAACATGAAGGAAACGGCCAAGAGCCGGGCCACGTTTGTTGTGGTGGCCGGCATCGTGCGGACCGTGCTCAACGGCATGATGAACAAGAAGTGGGAAGGCCTGGAAAACCTTCCGGAAGGCGGTTTTATTGCCGCGCCCAACCACTGCACGGAAATCGATCCGCTCATTGTGGGCCACCTCCTGTACAACCAGAAACGTGCCCCTCACTTCCTCGCCAAGGCAGGGCTCTTCAAGGTTCCGGTTCTGGGCGCTGTCCTCCGGGCCACCCGCCAGATTCCGGTGGAACGCTCGACGGCGGGTGCAAACCGCTCGCTGCAGCTCGCCCAGGAGATCGTGGCTGACGGCGGGGCCATCATCATCTACCCCGAGGGCACCCTGACGCGTGATCCGGAGCTGTGGCCGATGAAGGGCCACACCGGAGCAGCACGCCTCGCCCTCGAAGGTGGAATCCCCGTAGTGCCCATCGCGCATTGGGGCGCCCACGAGGTTTTCCCGCGCTATGCCAAGAGCTTCCACCTTTTCCCGCGTAAGACGTCACGGGTAGTGGTGGGCAAACCCGTTGACCTTAGTCCGTTTGCAGGCAAACCGCTGGACAAGGCAACCCTCACCGCCGCGACCGAGGCCATCATGGACGCCGTGACGGAGCTGCTTGCCGGCATCCGGGGCGAAACACCTCCCACCGAGCGGTGGGACCCCTCCAAACACAACCAGGCTTCGCATGGCCGCTTTGTTGACCGGGGACGCCCTGACGACGCAGCGGACGCAACGTGACCGCTGAGCGAAGCCGCCCGGGCTCGGCCCGCTCCGTTGCCGTGCTGGGCGCCGGTTCCTGGGGAACCACGTTCGCGAAGATCCTTGCCGACGCTGCCACGGCCGCTGGTGTGGAACGCAGCATCCGGCTGTGGGGCCGGCGTAGCGAAGTGGTGGAGCAGATCAATGCGGTCCACCGCAACGAGCAGTACCTGAAGGACACCGTGCTGCCCGGCAGCATCACTGCGTCCACGGAGGTGCGGCACGTATTAGCCGGTGCGGACCTGGTGGTCCTGGCAGTGCCCGCACAGTCGCTGCGCCTCCAGCTCCGCGAGTGGAAGGCCCTGATTGCCCCGGATGCTGTGGTGGTGTCCCTGATGAAGGGCCTGGAACTGGGCACCGATGCACGCATGAGCCAGGTCATCGGCGAGGAACTGGGGATTCCTGACCACCGCATCGCGGTGGTTTCGGGCCCGAACCTCGCCATGGAGATTGCCCGTGAAGAACCGACGGCTTCCGTGGTGGCGTGCAGCGACGAGGCGACAGCGGGCTGGATTGCCAGAAGCTGCACCGCCCCCTACTTCCGCCCCTACACCACCGGGGACGTGGTGGGTGTGGAGATCGGCGGAATCGTCAAGAACGTCATCGCCCTGGCCGTCGGCATTTGCGAGGGCAAACAGATGGGTGACAACACCAAGGCTTCCGTCATCACGCGGGGCCTGGCCGAAACGTCAAGGCTGGCCCTTGCCCTTGGCGGGGAAGCCCGGACCATGGCCGGACTCGCCGGCCTGGGGGACCTGGTGGCAACCTGCTCCTCATCATTGTCGCGTAACCATACGGCCGGCAGGCTGCTGGGCCAGGGCCTGACCCTGGACGAGCTTGCGCTGAAGATGACGCAGACGGCCGAAGGCATAAAATCAGGCCAGGCCGTGCACGATCTCGCAGGGAAACTGGGCGTGGAAATGCCCATTACCGCCGCCGTCGTCGCCGTCCTCGCCGGCAAACTTTCCGTTGACCAACTGGGACCGCTGCTGCTGTCCCGGGACCTGAAACCTGAAGGCGATTACTGAGATGTCTGAGCACAACCTGGCCGCAGCGGAACCCGCGCGCCGGTCGAAACCACGGGTGGCGGTGCTTTTTGGCGGCCGTTCCAGCGAGCATGCGGTCAGCTGCGTGACGGCTGCCGGCGTGCTGGGCGCCATCAACAAAGACAAGTACGACGTCATACCCATCGGCATCGCCAAGTCCGGGCAATGGGTCCTGGCAGCCGCGGACACCGCCCAGTGGTCGCTGTCCGCGGCATCACTGCCCGAGGTCCCGGCGTCGTCCGAGACCGTGACCCTCGCCGAGATCGGCGGGGAGCACCAGCTGATTGTGGCCTCGCCGGACACGGTTCCCCGCGAACTGGGCACCGTTGATGTGGTGTTCCCGCTGCTCCACGGCCCGTTCGGAGAGGACGGCACCATTCAAGGGCTCCTCGAACTCTCTGACACCCGCTACGTGGGCGCCGGCGTGCTCGCATCCGCGGTGGGCATGGACAAGCACTACATGAAGGTTGTTTTCGAGGCTGCCGGACTGCGGGTGGGCCCGTATGTGGCGGTCACGGACCGTCAGTGGCTCAACGACGCCGAGGCCGTCCGCAAGCAGGTGGACCGGCTCGGCTTCCCGGTGTTCGTCAAGCCTGCCAGGGCCGGATCCTCCATGGGCATCTCCAAGGTGGATTCGCTCGAGGAACTTGATGCCGCCGTCGAGGAAGCCCGGCGCCACGACCGCAAGCTGGTCATTGAAGCCGGCATCGTGGGACGCGAAATCGAGTGTGCCGTCCTCGAAGGGCGCGGAACCGCGGCGCCGCGCACCTCCATGCCGGGGGAGATCTCCGTGGCAGGGGGCGGCCATGATTTCTATGATTTCAACGCCAAATATGTTGAGGACGACGCCGCTTCACTCAGCTGCCCGGCCGACATCCCGGAGGAAGCAATCGCCAGGGTGCGGGAACTGGCGGCGGTGGCCTTTGACGCCGTCGGAGCGGAAGGGCTGAGCCGGGTTGATTTCTTCTACACCCCCGAGGGTGAACTGATCATCAACGAGATCAACACCATGCCGGGGTTCACGCCCAAGAGCATGTACCCGCAGATGTGGGCAGCGTCCGGCCTTGGCTACGCGGACCTCATTGACGAGCTGATCTACCTGGCGCTCAACCGGAAGACCGGACTGCGGTAGCAGGCCTACTTGCTCGTGGGCAGGTTCTGCAGGTCTTCCTGGCCCACGCAGTTCCCGGTGGCCGGAATCTTAGCCGCAGCCCCGGAGAGATCAGCAAGGACCGTGGCGGAACTGATGGTCTCCTGATCCTTGGTGAGGAGGATCTCGGTGGCCGGCTTGCGGCCGAAAGTGGTCAGCGTCCATGCGGAGTCCGCTTCCTTGATGACCCAGTCAACGCCGTTGACGCTCACGCAGCGGTCCGTCGTGGGCCCCGGAACGTTCACCCCGCAGCGCAGGATCACCTGCGAGGGGTCCCCCCAGGCCGCGGTGGCCTGGCTGTTGGTCTTCCGCAGTTTCGCGTCGCCGATGGCGTCCGGCAGGGCCACCATCATGGGCGCGCAGGCAGGGTTGGCCGCGTCGGCGGCAGGGGCCACGTCCACGGCGGGGGAGCAGGCGGTGAGAGCGAGGACCGAAAGAGTCACCGCGAAAAGGGAACAGCCGGCGCGGAGGGTTGCGGAGGATCTGGGGTGCTGCATCTGTCCAGCCTAGCGGGAAGTGGCAGCATGATTTGAGCCACGGCGGACCCCCGGAAGACTGCGGGGTGCGGGGACTGACCGGTTCGTTCAGCCTTGGCGCACACGGTTCCGATCCCAAATACAGTAAACTTAGGGCGAAGTCCAGTGACTGGACCTTCCTCGTACAACAACTAATGGCGTCCCACCTGGGGATTCCTGGTGGGACTAGCATCAGTCTGTAACGTAGGCAGCCTGGGGGGCATCGAGTGACAAATAAAAGAAGCATTGGGCGTCGGTGGGCGACCGCCGTGGCGTGCGCCCTGCTGTTGACCGCTGGCACGATTCCAGCGGCATATGCGGATGGCGAGACCCCGCCCGTGACTATCGTTAATCCGCCGCCGCCGACCTCAGGTGAAACACCGCCTGGGCTGGATCCCGTGGTGGTTCCTTCCCCAGTGCCGGATCCGATCGTGACTGATCCGGCACCAGTGACGGACCCTGTGTTGGTGCCTGCGCCGCTGGACCCGGCAGTGCCCATGGTGCCTTCAGCAGATCTTGGACCGGCTCCCGTCCAGACCACGCAGGCGGCCGAAATTCCGGCGCCGGCCGCTCCCGCGCAAGCGCCGACGCCGTCAATGCCCGCAGCCGTTCTTTCGGCGCCGAGCGAAAATGTCACGGCCCCTGAAACGGCCGAAGCCGTTCCGGCAGCGCTTGAGCCGTCTCTTACACCGTCCCCAATCACTGTGCCTCAAGCCAAGGCCGAAGCTGCACCAGCCAGCGTCCCTGGACCGGTAGCTAAGACTTTTGATGCGGTGGTTACGACGGCGGCAGAGAGCCCCCTCTACGTTCAGGTCCTTACCGTACTGATCCTGCTGGGTGCAGGGGTACTGTACTTCCGCGTCCTCGGGTCCAAAGGGACGCGAGTTCCGTCCAAGTCCGTGAAGTAGAACGGATAGTGCTGACAACAAATAGGAACGTCCCTGCCTCGCACGTGCCTCGCCTTACGCTCCTGACTCACTCCTACTGGCCGGAGAGCAGTCCTCCGCAGCGGCGGTGGAGCGCCTTGGTCAAGGAACTGAGTACGGCTGGCTGGCAGATTGACGTCATAACCCCGGTAGCTCACGCACCCCACGGGCGCAGGCAATTGCCACGCCGGATGGCTGGACGCGCTTTTTGCGGCCAAAAGGGCAAATATGCGGAGCTAATAAGGCGTGTTCCCTACTTGCGCCACGGAAACTTCCACGCGGCTAAGTTTCTCGATCAGTGTTTCTCCGCCCTCCTGTCAATTCCGCTTGGTTTGCTTACCCGGCACTCCGACGTACTCGTCGTCACGGCCCCTAGTCTGCCAATGCTGGGGGCCGGCTACGCCATTGCCCGGCTTCGCCGCATTCCCTTGGTGGTGGAGATGCGGGACGCCTGGCCGGACCTTGCCCGGGACGCCCGCCTCGTGCAGGGTAACGTCAAAAGCCTCGCGGAGCGGGTCGTTGAATTTGTCCAGCGGCGTGCGGATCTTGTGGTGACGGTGACCGAGGGGTTCGCTGAGACGTTGAGAGCACGCGGCCTAAAAAACGTTGCCACCATCAGCAACGGGGTGATGCTGGAAGCGCTCCCAGTGCTTGAGCCCCCAGCCCTTCATCGCCCTGTTTTTGAGGCCCTGTATCTCGGAAACCACGGCAAAAGCCAGCGGCTCGAAGTCGCTATCCAAGCGAGCGCTTTGGTGGGGGATTCGATGCACCTGCACATGGTGGGCCACGGAGTGCAGCGGCCCGCTCTTGAAAGACTCGCCAGGGAGCTTAACGCGCCGGTGACCTTTCACGATTCACTGCATGGCCAGGAAGTCATGGACCGCTACGCGTCGGCGGACACCTGTGTGGTGTCACTGCGGGACGACTGGAAGTCCTTCGAGACCACCGTCCCGTCCAAGACGTACGAAGTCTTAGCAGTGGGGCGCCACGTCACAGCCATTGTCCGGGGAGAGGCTGCACGGATCGTGGAGGAGGCTGGAGCTGGCGATATCGTCCCCAGCAGCCCTCAAGCCGTTGCCGGATTGTGGAAGTCACTGGCGCAGGACCGTGGAAAGCTGGTCCGCAGCGGGGACAGCCGTCAGTGGGTCAAGGAGAATGCGGACTTCCCACTGCTCGCCGCGCAATATATGGACCTGATTCAGGGGCTGCTCGAAGCCAGGCGCGGCCCGCGCTCGTGATGCAGTTTGTGACTAACCTCCGCCTCGCAGCAGGAACCGCGGGGCAACACCTTTCCGACGACCCTGCCCTGCTTCTGCTGCAGGTTTCGCGTCGACTGCCGGCTCGGGCAGTACAGCCGGTCGCGAAGCTGGTGCGCCGCAGCTCCCGCCCGGACAGCACGTGGGAACCGGTGCTGCTAGCCAGCCTGATCGGGGGCGACCAGCCGGACGTGATTCGTCGTCTGGAAGCTGCGCTGACGCGCGGCAGCTGTTCTGCCGAACACGCGCGGGCCTTGGCAGATGTTGCCCTCGTTGCCGACCGTCCGGACCTGGCTAACGCTTTTCTGGTGCTCGCCAAGGGCGCCCGCCGGATCCGTGCCGCGCAGGCCCGGAGGTTCTGGTACAGCGGCGCAATGGCGGCCGCCGTCGGGATTCTGGAAAATGCCCCGAATGCCGCAGAAAGGCGGCAGGGGAGGCGCCTCGCTGCTGACTTGCGCATCCTTCAGGGCTGGCGGCCGGAACTCGGCGCAGTACGCTATGAGCCGCTGCCCCGGCGCGTGCTTCACGTTCTCACCAACTCGCTGCCCCACACGGCCAGTGGCTATGCGCAACGTTCACACTCGGTTTTGCTGGCCCAGCAGGAAGCTGGCTGGGAAACTCTCGCCGTGACACGGCTGGGTTATCCCGTACAGGTGGGGAAATTGGCCGCGCGCAGACGGGACGTGGTGGATGGCGTCACCTACGAGCGGCTGCTGCCAGCCCGGCTGGCGGCCACTATGGACGCGCGGCTGCAGCAGCAGGCTGAGGCGCTGCTGTCCGTTGCTCTGGCCTTTCGGCCGGCCGTCCTGCACACCACTACGCACCATGTGAACGCGATCGTCACCCGCGCTGTCGCCGAGGCCCTGAACATCCCGTGGGTCTACGAGGTCCGTGGCCAGCTGGCCGACACCTGGGCGGCCACCAGGGGACCTGAGGCCCGCAACAGCGAACGCTACCGGCTTTTCCAGGAACGCGAAAAGGAGGCCATGCTGGCCGCGGACCTGGTGGTGACGCTCGGTGAGGCCATGAAAGGCAACATTGTCGCAGCCGGAGTTCCGGAAGCGAGGGTACTCGTGGCACCGAACGCCGTCGGCGGCAGTTTCCTGGCCGAACCCGGAACGCCGACAGCGGCACGCGCAGCACTGGGCCTCGACCCCGAAGGACAATACATCGGGACAGTGAGCAGTCTGGTTGCCTATGAGGGCATCGATGACCTCATCAGCGCTTTTGCCCTGCTGGCGCCCACCCATCCTCGACTGAAACTTCTCATCGTGGGAGACGGCGTATCTTCACCCGCATTGAAGGAACAGGCTAGGGCTCTGGGCCTCGGTGGACGCGTCATCTTTACGGGACGGGTGCCCCGAAGCGAAGCCCATCTGTACCACCAGGCGCTAGACTTGTTCGTCGTGCCCCGTAAAGATCTTCCCGTCACCCGGGACGTGACGCCACTAAAGCCGGTAGAGGCCATGGCCTGTGCACGTCCCGTGGTGGCCAGCCGCCTTCCAGCCCTCGCTGAGATTGTAGAGGACGGCGTCAGCGGCACGCTGACCGACTCGGAGAACCCTGCTGACTTGGCCGAAAAGCTCGAACAACTGCTGGCCTCCAGCGAGTTGCGGCGGCGATTGGGGGCTGCAGGGCGAAAGGCAGTATTGGAAACCCGGACCTGGGCAGCCAATGCGTCGGCCATGTCAGCGGCCTATAGGAGATTGATGGAGAACGCGCGTTGAGTCTTAACGAGAAGCAGAACCTGGCGGCACCTGCTGCCGTTCAGCCCCTGTCTGTGGACATGCGGGAACTGACCCGGGTAGGCGCGCGGCCCGGATTCCTCGATTATCTCGTTCAGCTGTGGGACTTCAGACAATTCATTTTTTATGATGCCCGGGCGCGGGTTCAGAGTGGAACGCGGCGGGACCGCTTGGGGAGTGCTTGGCTGCTACTCAACCCAGTGTTCAATGGGATGACGTATTACCTGATTTTTGGTCTCCTGTTAAACACAAGCGGCGGCATCGAGAATTACGTCGGATACCTCGTTATTGGGATTTTTCTATTTCAGTTCAGTTCGGGTGCGATTACGGCAGGAGCCCGCTCGGTGCGCAGTAACAAGGCCATAGTCCAAGCCTTCAACTTTCCACGAGCCGCACTTCCAATAGGCGCCAACCTCCGGGAAATTTTGTCGGCAGTCCCTCTCGTCCTGGCGATGCTGCTGATTATCGTAGTGGTGCCTCCAGCCGAGAAGATCGGGCCCCTCTGGCTTCTGGTCGTTCCCGCGGTTGCTTTGCAAGCTGTCTTCAACTTGGGCGTAGGTCTGATCCTTGCCCGCTTCATTTCCAAGGTCAATGACCTCAACCACTTGCTACCCTTCGTGATCCGTGTGTGGATGTACGGGTCGGCGATCTTTTACTCGTACGACAAGTTCCTAACGCATCCAGTGCTCCTCGACGTCATGAAGTTGAACCCACTGTTCAACGTGATCAACATCGTCCGCGACTGCGTCCTGTACAACCGTCTTCCGCTCTGGCAGTCATGGGCCACGCTGGCTGTTTTCGCATTGGGCGCCCTGATGTTTGGCTTGTTCTTCTTCTGGCAGGGGGAAGAAAAATATGGACGCTGAAGAAGCAGTCTTTGTTGATGGCAGCCCCTGCATCGTTCTGGATTCAGTCCGGATGAGCTACACGGTCCCCACCACGGACCACGTCGCAGACGGTGATCTGACCTTCATCCGCAAGGTGATCCGCAAAGTGGCAGGCCACCAAAGCACCGTCAAGGTACACGCTCTTAACGAACTCTCCCTTGTTGTTGAGCGCGGGGAGTCGCTAGGCATCATAGGGCGCAACGGCTCGGGCAAGAGCACGATGATGAAGCTCATCAGCGGGCAGGAGACTGCGACGGCGGGAGCCGTCTACGCGTCCAGCACGCCGATAATGTTGGGCGTGAATGCAGCGCTGGTGCCGGACCTCTCCGGTGATCAGAACGTCGTCCTAGGCTGCCTGGCCATGGGGATGGACCGGCACGCCATTGCGGAAAAATTCGACAGCATTGTTGAGCTCTCAGGTCTGGAAAAATCCATCCACCTGCCCATGAAGTCCTATTCGTCGGGCATGGGATCCCGTCTGCGCTTCGCCATCGCAGCCGCCGTAAATCCGGAGATCCTCCTCGTCGACGAGGCCTTGAACACCGGTGACGCCCAGTTTGTTGACCGCAGCCGCCGGCGCATGGCCGAACTCAGGGAGAACGCCGGCTGCGTGTTCCTGGTGAGCCACAGCCTGGAGACCATCAGAGACATGTGCTCACGGGTGATTTGGCTCGATCACGGAGATCTGATCATGGACGGTGACCCGCAACAGACAACAGCTGCGTACAAGAGCTTCACGGACCACCTCGCCACGGGAAATAACGTCTCGGCGGCCCGCATCAAAGACGATGCCCGGGCGAACTTGGTTGCCACACAGGTTTTGCCTCGCATCACAGGACGCCGAAAAGGAGCCGACCAGTGAACGGTATTCGTCAGTTCAGAGCCGCGCTTTGGCATCTGCGTCAAGGCGGTGTGCCACAACTGACTCAGTGGCGCCTTCGACGCAAAGCTGAGGCCGGCGTGTTAATTCCTCAGAACATACGCGGCGCAGAAGGTGGCTGGAGTGGTCGAGGGAAACACCGTCGTCTTTCTTTCCAGCCGTATCACGTTCCGAGTTTCGAACCTCGGCGCTCGGACCTCCGCGTGGCAGTGATCCTAGATGAATTCTCGTCCTTGGCCTTTGCTTATGAATGGGACGTATTGCCATTATCGCGGAAGGCATGGCGGGAAGAACTGAGCAATACGCATATCGATTTCCTTTTTGTTGAGTCCGCATGGAAGGGAAACCGGGGTTCATGGCAGTACCAACTCACCGGTGAAGCCGGGCCAAAATCTGATTTCTTGGAACTCATGGCATATTGCCGCTCTGAAGAGATTCCGACAGTGTTCTGGAACAAGGAGGATCCTCCCCACTTCGAAGACTTTTTCCCGGCCGCGCGTCTATTTGACGTTGTCTTTACCAGTGACGTCAACAGGATCCCAGACTATGAAAAGCGGTTGGGACACCATCGGGTTGCTGTCCTGCCGTTCGCAGCTCAACCGGCAATTCACAATCCGGTCAGGCCCGGCCATGGCTTCCAAACGCGTGGCGTCGCATTCGCCGGTATGTACTTCGCGCACAAGTACCCCGAAAGACGGGAGCAGCTTGACTTGTTGCTTGGTGGTGCCACCGACGCCGCCGGTAAATCCGAGGCCGCGACACTTGAAATCTTCTCACGCCTACTCGGTGGAGACCCTGCGTACCAGTTCCCAGAGGGCTACGGGCGGCAGGTGGTTGGTAGCCTCAACTACCTGCAGATGCTGACGGCATACCGTGCCTACAAAGTGTTCCTCAACGTCAACTCAGTCGTCGAGTCCCCAAGTATGTGCGCCCGCAGAATTTTTGAAATCTCGGCCTCTGGTACGCCCGTTGTGAGTACTCCCTCCGAAGCCGTATCAGAGTTCTTTCCTGCAGATGAAGTTTTCGTTGCAGATTCCAGGGCCACGGCCGCTGCCCAGATTCGCATGCTTGCTGCTAGCGCCGAGCTTCGTGAGCGCACCGTCCATAAGGCGCAGCGACGCATCTGGGACCAGCACACCTACGCTCATCGTGGGGAACAGGTTGTTTCAGCTGTACTGCCGGAAAAGGTACGTCCTAGTGAGCTTCCCACCGTGACTGCACTCGTTAGCACGGTGCGTCCCGCCCAGTTGGAGCACGTCCTGTCATCTGTGGGTAGGCAGACCGGAGTCCGGTTGGAGCTTGTTCTCCTGACTCATGGTTTCCAGGCTCATCCCGGTTTAGTTGATGAGCTTGCTCGCGAACATGGAATTTCCAATGTGCAAGTGCTGACCGCACCACGGGAGCTTTCCCTCGGTGAGTGTCTGAATCAGTGTGTCGAGGCGTCTACCGGCCAAGTCCTTTCAAAGATGGACGATGATGACTACTACGGGCCGGAGTACCTACGCGACCTGCTGCACGCCTTGGAGTATTCGCGGGCGACAGTGGTGGGCAAACAAGCTCATTACATGCATTTCCTGAGCCGGGGCGCTACTGTGCTTCGCTCGGGACACAAGGAGCACCAGTACAGCCGCTTGGTGGCGGGGCCAACCATCACAGCTCACCGCGAAGTGTTCCGAGCGAATCCCTTTGCCCCGGTTAATCGAGGAGAGGACACCGGATTTCTCGAGTCGGTCGGCCAAGGGGGAGGCGCTATCTATTCAGCGGATCGTTTCAATTTTTGCCAAATGCGATCAGGAACCGGCCACACTTGGGACGTCTCGGATGAGGAACTGATGGCGTCCGGTGTCATCAAATTTTTTGGTGACCCAATTGCCCACACAACCGTTTAGGGACAGACCAAATGAATGAGATCAAGACTGTAGCCGTCATCGGCCTTGGGTACATCGGCTTACCGACTGCAGCCATTCTTGCTGCCAATGGATTGGACGTCGTCGGCGTAGACGTCAACGAGGGAACTGTTAACGCAGTAAACCGAGGTGAGGTTCCGTTTGTCGAGCCCGATCTCGCCGTCCACGTATCCGGGGCCGTGAGTCAGGGACGCCTCAAAGCTACCCTTGAGACACCGTGTGCAGACGCTTACGTAGTGGCGGTGCCGACACCGTTTAAGGCCGATCACTCGGCAGACCTTCAATACATCGAAGCAGCCGCGCGGGGAATAGCTCCACAATTGCAGGGTGGTGAGCTCATCATTCTCGAATCAACCTCTCCGCCGCGCGCGACTCGCCATATGGCGGACTACATCTTGGCCCTTCGCCCTGACCTTTCCCTCGATGGTGGGGGCGACCGACCCATTATTGACGTGGCGCACTGCCCAGAGCGGGTACTTCCGGGACGTGTAATGGTTGAACTTGTCACGAACGACCGCATTGTCGGGGGGATGACGCCCAAGGCAGGGGAGCGCGCGAAAGAGCTCTATTCGACTTTTTGCCAAGGTGAGATTCTTCTCACGGACGATGTCACAGCCGAAATGGCAAAACTAGTAGAAAACTCCTTTCGAGATGTCAATATAGCCTTTGCCAACGAACTGTCCGTGATCAGCGACAAGCTCGGCATTGATGTTTGGGAGCTCATACGCTTGGCTAATCATCACCCCAGAGTTAACATCCTGCAGCCGGGACCAGGCGTGGGCGGCCACTGCATCGCTGTAGATCCGTGGTTCATAGTTGCAGAGGCCCCGGAGGAGGCGAACCTGATCCGACAGGCGCGTAAGGTCAATGACGCCAAGCCCTTATGGGTCGTTGAGAAGGTCATGGCGGAGATGGAAGGCAAAGAGCGCCAAACCGAAGTGGCAGTTCTTGGCCTTACATTCAAGGCCAATATTGACGATCTCCGTGAGTCTCCGGCCATCCAGATCGCGACAGACTTAGCCCATCGACTTTCCACCCACAGAATCAACATTGCCGAGCCTTTCATCAGTGAGCTCCCGGCAGTTCTGAGTGGGCGAAGCAACGTCGTTCTCGTGGACACGGAGTTGGCTTTGAGTCGCTCCGGTGTGGTGCTCGTGCTCGTAGACCACGACGTCTTTAGGGACCTGAACCGCCAAATGCTGTCGGACAAAGTCGTTGTTGATACAAAAGGGATTATGCACTAGTGACCCGATCCGGAGCGTCAGACGTAAGGCCCGTGGATATATGCCGGTCCGCCACTTTCAATAATCTCGCTGACCTTGTAGAGACGGTCGCTCTTATATGTGGACCTTCCGAAGCAGAGCCGAATATCTCGAGCATCGATGCCGATATACTCGTCATTCGTAGCGTTGAGGATTTTGAGTCCGAGCTAACGTCGGTAGTAGATGCGTTTATGGTCGTTCCAAGTGGTCTTGCACTCATGCAACAGTTCCTTGAGGAATCTCGTATCGGCTCGTCAGCGCGCATTCTGTGGTCCTTTGGGCTGCCAGCTAACGAATCGTTATTGAGGCTGGATAGCATCGGCTTGCCTGCCGGACATCAAGTGACGGGTTTTTCCGGAACAGCACACCAAGCAATCTTGATGAGCGCCCCGGGGGAGGCCCCTACTCACGACAGCTTCAGCTTTCGCAGCGGCCTGACAATCGCTTGGATAGATTACGATGTGTTGCATGCCTCCTTGGCGGCCGAGGAGTACGGCGTAGCACACCAGCTGCTTTTTGAGCTCACCTCCAAGCACATTGGCCTCTTGGAGAGGCTTAAACGGGAACGCGTCGGGACTGACAAGGAGTCCAGCACTGAGGTCAAGGAACTGAGCGAGGAGCTGACCCGTCTCAAGTACCGGCATGCTGCGCTGACGCGAAAGTACCAATCCCTGGCCCGGTCAAAGCTGGGCCGACTCACCCTTAGGATTTGGGAGCGGAGGCGTTCTGGCGCTCAGGGCTTTCGGAAGAACAAGAGGCCAACGGCATGAATCGAAAATCGGTGTTTCCTTTCACAGAGGAAACCAGTGGAAACTACAGCTCACAAATGTTATTCGACGCTGGCGCCCGCGACGCGGAAATTGAAACTTTAGAGGCAATGGTTGACCACTTTTCTAGTTCGCGAGCTTGCTCGGGAACTTCGACCAAACGCTTCGGCGTCTCCGTGGTGATAGCCACTTACAAGGGTGCGAAGCGAATTGGGCACTGTCTCAGATCTCTGGAGGAACAGGACCTCGACACCAAACTGTTCGAGATCATCCTTGTAATGAACGGCGCCGATGATGGTACTCGCCAGATAGTGCGATCGTTCCGGGACGATAACCCACATTTGCTTGTCCGACTGGTTTACCTGCCTCAAGCGAGTGCGGGAGCGGCGCGGAACCTGGGCATCGCGACGGCACGCTTCAGCTACCTCACGATGGTCGATGACGACGATTATGTTGGAACCAAGTTCCTGTCAGCGCTGCTGTCCAAGGCATCACCGCAGAGAGTAGTGATAGCACCAATTATCAACATCGACGCAACAGGTAGGGAAGACCCGAACAGTTCCCAGAACGCAAAGATCCAGTTCCATGCTGGACATGACTTTAAGCTTGCCTCTGCACCGAGCATCGTAGGCTTCAACGCCTGCAAACTGTTCCCGACTGAAGCACTCCTGGAAACTCGTTACTTGGAGAACTTGGCGAGCGGCGAAGATGTGTGTTTCATGGCTGCTGCAACTTTACGACGAGATTTCGACGCCAGTGTTGGCACTTTGGACCGGGAAGGAGCCTATTTCAGGGTTCTCCGTGATGACTCGGTTTCGCGTCAATTGGAAGACTTTCATTTTGCCGTGGAACAACGTTTAGCAGTAATTCGAGAACTCGAATACTTGCGAACGTGGGATAATGAACATGGGGACGCCCTAGTTATTGCGTTGAGTAAGGCTCAAGCTGAGTTTATAAAGCGCTACATGAAAATGCACCCCGGGCAGCAGGCAAGTGTCACCGCGGCCATTGATGCGTCTGGAATCAAAGACTTCCCCTGGACTCTGATCAACGAAGGGACTGCGCAGCACCTTGCGATAAGCTACTGCTTCCCTCCCTACGCTGACACCAGCGCCGTCGTTGCGGCTAAAGCAATAGTTGACCGTGGAAATATTGTGGATGTTATCCATAGTGACATGGGCAACGTTCGAACTGTCGATTCAAATTTGAAGACCATCGCGGGGCGTTTCATCGCGCACTCCATTGAGGTGGACTCGCCGCCCTCCTTCGCAGGATGGAAGGAGATTATGGAGTTCGTTTCAAAGGGAATAGCTGTGGCCGAGCGCCTTAACGCCAGTAACGGCGGCTACCGAACCATGTACAGCCGAGTTCAGTGGCCCGGGTCCCACTTCCTAGCGGCGTTGTTTAAGATTCGGCATCCTGCAACGGTTTGGACGGCGGAATTTTCGGACCCGCTGAGTCATGATGCATCGGGTCATTTTCGACCGGGCGAAATCATTAGAGACCAGATGTTTGACTTCTTCAGTAGGAGCGTTGCTGGCAAAGGATATGCCCTTCCGAAGAGCCGCAGCCTTTTTGTTTGGTGCGAATTCCTTGCCTATGTTTTAGCGGATGAGCTGATCTTCACAAATGAAAATCAGTTGCAATTCATGTTGACAAAGATTCCGGATGCCAAATTGCGCAAGTGGGTCTTGCAAAAGGCAATTGTCCGGCCTCACCCAACGCCGCCGGCGGAGAGTTATACCCTTGTCCGCTCGGACTATCCTCTGGTTCTGTCGCGGTTCAATATCGCCTACTTCGGCAATTTCTACGACAATAGAGCACTCCATGAGGTGTTCACGGCTTTGATCAACGCACCCGTTGATGTTCGGAGTGACACGCGCCTCCATATTTTTACTAACGAAACGGACAAGCTGGCCCGCACCGTTGACAGTCTCGGGCTGACGGAAATTGTCGTCATTGAGAGTTACCGACCATATTTTGAGTTCCTAAGTTTGACAAAAAGATTCGACGTTTTATTAGTCAACGATGTGATGCGTACCGAACATCTCGAAATTAACCCATTTCTTCCCTCTAAATATTCGGACTATCTTGGGTCCGGTCGCCCCATCTGGGGACTCCTTGACGATGAGAGCCCGCTCAGCAAACAGCCGTTGGCCTACAAGTCACCTGTCGGCGATGCAGTTTCCGCGTTGGCCATCATCCGACGTATGCATGCAGACTGGCTGTCGAGTCGCGGCAAGGATGTTTGATAAGCCAGTCCGATATCACCGTTATGACTCATCCATCGTCCTAGCCGGATTTGTTCCGCAGCAACAGCTTTACGACGTTCGAGACCGGGGCAGACTATTTATTGTGCAGTATTCATCTCCCTGCTATAGGTCCGCTTGTACCCCACATGAGAAACTCAGCATATGAATATCCGACGATCTGTTCTTGGTGTGCTGGCACTTCTGCTGTTAGGCGGACTCTGCGGCGCAAATCCCGCGAGCGCCGCCACATCCCCCGAATATGAAGGCGTTGGGACACGCACCCTGACCTTGCCAACACAGGGTGGCCGGACAATCTACGTGTCAACGGCGGGATCCGACGTCGTAGGTGTACAACAGCGGTGGGGCTATGTCGAATATAGCCGCATTACCTGCCTCGACTCGGGTCTGCTGCCGCCTAATCAGCCGACCTGTCCTGAGCCCGATTCAGAGCATCCTCTTCGCACAGTGCAGGGGGGAGTAAGAGTTGCCAAACCAGGGGACGTAATTGTTGTCCGTGGGGGCATTTATGATGAGCGCGTAGGCTGGGGTGCTCGTCCGGGAACCATGAACGCTGGAATCCACCTTCAGGCGTATCCCAAGGAGAATGTTGGTATCAACGGATACCTGTCGCTTAAGGATGCCGACTACTGGACCGTTTCTGGCATCCGTTTCGGCTACAGTCCCACCAACACGACGGGGCAAGCCATCGTGAACTTCTTTGGCGGAACAGGCTGGAATTTCGTTGGCAATGAGGTCTCGGGCACTAGGGGGGTCGCAAATCTGCTTATTCGTGAACGGACTCCACTATCGACTTCAGCCTCGGACCGGGCGGTCGCTGCTCCACACGACTACTTAGTCGCCGCAAATTGTATCCACGATGCAGCTAAGACGGGCAGTCAGGGGCAGATGCACAACATTTACTTGATGCCCACAATCTATTCAGGGGGTGGAGCAATTGAAAATAATATCATCGCGGGAGCGCCCCTCGGTGCGAACATTAAAGCCTCCGGGAGCGCCGATCCCGATGGTGCTCCCCGTGAGGTGATTATCCGCCACAACACCCTCTTGTACGGCGCGTCGGGTCTGGTAATGGGGCAAGCCGCTAACCGAGTGGAATCAATAGGCAATTTGATAGCCCTTCCCATCAGCTCCGGCCCAAATGATGGGGGCGTAAAAACGTATGAGCTGACAGCAGCTGATACCGATTCAGTCAAAGACACTCTGATCTCGGGCTACGTCCATCCAGTACGTCAGCCATGGGGTTCCGACCCGACACTATATCTGCGGCGAAACGTTACGCCGCCTAGCGTGTCATTGACAGGGTCAGTGGCCAACTGCAGCGTGCGTGCAGCGGATTCATCCATTCGCAGCGTTTACGGCCATATGGCACTTAAGTAGGCTTCTTGGCGTACATCCATATTTGCGTGGCGAACACCGCTTCATTGTGCAACGGCCAATCGCATCCCCGTATCCGGATCGTCACGGCTACAGCAATTCCAATAAGCACATCAAACGCCAGGCCGTGATTCACCAACGTACGCTGCTACTAACGCGTATCCGGTTGCAATGCTGGCAGAGCTGAGTATTTGAAGGTTGGAGGCCACCTGATCTTGCCTTTCGGGGCCTTGATGGGCCTTCGCAGATAAGCATGGATGCGCAGTCTGAGGATGGCCCACATATCCATCGCTACCAGTTCCACCCTGTTCCGCCACCCGCGCGGCCGGGCCCCGATCCAGTCCCGCACCGCCTGGCCGCGGCGGCCATCCACGATATCCAGGTCGGTGAACACGATCGGCCGGGGCTCAACCCGGGTGACCCTGCCGGCGTCATCCTTCAGGTATCTGACCCCGTCGGAAGCGGTGTTCATCCACGCCTGGCAGATAGCTGTTGTTGGAACTGCTGGTCTGGGTAGTTGGTACTGGGATTCTGAGAACTTGGTACCGGCCCTTCGCTTGCCTGCTCGGGGCCGGCACCGTGTCCTGGGTGGGGCTTATTCCCAGTGGTCCGGTTGAGCCCGGGCCCTGTCGTCACGGAGCTGTCGCATGTCCACGTCGCCGAGGTTGACTTGGCGGGCGTTGTTGGCCAGCCGGTTCACGATCGAGTCCGCGGCCACCCGATCCGGTAGGGCCTCGACCCAGTAGGCCGGGCCGGACTGCGAAGCGATGAGTGTGGGCAGGCGGTGTTCCCGGTTGGCTAGGACCGCGAAGAGGTCGTTGGCCGCTTCGGGGTCGATGCCCACGGTGAGGAAGTCATCGATGACCAGGAGGTCCACGTCGGAGAGCTCGTTGAGGAGCTTTTGGTGCCCGATGCCATCCCCGCGGGCGATGACCAGCCGGCGGGCGAGGTCGTCCATTCGGGTGTAGGAGACGGTGTGTCCGCTCTGGCAGGCGGCGATCCCGATCGCGCAGGCCAGGTAGGTCTTGCCGCCACCGGTTGGGGAGATGACGAGCAGGTTGGTGGGGTCTTGGCGCCATTGGTGGGCGGCATAGCGTTTCATCCGCACCGGGGTGATGCCGCGTCCTTCCTGGTAGTTGATCTCGGCGACCGAGGCTTGCGGGATGGGGAACCTGGCGGCCCGGATGAGCTTGTCGATCCGGTGGGCCCGGCGCTGGTGGAGTGCATCGTCCACGGCAGTGAGGAAGATCTGCTCGGGAGTGAGCTCGTCATTGGCCTCATCGGTGATCAGTTCCTCGAACCGCACGGCCAGGTGCGCGATGCGCAGGGTCCGGAATTTCTCGTGGTCCTCACTGGTGAACATCAGCCCTGTCCTCCCTGGCCGCCGCGGCGGTAGTGCTCGGCCGAGCGCACGTGCACCGCCGCCTGGAGGCCTGCGCCGGGGTCGGCGCCGCCAGCGGGTTTGCGGGTGGCCGCCGCCGGTGTGATGGTTCTGGGCTTCTTGGTGTCGGAATCGATCGTGGCCATGATCCGCTTGATCGTGCTGTAGGTTCCCGGGCCCTGACCGGTGTCGAGCAGGACCTGGCAGGCGGCCTCTAAGCGGGCCTTGTTCCGCTTGCCCAGGGACTCCAGGATGTTCTGGCAGTCCAGATAGCCTTGGGCCTCCACGGCGTGCCGGTCGATGATCCCGGCGATGACCGCCTCGGTGGCCGGCCCGAAGCCCCGGGCCCGGTCCGTGAACCACCGCTTGGACCACAACCCGTCGATACCCCGGTGCCGGGTCGGGGCATGCGCGACATCGGTCGAATACTGGCCCTTCCGGCCCTGCCGCCGGACATGCTCACAGATGACCCGGTCCCCGTCGAAGACGGTCACCGTCGTGGACGTGACCCGAACCCGCAGCAGCTGCCCCGCATAGGTGTAGGGCACCGAGTAATGCTGGGAATCGCAGCTGACGTGGTAATTCCGTCCGACCTTGAGCTGCTTCCATTCCACCGAATCGAACCCGTCGGCCGGCAGCGCCTGGAGCAGGCCGGACTCATCGGCGGTGAAGCGTTCCCACCGGGTGCTCCCATCGGCCCGGGGAATCTGCTCGTTAATCTCGACCAGTCGGGCCCCGATCGCCGCGTTCAGGGCCTGCACCGTGGTGAAGACCTCCTCGGCCAGATAGCCGATCACCCGCTTGTTCACCACGTTCACCGCCGACTCGGCCGCGGCCTTGTCGCGGGGGCGTTTCACCCGGGCCGGCACGATCCCCGTCGAATAGTGCTCGGCCAGCTGTTGGTAACGGGGGTTGAGCACCCGGGCCGATTCGCCCCGCTTCGGCCGGTGGGTCGAGGTCGCCGGATTGTCCGGGACCACCAGCTGCGGGACCCCACCATAGAAAGAGAAAGCCGCCACGTGGGCGGCAATCCAGGACGCCGATGTCATGTCCGTGTACCCATGGCAGAACACCGCACCGGAATACGGCAGCACCGCCACGAACAGGTAGACACCGGTCACCTCCCCAGTGACCGCGTCCACGACCTCCAGGGTGTCACCGGCCCAGTCCACCAGCATCGCCCGGCCCGGCTCGTGGTGCAGAGTCGCAACCACATCGCTCACCCGGGCATGGTCGGCGAACAGGGCGCAATACTGTGAATACCCGTACTTCTTCCCGCCGTTCGCGGCGGCCGACGCCAGATACCTGCTCCAGGCCTGCTGAAGGGTGAAGTGCCGGTTCTCCCGCATCGAGGCCAGCACCCGATCAAAATCCGGGCGCTCGTATAACTCCGTGACCCTCTTCCGGCCATCGGGAAACAACCGGGCGATCTCCTGCGGAGACATCGCCCCGATCTGCCCGGCGGTAAATCCGTACGCCGCAATCGTCTTCTTCGCCGCGGCCACGTCACGACGTGAACACCCCACCACCGCGACGATCTCGTCATAGCTCCGACCAGCAACAGCCAAGGTCATGATGGCCTTGAAATCGGCCATGCTGCCTCCTCACATAGGAAAAGGCGGCGCCCAGTGCACCGCCTCACCCACAGCGCATCACCCAGCGGCCACGACAGTACCAACTCACCGGAACAGCAATACCAACAACCCGGAACACGCGTACCAACTCAAGCTATCTGCCACACGCCCCCGTCCAGGACGGCCGTGTCAGCGGTGACGCGCATGACTGTTGTCCATGACACGGCCGGCGGCTGCAGCGACCCCGGAGACGGCACGCAGCTCAGTGGACAGCCCGGCGACAATGCCAGCCACCAGCATGCTGGTCAGCCGGGACCGCAACCGAATTTCATCGGTGGTCTGCACGAACGACCGCCGCGGACACTCCGGTTCCAAACAGGCCAGCCGCCGCTTCCGAACCCGGATTTCCAGCGGGGCTCCGCCGCACTGGACATCCCGGACGCGGTGGATCGGGCGGGCCTGGACCCGAGACGACAGCACACCGCAGTCCGGGCAGGCGCCTTCGCAGCCGACAGGCTCGACCAGCGCCGCCCGGGTGTCGCCGGCATGCTCGGCAGAGAGCACAACATGGCCCTCCAAATTAGACAGAATCGACGCGGCATCGCACGTCTGCGTAATCTGTAACAAGGCTCGTAGTCCTCCGCAGTAGATGTCTCGACAACACCTATGCTCGCAGGGCTACGAGCCCCTTCATTTGAAGGACACCACGCTAATAGTTGATGAGCCCCTAAACTGGGTGGCCCCCAACAACGCCACTACCGGCACCCAAGACCGCTACGGCGCGCTCAGCCCACCGGCCCCCAAACACACGATAGATGGACCCCACAAGAGCGAATATTCAGAGCAGCGACCCGAGCGTCTCCCTCGCCAGAATCTAATGGTCACGGACGAGCCTCGAACCATGCGGAGAGTAGGCTGACCGAAAATAGACGCCAAATGAGTGTTTTGCCGCTGTACTGACGCCATTCTAGAGAGACAACTGATGTGGAGTTGGACGCGCGTCAATAGCTCCAGGCTGTGCGTTCAATGTTCTTGATTGCGGTGAAGTTGGATTTAACCTGGGTCTACGAGCGCCAGCGATGTTGAGCATTTCGCTCTTTTCCAGCAGCGGCAAACGCCGCGGCAGACCGATTCCGACACCAACCGTGCGGCCGCCTCACGCGTCACTCAAGTTCGGTTTCGGCGGTATTCATGGCGCATCTGCATAGCAGAGTCGAAAGTGGGCGGTCGTCGGAATGAGGTCTTTGTCAGGACTTACGACCCAGTGATTCGAATCGCCATCCCTCAGTTTGCCAACGGATGGGATCCAAGACATTCCTGCCATCGATTATGGATTTGGACTCGACCGTTTCCCCGACCGCCGAGGGATCGAGTGTCCTGAATTCCTCCCACTCAGTCAGCAAGATCGTCAGGGTACTGTCCTTCAAAGCTTCAGCAGCTGAGGTTGAGTACGTCAGGCGTGGAAAGCGTAATCGGGCATTGTTCATCGCCTCCGGGTCGAAGACGCTTACGTCGGCGCCCGCATTGTAAAGCTGCGCAGCGACATCCAAGGCGGGGGAATCACGAACATCGTCGCTGTTGGGCTTGAATGCGACACCCAGGACGGCGATCTTCCGGCCCTGAAGATCATGGAGGATTTCTTTTGCCAGATGGACAACTCTATCCCTTCGGCGCAGGTTGATTTCGTCCACTTCGGTAAGAAAACGCATTGTGCGATCTAGACCAAGCTCGCTAACTCGTGCCTGAAGCGCCCTTATGTCCTTGGGCAGACAACCTCCACCAAAACCAACCCCGGCGTTGAGAAATCGTCGGCCTATCCGGTTATCGAGGCCGATTGCATCGGCCAAGACCCTGATGTCGCCGCCTACATGTTCAGTTACTTCAGAGAAAGCGTTGATGAACGAAATTTTCGTGGCTAGAAAGGCATTGGCCGCGGCTTTTACCAATTCCGCCGTCTCAAGGTCTGTGGAAATAAAAGGCGTTCCAGAAGCGAGAGGTAACCCATATACTTCCTTTAGTAGATCAATCGCTTGGGCGTCATCGCCTCCCACTACTAGCCTGTCGGGCTGGAGTGTGTCCTGCACTGCAAAGCCCTCGCGGAGAAACTCGGGGTTCCACAACAGACTCACTGTGTTGTCCCCAGCCACTGTATTTCTGATTAGATCGCTGAGGCGCCGGGCACTACCGACAGGAACGGTCGACTTGCCAACTATGACGCAATCCCTGCTAATGTGGCTGGCCAAAGTTTCGACGGCCATGTCAACGTATGTCATGTCAGCAGCATGGTCACCAGCTTTTTGGGGTGTGCCAACGGCTATGAAATGAATGTCCGCCCAAGGCCCAATTTCTGCATAAGAGGTAGTAAACCGCAGGCGCCCGCTAGTCGTGTGTTTGCGGAGAAGTTCCGGCAAGCCTGGCTCATGGAAGGGCAACACGCCAGCGGCAAGCTGTTCAATTTTTTTCGGGTCTGTATCTACACCTACTACCTCAAAACCGAGCTCCGCCATGCAGGCTGCATGTGTGGCTCCCAGATATCCTGTTCCAATGACGCTGATTCTCAATGACACGTAGTCCCTTATTTGTGTTAGTTTACGAAGCTGCTTTTCCTCATGACTTTCGGAGAGGATCGTGGCGCTAGTTGCAGTGGTCGCCCATCACCAGTGAGAGGCCGGTAGACTCCAGGAGGGCGCGGAGGGAATCCGGGTTCACCGAATCGGAAAGAACGTGGGCTTCTTTGCACAACGCGAGACCCGCCGCACTCAGATCCGCGGACAGCAACACGGCAGCTGCAACCGAGGACACATCCTCCCCGATTCCTTCGTTCAGTCGCGCGTGCAACCAAGCGTTTGCCGCGACGCTCAGCGAGTTCATTGTCAGAAGGCCACCCGAGCTGAACTGGGTAGGAAGCAGGCTAAGTCTGATCCGCCGCTGCATTCCGAGTTGGTTCTGTGGTGGGGCGTGGACTGCCGAATGGTCAAGCACAATGATGGCGTCGCCGTGAATGGAGTTGTTGTCCACGAAGCTGACCGGATCTACTCGCAGCGACCGCTCAGCCAGAAATAGTTCAATGGATCGCGAAACTTCCGACGATATCGGACTCTCAAACAGCAGCCGGTCATTAGCATAAGCACCGAAAATGAGTGCGGCTGCCACCGCTATCCGGTCTTGGTCTGTGTTCTCCACTATATAGTCCAGGTAGAACGTGTCGACCGGCGGCTGGGTATCCCCGATTTCACTAATGGCGAGGATACCTGACCGTCCGAAATTGTTGGCGGTCCATCTTATTTTCAAGGCAATCTCCTGGAATTTTTCAGTGCCGCGCCAAGTAGGCGGCCAAGGTCCGTAGCTGCTCTGACAACCAGGAACGGTTCAGAGTCTCCAGCGGAGGCGCCAGCTCGATCTTCCCGCTGGAGCTTCTGAACGCCCTCTTTTAGGTCGACCTGGTCGACTACCGTAAACACGACCTCTGCCCTCTTATCCGAACTAGCAGCTGACCTTGCTGATGGAGAGGTTGATTGCATTACCCACGTGCAATCTGACCGTCCATCGGCTACATGGGCGCCAATGGTCTTGATTACCGCATCGATCGGAGTGCCAACGGGACCCTCAACTGCAGAGAAATCGATGCCGGCCTTCCGCAGCGTTGCCATGTCACGCCAGGTCACGTCCGAGAAAAGGCGCGCCGTTGTCCAGTCCCCTTGATGCCGGGCCTGCCTGCTGATGCGGACACCGGCCGTGTTCGGCAGCACGTCGCGGTACTCATCATCGGAGGCCGTGCTTCTAACGTGTGTTAGGACCTGGCGCTCTACGAGATGATCCGGCAAGTACGGGCGAACACTCTTCTCAAATGTGTCGGCCGCGAGCCCTGATAACCATTCTTCGGACGTATGAGTGTTCGCAGGGTCCTCTGCGGCTCCATTTGCAAACTTCAGCATCCGCTGTGAGAGTTTGGCCGAGGCTTGTTGAATCTCTCCTGCACTGCGGGTGATCTGACCGCCATGCAATCGCCGAAGGATTAGGCTTTCACCGGTATGCCGCATTCGAACCCCCGAGCGGATCATCCTCATGGCCACATTGTTATCGACGCCGCTTTTGAGCGTTTCATCGTATTCAAACTGTCTGAAAATATCAGCCCGGATCAACCATGTGGGATGCGTAGGATTATTTCCGTATCGAAGGGCAGTTTGGATATTGAAAAGGCGGTGGACAAGTCGATGCATTTCCCCCGTGTCGTGATCAAAATGCACGGATACCCCAAAACTTCCGTGGTCACCTGGCGCCAACGATTTCAGTTGGCATTCAAGTCGCCACGGCAACATAATGTCGTCGTCATCATGTACGGCGATAAAATGGCCACGTGATTGCCTCGCCCCAAAGTTGCGGGAAGCAGAAATTCCCGCATTAGATCGCCGGAAGTAGCGGATTCGAGGATCGTCGAAGGAAGCCACGACATCGGAAGTGTTGTCTGTGCTTCCATCGTCGACAAGGATGACCTCGAAATTCTGGACGGTCTGAGACTGGATGGAATACAGACAGTCTGCGATGTAGTCGGCGCGGTTGTAGGTGGAAATCACAATGGATACCAGCGGCGTGCCCACGGTTTGCGACACCCAATTTTCCAAGTCCCCGAAGAGGGAAGAATCAGGCGCCTCGCCCGGCGTCGCCACTGGCCTCGACTCACGCCGCTTATTCATACGCGCGGCCAACGTGTACACGCCCAGTTCAGAAGACAACCATTTCTCTGAGATGCCAAACTTGCGGCATCTTTTCAGAAAATCATCCACAGTGAGGTTAAACTCCCGCAGGGACGGCTTAAAGCCGCATAGGAAGTGCAGTCTTTCACGGGGAACGACAATGGCTGCAGTCGAACTGTTCCGATTCGAGGCCACCGAGTCCGTTCGAGAGTTCGACGTGGCAAGGATAAGTTCGTTCAATTCAGCCTGAGTCATACTCTGTATTGGACGCACTACACGTGTCCTGAGGCGCAGCACGGAGGCAGGGTTGGATTCCAACATGTTCTCCAACTCAACCTTAGTTCCACGAGGAAATATTGTGCCGGCAGCAATAATCAGAATATGTTTCTCTGTGAAATGCTGAATGAAGCCATTGATGGCTGCTGAAATGGTCTGGGTATTGGGATCGAAATATGACTTGTCGTAATCGCTATAGGCGACATGGCCCAAAGTAGTCGACGAAAGGATGGCAGGACGCAAATTTGCATACTCAAGCGACTTTACGGTCCGGGCAAGAGATTCGGCGTCAGAGTCCAAATCCGCTACAACTAGGGCTACGATATTATTCACTTGGGTTTCATTCATTTCTAAGAAGCCTACCCTTTGAGATTGTACTGAGCCGGTTCGCATTTAGATTTCCATATCCCCCGATCGCCCAAATCCCCGCAACCGCCGAACTTGGAGCGAAATGTTTGTTGCTCCAAGGAAGAATTGAGAGCCCAATGTCGTCTATTTCTCGATCGAAGGAAATCGCGGGTAAAACGAGGGCATCCGCAGAATCTAGCTCGATATACCGGAAGTGTCCTGACAGCGACTTGGAAAAACCCCAAGCTTTTGACGTTATAGATGATCCTCGAGGAAGTGTTAATAGAGCTACGAGGCCCTTTGGCGGAACCGGCGTTAATAGGTCCACCACGAATTCGAGTGTTGACGTCGGCGCCGTGAAACGCCAGGCGTATTTGAGACCCGGATTCCTGGCTTCAAGAATTCTCATTCAAAATCTCCCTCGTTGGAACTGGGGAAAGCCCAATGATTTGGTCAACCACCAAGTCCCCATATTCCGCGTTCATGTGGAAGTAGTCACCCTTGGTGTAAGCGCTGTCTGGGCTTAAGTCCGTCGCGTCTGCCAGGCCGAATCGGCCTTGTGTAAAGCCGGCGAGGCCGAGAGTGGATTCCGGTTGCGCCAAAAGATGCACGCCCTGGCGCTCAAGTCCCTCTAACTGTTTAGCGTAGTTAACTTGAAAAACTTCGAAGTCCGTTGAGCGCTTCAGTTCACGAAAGAATCCCAGATGTTTCTCGGTGCGCTCTAACACCCACTCCAAGGGCATCGGTTGTTGGACGTAAAAGACTGGTTTGGTTGTGCTCAACCGCAGGGAAGTAAGTACTCTCATTGCTTTGGAGTTTGAGTAAAGTTCGTGCAGCATGGAGTCATACGCGGTCGGCGACAACAGGTAGGCGCCCGTGCTGCGTTCGTGCTCTTCAGATCTGAAGTTGACATAGGTCTTGGCCAAAGCCGCAAACGAGAAGTGCATGCCAAAGACTACGAAGACGTCGTAGACGTCCACATCAACCTCAGGAGCATAGGCGCAACGAATATCGTCGAACTTGGCAATTTCTGTTTCCCCGTCAAAGATTCTTAGTGGGAGTTGGCCGTAGGTTCGCTCGATATGGAAATCAGCCTTTAGAGCGTCGTTGCCTGCTACGCGCTCTTTCCAAGCGGGCATGAAATGGCCCAGATGCGAGTCACCTATGAAACAGTACTTCACTCCGCAAACACCTCCAGCATGGCTTCCTCACAAAGAAGTTCCTCTGAGCTTGGTACTGCCTGTTCGGCTCCGTGCTTTGACACGGGCGGATATGAATAGAAGAAATGCCGCATCACCTCGTTAACACCCTCCGATGAGACGCCCCGGAGACTTTCGTCCCAATACGTGCCTCTCGCCTGACTTCCGGTAATGATTTCGAATGAGGGAAAGTAATCAACGTCGGTGTAGAGGCGGGAAAGTTCTCCGGTTACAGCGCGGAGAACAGATTTGGAGTAGGTAGTAGCCAGTAAGACGTGATCTTTTGTGGCAGTCGCGGCAAGAGCAACGGGAGACACTGTGATAATAAACTTCAGGTCAGGATTTTGCCCCAGTAGGAGGTTGCGTAGCTCCTGAAAGTCAGAAAGTATCTCTGGGTAGTCGAAGTTTTTAAATTCAAATATCTCCGAGTCAAAATCGCCGCAAACCGTACCTGGAGCGGTCGGAAAGACAGTTCCTGTCGTCTTCTCCACCCAGCCTTCGGTAAGACCGAAGGTGAAAACGAGAACCGTAGCGGACTTCACCATCGTCCGGACAGCTCTGAGGTGCTGCTCTCTGTGTTCCTTCACGGACTCCGGACTGCTTAATCCGTTTGGCTCGACAGTCGGGCGAAGGGCGTCATAGTAGCGTCCGTCCTTTGTCCAGATCCAATTCGCTGGGCGCCGCAGGCCGAAGGCTTCCTGGGCTAATTGAAGCAGTTGCCTAACGTAATATATGTTTCCAAATCGGGCTGAGTAGACTCCGAAACCGAACTTCTCTGCCGTCGACGCCGACAGAAATGGGGGTGCTGGTTCGGAATCCACGACGTTGAAGCCGTTAGCTCGCAAATTCCTCGCAATGTGCTGAGCGAAGCAGCTACCCGCAGTGGCTATCGCATCAGAGGGGTCGATACTGAACTTTTGTTCATGGAGTCCTGCCCCGGGCTCATAGCCCTCGCTGGACATCGCTGCCTTCCAAAAGTTTTTGGAGGGTCTCCCTCGGTACGGTGAGCGCCCCTTTTGTACCTCTGTCGATGGATTCATTGCGGTCATCCTTCTATACCTCCAGGTCTTCGGGTAGATTCAGCGCGGCTGCGTCTGGTCGAGCTTTTCCAAGATCCCTCGCGCGAAATCTCGCGAAAGTTCCACTGCATCAAATTGGTCCGTGTAGCGCCTAACAGCACCGGTGACGTTAAAAGCAAAGAATCTTTCCGACCGCTGAAAGGCTTCGACGAGCTTTTCCACCGAATTGTCTTCCACTCGTTCGCCAACTTCATCGGGCATGCTTTCCCAGATTGCGGGAACATCTGATGCGATTATCGGCAGATCGAATGATTGGTAAAGAAGGATGGCACCGCTATTCAACATGCGGGTATACGGGGCAAGCCCAACATCGGCGGCACGCATGTAATTTTGGACAAAATGGTTGGGAACTTTTTTGGCTTCGATCAGGACATTTGGGTGAGCTTGGCATTGTGCTACAAATGCGTCAACTTCGGGTGTGCCATCTGGGTTTCCGCCTACCAAGAGCTTGCGCGGGATCGAAGGGTCTAGATCGCAGAATTCGTCGAAAGCATCCAAAAGGCGTTGCAATCCTTTGTAGGCTTTAAGGGCGCCGAGAATTACATAGACCCTATCCTTTGGACCGATGCCGAACTCAAGCCGCGCGTTGTTGCGGGTGACGTAATCTTCGTAAGTTGTGCGGTAGTTGGGGTGCGGTACCGTTAGAAGCTTGGCTCTATCGATTGTCAGCGCCGAGGACATCATCTCGGCGGAAGCGTCAGAAAGAACATGCAAGACGTCGGCCTCGTCTGCGAGAATTTGCTGCGCCATCATTTCGAGGTCTGGATATTGCGCACCATGCGGGATTATGTTGTGCAGCGTCCAAACAATTCGTCCCCCGCGGCTCTTGAATTCATCGATAGCGCTCTGGAAGTCACCCAGTTTTTTCTTGGCAGTAGTGTAATTTTTGACGTCGTTCAGGATAAATGACGTCCAGTGAATGTGGAGAATTAATTGAGATCCGCGAGACCCGACTAATGGCAGACTGCCAAACGACCAACTGTCCACTATCGGTACGGTTGCAATGTCGTATTCAGATGTCGCCTTATAGAGAAGAGACTGATAGGGGTTGACTCTGCCAACTGGGGTATAACCAAGTACGTGCGGAGCCTTCGCCGTAGTTTCGGACAGCATTGCAATAGCGGCTTTAGCTTCGAGGACGGGCGATCCCTCTTCATTAAAGTAGCCCTTAAGCTTCAACTTCAACGTGTTCCTCCGGTGTGAGGGATGTTGTCATGCTTCGTTTGCTCATGTGTTGTGTGCCCTTGGTTGAAATCCTCAAGTCGGCTTCCCAAGTGCAGGAGTTCGGAAATTGCGGCCACTGTTCGCGCTGCAGCGTAGCCATCACCGTAAGGGTTGACAGCGTTGGCCATCGAATCGAAGTGATTTTGTTCGTTGAGAAGGCGATCCACCTCCTTGACTATTCGTTCCTCGTCCGTGCCGATTAGGGCTACGGTGCCGGCATGTACTGCCTCTGGACGCTCAGTATTTTCACGCATCACCAGGACCGGCTTACCGAGGCTGGGGGCTTCTTCCTGGACTCCGCCAGAATCGGTGAGCACGATGTGCGCCAGTGAAAGCATGCGGGTGAACTCGCCGTAGGCGAGAGGCTCGGTGACAATGACGTTGGTCTTTCCTTCAATCGCTGGAAGGACGGCTTCGCGGACAACGGGGTTCTTGTGGGCCGGCAGCACGATGACCAGGTCCGGTTCGGCATCCGCGATGCGCGCCAGAGCCCGGCCAATGCCGTGCATGGTGTCGCCCTGGTTTTCGCGGCGGTGGGTTGTCACCAGGAGGATCCGGCGTCCGCTTGCAGCCAATTCCTCAAGCTGAGGGTCGGTGAAGGGGATCATCTTGTCGACCGTGGTGAGCAATGCATCGATCACGGTGTTACCGGTGATCACAATGTCATCACCTGAGATGCCCTCCGCCAGGAGGTTCGCCTTGCTGGTGCTGGTGGGTGCGAGGTGCAAGCTGGCGATCTGGCTCGTTATTTTGCGGTTCGCTTCCTCCGGAAAGGGCGAGAGCAGGTTTCCGCTGCGCAGGCCTGCTTCTACGTGCACCACAGGAATGCCGTGGTAAAAAGCTGCAATGGCGCCAGCCGTAGAGGTGGTGGTGTCCCCCTGGACGATGACGGCGTCGGGCTTGTTATCAGTAAAGAGTTTGTCCAAGCCATCGATGGTGCGGGTCATGATCGCGGACAAGGACTGGCGCTGCTGCAGGATGTTGAGGTCGTGGTCCGGAACGATGCCGAACAGCTCGTTGACTTGATCCAGCATCTCGCGGTGCTGGCCCGTAACCGTAACTATGCAGTCGAAATCCGGGGATTCCTGAAGAGCCGTGACGATCGGGGCCATTTTGATGGCTTCCGGACGTGTCCCGAAAATTGGCATGACACTGGGCATGGATTCCCTCAAGAGTGGCAGTGGTGGTGGTCCGATGCTATCGCAGTGACAACGAACCGATGAATTGTGTTGCGGCCTCAGGGCTCAGCCGGCAAAGATCAACAGCAGAGCCAGGGCCGGGATGCTGAGCGCAACCAGGATCACTACGCACAGTGCCACAAGGCGTTTTCTGCGCTGGCCGGCACTTCTTGATGCGGGCCCCGATGTTGCATTTGGCTTTTCGGGTTCCCGGGTGGAATCCTCGCGGCGTGGTGAATCCGGCTCCGCCAAAGCGCGGCCTCCCGGCAGCAGCTCGTCCGGTATCTCCCGGCGGAACCGGCGTTTGCGCATGTGCCGGGGACCCGTGGCCGGTGGCAGTTCGGGACCGTCAGTCTCGCTCAAAGTCACCTCTCCTCACCATGAATGCAGCCCGACCGTTCTACCCAGGGCAGCTTCAATTGTTGCATCCAGCGCCTAGGTACCGCATTCCGGATCCAGCTTCACGTCCAGGAGGCCGCCGGTTTCGATCACAAACCGCCGCAGCCACTGCAGGGAGTCCAGCTTGGGTTCGGACGCCACCATGCTCACCCGGGCATCGGTGCATTGCTCGATCAGCGTCCTGGCCCGGGGGACATGGTAGGAGGACGTGACCACTGCAATGGATGACCATCCGTTGGATTTCACCAGCTTCCGGATCGCCTCCGCCTCCCCGCGGGTATCCATGCCCGGCGGCCGGAAACAGACCAGCGAGGAACTGGGAAAGGACGCCTCCCGGCACAGGGTGTCCGCGGTGAGGTTTCCCGGTGTATCCGTCCAGGACACCGCCAGAACGGGGGCACCGGCGTCGGCGGCCAAGCGCTGGGCCACGGGCAGGCGCTCCGCGCTGCTGCCGCCTAGAACAATGACGGCATCAACATGGGACGCCGGCGCGGCGGGGGAGTCAAGGTTGAACAGGAACAGGCAGACGGTGAACCACACCGCAAACAGACCGAGGAGGGTGCCGGTGATGATCTTCACGGCGACGGTCCCCTTCTGATGCACCCTGCAAGTCTAGGTGCAGCGGCAGTGCCTCGATGTCGGTGGCAGCAGATACCGTAGTTGCGTGCCTGAAAAACCGCTGACCGATGAAACCCCCGCAGTCTCCGGGCTGTCCGAATCCCAGCTCCTGGCCCGGATCTTTCCGCGCCTGGACATGACCGGCAATGCCCGCGGCGCGGCCACGCTCCTCGGCCCGGGGGACGACGCCGCGCTGGTGGCGGCGCCGGACGGCCGGACCCTGATCAGCATCGACACCCAGGTCCAGGACCAGGACTTCCGGCTTCACTGGAACAACGGCTACCGCACCACCGGCTTCGATGTCGGGTGGAAAGCCGCGGCCCAGAACCTCAGTGACATCAACGCCATGGGCGGCACGGCGACGTCGCTGGTGGTCAGCCTCACACTGCCGCCCGATACACCCGTCAGCTGGGTGGAGGACCTGGCCGACGGACTCACCGCCGCCATCGGGGAACTGGGTGCCACGGCCTGCTCCGTGGCGGGAGGGGACCTGGGCCGCGGCACGGAAATTTCCGTGACCGTGGCGGTGCTGGGCACGCTGGACGGCGGAAACCCCGTGCTCCGCTCCGGGGCCCGCGCAGGCGACGTGCTGGCGCTGGCGGGCACGGTGGGCCGGGCGGCCGCCGGACTCGCGCTCCTGGAATCCGGAACTCCCCTCGACTCCCTTAACGAACCTCAGCGCGCCCTCATCCACACCCAGTCCCGCCCGCAGCCTCCCTTGGCAGCGGGCCCCCTGGCCCGGTTGTCCGGGGCCACTGCCATGATGGACATCTCGGACGGCCTGGTGCGCGACGGCGGCCGCCTCGCCGCCGCCAGCGGCGTGGTGCTGGACCTGGACCCGCGGGAACTGAAGCGGCAGGCCGAAAGCCTCAGCCCGGCGTCGGACATCCTCGCAGCGGACCCCCTGGCCTGGGTGCTGGGCGGGGGAGAGGACCACGGGCTGCTGGCTACATTCCCTGCCGGCATTCAGCTTCCGGCCGGATTCACTGCGATAGGCTCAGTACAAGCCCCGGGAACCCACACTGGCCCGGGCGTCACAATTGCAGGCCGCGTCGCTGGCGCCACGGGATGGGATCACTTTGCAGACTAAGGTTGCCGCGAATGCCCAGGCGATGAAGCGGTGGTTGGACCAGGCCGAAACAGCCATCGCCAACCACAGCGACCGCATCAACGCCATCAACATCTTCCCCGTGGCCGACGGCGATACCGGCACCAACCTGTACCTCACCGTCCGCGCGGCCGCCCGTGCCCTGCACAGCTACCACGCAGGCCAGGACCCCGCCGCCCCTGCGGACCCGGCACAGACGGATGTGGGAGCAGTGCTGGCGCACGCCGGCCGGGCCGCCATGGAGCAGGCCCGCGGTAACTCCGGCACCCTTTTCGCTGTGTTCCTCTGCGCCGCCGCGGAGCCGCTGGAAGGGCACACCCGCCTCACGTCGGCGCTGCTGGCCGCGGCCCTGAACCGTGCCCAGATCCGTGCCTGGTCCGCGTTGAGCGACCCCGTGCCGGGCACCATGCTGTCAGTAATGGAAGCCGCCGCCCGGGCCGCCGCCGCAGTGGATGCCGGCCACAACGGCGACGACAGCAACCTTGCCCTGGGCAAAACCCTGGATGCCGCCGTCGAGGGGGCGCTGGGAGCGGTGGTCAGCACGGAGGGCCAGCTGGCCGCCCTCGAAGCTGCCCATGTGGTCGACGCCGGGGGCGTTGGCATGCTGCTGATCCTCGATTGCCTCCGCTCCGCTGTCCTGGGGGAGGGCCTGCAGGGCGAACTCCTCGACGGGCTGCACGGCTACGACGTCCAGGACCCCCACATCCACGCCACCATGCCCGATGACGACGGCGTTGAGGTCATGTGCACCATCAGCCTCTCACCGCTGAACGCAGCCACCCTCCGGCAACGGCTGGATGAGATCGGCGATTCCGTCATCATGAGCCAGGTGGGCAACGCCGCGGAGCCGGACGGCAACTACCGCTGGCGCGTCCACGTCCACGTTCCGGACGCCACCCCGGCCGTTGCCCTGATCCGCTCCCTGGGCCACCCCTCGGAACTCACCGTCAGCGAACTCGCCATAGCCCGGGATCCCGAACCAGCTCCAGCGAGCTCCTCTGGACATGAGCGCTGAACTCGGCCAGCGCCTTGAACGCCTGATCGGAAAACGGTCAGCCTCGGCCATCGAAAAACATTTGGGCATCAGCACCGTGGGCGGGCTGCTGAACTACTTCCCCCGCCGCTACCTCAACCGGGGCGAGCTGACACCTATCGACGAACTGCCCGTCGACGAGGAAGTCACCCTCATCGCCCGGGTCCTCTCCAACAGCACCCGCAGAATGCAGACCCGCCGCGGGTCCATTACCGATGTCATCATCACCGATGACGCCGCCTCCCACGGCCGTCCGCGCCTGGCCTCCGTCAGCGCCGGCAGCGGGCACGGCACCCTCAAAATCACCTTCTTCAGCGGTTACCGCGCCCAGGCGGAACTCCTGCCGGGCCGGCGCGTCATGTTCTCCGGCAAAGTAACCCGGTACGGCAACTCGCTCGGCCTGACCAACCCGGACTTCAACCTCCTGGACGAAGACCCGGACATGCCCGGCATGGACCCGGAAAAGCTCGCAGCCATGCCCGTCCCGGTGTACCCGGCCACGGCAAAGCTCACCAGCTGGTCCATCCAGAAAGTGATCGACACACTCCTCCAAACCGTCGATCTGGAGGCCCTGCCGGACCCGCTTCCGGCCGACGTCACCCGCAGGGAAAAGTTCCTGCCAGTGGCGGAGGCCTACCGGCTCATCCACAAACCCGAAACGCAGGCCGACTGGAGGCGCGCCCAGGACCGGCTCCGGTTCCAGGAAGCCCTGGTCCTGCAGGCCGCACTGGCCCGGCGCCGTGCCCAGCTCGCGGCCGAGGAAGCCACCGCCCGCCGCCCCGCCGCGGAGGGCCTGCTGACGGCCTTCGACCGGCAACTGCCCTTCACGCTCACCGCCGGACAGGCCGCCGTAGGAAAAACCCTTGCCGCCGAACTTGCGCAGGACAGCCCCATGAACCGGCTCCTGCAGGGGGAGGTGGGCTCCGGCAAGACCATTGTGGCGCTGCGGGCCATGCTGCAGGTGGTGGACGCCGGCGGCCAGGCGGCACTGCTCGCACCCACCGAGGTCCTCGCCGCCCAGCACTTCGAATCCATCCGCCGAACCCTGGGCTCCCTCTCCCGCGATCCCATGCTGTCCCCGGACGGGCTGCTGGGAAGCCTGGCCGAAGGTGCCGTGCAGGTCACCCTGCTCACCGGATCCATGTCCACGGCAGCCCGCAAACGGGCCCTGCTCGATGCCGCCTCCGGTGCCGCCGGCATCGTGATCGGCACGCACGCGCTGCTGAGCGAGAACGTCGCGTTCTATGACCTGGGCCTGATCGTGGTGGACGAACAGCACCGGTTCGGCGTGGAGCAGCGCGACGTCCTCCGGTCCAAGGCCAACAAGCCGCCGCACCTGCTGGTCATGACGGCCACCCCCATTCCCCGGACCGTGGCCATGACAGTCTTCGGCGATCTCGAGACCTCCATCCTGGACGAGCTCCCCGCAGGGCGCGCGCCGATCTCAACCCACGTGGTGGGCCTGGCCGAAAACCCCGGCTGGGCAGCGCGGATCTGGTCGCGTTCGCGCGAGGAAATCGACGCCGGGCACCAGGTCTACGTCGTGTGCCCCCGGATCGGAACGGACGACGACGGCGATTTCAGCCCCGGCGAAGCGGAACCGTCCGCGGCTGCCCTGGCAGGCGACGGCGGCGAACGCGAACTCGCGTCCGTCACCGCCGTCGTCGAGCAGTTGCTCCAGGAACCCGCCCTCGCCGGCGTGCCGCTGGGACCGATGCACGGCCGCCTGGACACTGCGGTGAAAAACGCCGCCATGGCCGACTTCACCGCCAACCGGACCAAACTCCTGGTGTCCACCACCGTGATCGAAGTGGGTGTGGACGTCCACAACGCCACACTCATGGTGATCCTCGACGCCGACCGCTTCGGCATCTCCCAGCTTCACCAGCTGCGCGGCCGCGTTGGCCGCGGCGGCCTCCCGGGCACCTGCCTGCTGGTCACCAGCCTGGAACCGGGCCACCCGAGCCGGCGCCGGCTGGACGCGGTGGCCTCCACGACGGACGGGTTTGTGCTTTCCCAGGAAGACCTCAAGCTGCGGCGCGAAGGCGACATCCTGGGCGCGTCCCAGTCCGGCGGCCGTTCCACCCTGAAACTGTTGCGGGTGCTGGAGCACGAGGACATCATTGCCCGGGCAAGGAAGGACGCCCAGGACGTGGTGGGATCGGACCCGGCGCTGGTACGGCATCCCCGCCTCGCCGAAGCCATTGACGAATACCTGAACCCCGAGAAGGAGGCGTTCCTTGAACGCGGATAGGACGCGGGCATGAGCCGCATCATTGCGGGCGCCGCCGGCGGGACACCGCTGGTCAGCGTCCCGGGGTCCATGACCCGGCCCACCACGGACCGCGTCAAGGAGGCGCTCTTCTCCCGCCTTGACGCCTTCGGGGTCATTGCCGATGCCCGGGTCCTGGATCTTTACGCCGGGTCCGGGGCGCTGGGGGTGGAGAGCGGCAGCAGGGGAGCCAGCTCCGTGGATCTGGTGGAATCCGATGGCAAGGCAAGTTCGGTCTGCCAGCGCAATGCCGACCTCGTCAACGGCGCGGTGGGCCGCAAGGCCGTCACGGTCCACCGCTCCAGGGTGGAGCCGTTCCTGGAGCGGACGGCCGAGGACACCCACTGGGACCTTATTTTCCTGGATCCGCCCTACCCGCTGGACGAGGTTGCCGTGTCCGCAGTCCTGGCCAAACTCGCGCCGCATCTCGCCCCGGCCGCGGTGGTGGTGGTGGAGCGTTCCTCGCGCTCGCCCGAACCCGGCTGGCCCGCGGGCCTTGAACGGTTTGCGGAACGGAAGTACGGCGAAACCAAGCTCTGGTTCGCGGAACCCTCAGTGCCGGACGCCATCGTTCCCGGCGTGGAGGCCATGGCGTAGCGCCTCCCCCCGGCGGAAGCACCCCCCTTGCAGGATGCAGAGGGACGACGGCGGAGTTCCCGCCGTCGTCCCCGTCCGGTCACCCGGCAACCGCTATTTCAGGATCGTGCCCGAAACATCCGGCGCCGAAGGCACAATGCCGTATTTGGCCATCAGGTCGCCAAGTTTGCCCAGCGTTCCCGCATCCAGCTTCCCGTCGAATGCTTCGAGCCGCAGGTTCTTGGCCACCGACTCCGGCATCTTCATAAACGCGGGCAGCAGTGCCCGGACCTTGTCCGGGTTGCTCTGCGCCAGGGCGAGAGTCTCCGTCATGGCCGCCTTGAAGTCAGCCACCTCCTGGGGATTCTGTTGGGCGTAGCTGCCGCTGGTGAAGGTCACCATGGTGGGCAGGCCCGGGATTGCCTCCTGGTTGTTGTACGTCACCAGTTTGTTGCCGTCGGCCAGCAGGCCGGAGAGGAACGGTTCGGGAACCCAGACGGCGTCCACATTCCCCTGGGCCAGCTGGGCCCCCATGTCCTGGAACGGCAGCTCAAGGAACTGGACCCCGCCCGGATCGCCGCCCTGTTTGGACACCACTTCCTTGATGGTCAGGTCTCCCTGGGCATTGATGGTGTTGACGGCCACTTTCTTGCCCACCAGGTCCTTGGCCGTGGTGATGCCGGAGTTGGCCTTGGCGACGACGCCATTGATGTCATTGCCGGTGGGGAGGGAATTCGAAAACCCGGAGACAATCTTCATGTCCAGGCCCTTGTTCTTGGCCAGGAGTACGGACAGCGGGTTACCCACGGAGAAGTTCATCGTGCCGGTGGAAACCGCCGGCAGCATGGCTGCCCCGCCCTGCCCGCTCTGCAGCTCGACCTTCAGCTTGTGCTTCTCAAAGATGCCCTCGTCGATGCCCAGCTGCACGGCAGCGGACGGCGCGATCGAGATGACACCAACGCTGATGTTGCGTACACCGTCGCCTCCGGCCGCGGCAGAGGACGAGGTGGAGCCCGACGGCGATCCGCCGCCGCAGCCGCTGAGCAGCAACGCCGCGGCAACGCCGGCAACGGCCAGTTTTAGCTTTTTCATAACAGTCCACTTCCTTGGGGCGAGTTATCAACGATCGGGTCCGCTGCCAGGCAAACTCTGCGGTCCCGCGAAGGTATATAGATAACAACCCATATAGTTGAAACTGTCAATGATAATTTTCCCCAACGCTTTATTTCCGCCCGGCAGAGTCCCCGCACGGCAGGGGCGACTGCGGGTGGGCTGGGCTGCGGCTCAGTCCGAGAGCACGTCCAGCTCAACACCGGCGAGTACCTTTGCCGGGTGCGGGCCGCGGGCGGTCAGTGCCGCGGTCCAGGCGTCAGGCCAGGCGGACTGCGTGCCGGCGAGGATGATGTTGCCGGGGTAGCGGCCCGCGAACATGCCGGTCTCCGCGAACGCCGCAACGTCGGTCATGGCCCGGCGCATCGCTGCGACCTGGCTCCGCACCAGCGTGAGGCCCGGCTCGTCGCCCACGTTCACGATCAGCACGCCCCGCGGGGTCAGCCGAGCCGCGGCCTCCTGGTAAAACCCGGTGCAGGCGATGTGTTCCGGCGCCTCCGGCCCGGAGAAAATGTCCAGAATGACGACGTCGAAGCGCAATTCCGCGGGCAGCGCGGACAGCGACTCCCGGGCGTCGCTGATCACCGTGTGCAGCCGCGTTCCCGCCGGCATCGGGAGCTGCTGCAGCACGAAGTCCAGCAGTTCACGCTCCAGCTCCACGGCGTACTGCACGGACCCCGGCCGGGTGGCCTGGATGTAGCGGGCCAGCGTGAGGGCGCCGGCGCCCAGGTGGAGGGCCGTGATGGGCTCACCCCACGGGGCCGCAAGATCCACCACGTGCCCGATCCTGCGCAGGTACTCGTAGAAGATGTCGGCGGGGTCGGCCAAATCGACGTGGGACTGCTCGGCCCCTCCGATGCTCAGCACAAAACCGCCCTCCGTGAACGTGTCGGGCTCGATCACCGCATGCTGCCCGGTGGTGCGCAGGAAGCGGCTGGCGGCCCGGGTGCCGTCGGGCTCCGCCATCACAGCTTCCCGGTCAGGGTGGCCAGCCGGGCGGCAGCCTCCTCGAGGACCTCCACCTTCTTGCAGAACGCGAAACGGAGCAGGCTCCGGGTCCGTGCGGCACCCTCGGGGTGGCAGAAGACGGGCACGGGGATCGCGGCCACCCCCACCAGGGCGGGCAGCCGGCGGGCCAGGTCCACGGCGTCGGCAATGCCGAGGGGTGCGGTATCAACGTTGACGAAGTAGGTGCCCTGCGGGGTAAAGACATCGAAGCCGGCGGCCCGGAGGCCATCGCTGAGGATGTCCCGCTTCTTCTGCAGTGTGGCCGAAATCCCCTGGAAGAATTCGTCCGGCAACGCCAGCCCGGTGGCAATGGCGGCCTGGAACGGCGTGCCGGAACTGTAGGTCAGGAATTGCTTGACCGTGCGGACAGCCGCCACCAGCTGTTCCGGTCCGGTCAGCCAGCCGATTTTCCAGCCCGTGAAGGAGAAGGTCTTTCCCGCCGAGGAGATGGTGATGGTCCTTTCGGCGGCTCCCGGCAGCGTCGCGACGGGAAGGTGGCTGGCGCCGAAGGTCAGGTGCTCGTAGACCTCGTCGGTGATGATCAGGCAATCGAACTTTACGGCGAGCTCGACGACGCGCTGAAGGACCTGGCGGGGGAACACTGCGCCGGTGGGGTTGTGGGGGTTGTTCAGCAGAACCACGCGGGTCCGGTCCGTGAACGCCGCCTCGAGGGCCGCCATGTCCGGTAAGAAATCGGGGGAAATCAGCGGAGCGGTGGTGTGGGTGGCCCCCGCCAGTCCGATGACGGCGCCGTAGGAGTCGTAGAACGGCTCGAAGGTCAGCACTTCATCGCCCGGGCCTACGAATGCCAGCAGGGCGGCGGCGATGGCCTCGGTGGCTCCGGTGGTGACAATGACCTCCGTCAGCGGATCCGGAGTCAGGCCATAGAACCGGGCCTGGTGCGCCGCGACAGCCTCACGCAGCTCCGGAAGGCCCTTGCCGGGCGCATATTGGTTGGCCCCGGACTCGATGGCGGCCATGGCTGCGGCCTTGATCTCAGCCGGTCCGTCCTCGTCCGGAAAGCCCTGCCCCAGGTTGATGGCGCCGGTGCGCGCCGCCAGGGTGGTCATCTCCTCGAAGATGGTGACGCCGAGCTGGCCGGCGGGGCCCAGGAGGTTCGCGCCGGCCGCTGTCCGCTGCCACGGAGCCGTTGCTGCGGGCAGGGAAAGTTGCCGTGGTGGATGCATGCAGTCATGGTATCCCGGCCTTCGCATGCGGTAGGTTCGGTGCATGAGACGCGCTGTCTGCCCCGGATCCTATGACCCCATCCACAACGGTCACCTCGAGGTCATTGCCCGCGCCTCCGGGCTTTTTGACGAAGTCATTGTGGCGGTATCCACCAACTACGCCAAGAAGTACAGGTTCAGCCTGGGGGACCGGATCGACATGGCCCGCGAAACGCTGGCGTCGCTGCAGGGCATCGTGGTGGAGCCGGTGGGGGAGGGCCTGTTGGCTGAGTATTGCCGCCAGCGTGGTGTGTCCGCGATCGTGAAGGGCCTCCGGTCGTCGTCGGACTTTGATTACGAACTCCCGATGGCCACCATGAACCGCCAGCTCAGCGGCGTTGAAACCGTGTTCCTGCCGGCCGAGGCACACTACCTGCATTTGTCCTCCACCCTCATCAAGGAAGTGGCGAGCCTGGGCGGCAGCGTCTCGGACTATGTACCGCGTTCCGTGCAAAAAAGGCTGCTCTCAGGCGAGTCGGCGTAGGACCCGCGCTCAAGAGGGTAGGCTTGTCCGGTACTTCGGCGGCTGTCCGACGCCCGGTTTGAGTCCCTGCGGCTCTTCAGGCTAAGATAGTACGTCGGTCATATGTTCAACAGGAGTTCTCATTAAACGAGATGCTAGTTCGCCCTTGGCGTTCGACGTCAAGGATCTCGGGCGCAGCCCGGGCAGCATGCGGACGCTGAAAGAACATGTACCCGCGCCAAAGGATTTTGGCGTGGCACTCATTGGCGTTCAGGAAGGCTCGGATATCGAGCTGGACCTGAGGCTTGAGGCCGTACACGAAGGAATTCTGGTATCAGGAACCGCGCTCGCCGAAGTTACAGGCGAATGCGGCCGATGCCTGGATCCCCTTGCGTATGACCTTGAGGTCAATGTGCAAGAACTTTTCTTCTATGAAGGCGTCCTGCTTTCGGATGAAGAAGACGAAGAAGAGCAACGTCGAGTCGAGCACGATCTGATCGATCTTGAGCCGGTGTTGCGGGACGCAGTTGTAACCATGCTGCCGTTCCAGCCGGTGTGCCGGGAAGACTGCCAGGGCCTTTGCTCCGAATGCGGAGCGCGCCTGGAAGACGAGCCGGGGCATCACCACGAGGTTGTAGATCCTCGCTGGGCCGCCCTGGCTGACTTGGCTAAGCCTGACCGGCAAAACTGATTTGTACGTGTTTGTCTAGAGAGAAATGAGTTAGCCGTGGCTGTCCCGAAGCGGAAAATGTCTCGCTCGAATACCCGCGCCCGCCGCTCCCAGTGGAAGGCAACTGCCCCCCACCTGGTGAAGACTGTCGAGAACGGCCAGGTTACTTACAGCCTGCCGCACCAGGCAAAGGTCGTTACCGACTCGGCTGGCACTGCGCTGTTCCTTGAGTACAAGGGCCGCAAGGTCGCAGACGTCTAATCGGCCCCCAAGGCTGACATGATGTCTTCAACTGAAGAGCTTCTGAAGCGTCTCGGTGTCTCCATTGACGCCGGGACGCTTCGTCTTGCTCTGACACACCGTTCCTACGCCTACGAAAACGGCGGCATCCCCACCAATGAGCGGCTCGAGTTCCTCGGCGACTCCATCCTGGGTTTCTCCGTGACGGACGCCCTGTACCGGGACAACCCGACGCTGCCCGAAGGCGACCTTGCGAAACGCCGCTCCGCGGTGGTCAGCACAAGGGCCCTGGCGGGCATTGGCCGGAGCCTGGGCATCGGCGACTACATCTACCTGGGGCAGGGCGAAAAGCTCACCGAGGGTAAGAACAAGGCCTCCATCCTGGCGGACACCATGGAAGCGCTCATCGGCGCCACCTACGTGTCCAATGACATCGAAACCGCACGGCAGCTGGTCATGCGGCTGATCGGCCCGCTCCTCAAGGACGCAGCAGCCCTTGGCGCCGGCACCGACTGGAAGACCAGCATCCAGGAATTGGCCGCCAGCCGTCAGCTCGGCACCATTTTCTACGCGGTCGAGGGTGCCGGTCCGGATCACGCCCGCACCTTCAAGGCGGTCCTGAACATCGGCGGCAAGCCGTACGGCAACGGTTCCGGCCATTCCAAGAAGGAAGCCGAACAGGAAGCTGCCGCGGACGCTTGGCGTACCCTGTCGGCAGCCAAGGAAGCGGCGGCCAAGGGAACCGCGGCCGGCGGATCAGCCGAGCCCGCGCCCGGCGCCTAAGGTCCGGCCTTGCCCGAACTGCCTGAAGTTGAAGTGGTCCGACGCGGGCTGGTGAGATGGCTCCGCGGCCGCACCATTACCTCCGTTGAGGTCCTGGACCCCCGATCGCTCCGCCGCCACGCCCTCGGTCCCGAGGACTTTATCGGGAACCTCCAGGGCACCACGGTGGTGGACGTGGTGCGCCGCGGAAAATTCCTGTGGATGCCACTGCGCGACACCCCGTCCGCAGAGGCCCCTCCGGAACAGTCTGTGCCGGCCGTCGCCCTGATGGCCCACCTTGGAATGAGCGGTCAACTGCTGATGCAGGACCCTTCCGTTCCGGACGAGAAACACCTGAAGGTCCGCCTCCGCCTGAGCCCCGCCGACGGCATGCCGGACGAACTGCGGTTTGTGGACCAGCGCATTTTCGGCGGCCTTTTTGTGACGGACCTGGTGCCCACGGACGACGGCGGTCCCGGCGGCCTCGCCGAATCGCCGCTTCCGCTGATTGCCGAAGAGGCGGCTCATATCGCCCGGGACCCCCTGGACCCCGCCTTCTCCTTCGGGCTCTTCTACAGCCGGCTCAGGAAACGCAGGACCGGCCTCAAGCGCGCCCTTTTGGACCAGGGGCTGGTCTCAGGCATCGGAAACATCTACGCGGACGAATCCCTGTGGCGTGCCGGCCTGCATTACGCCCGCCCCACGGACAAGCTGCGCCGTTCGGATGCGGAACGCGTGATCACCAGCGCCCGCGAAGTCATGCTCGATGCCCTCGAGGCAGGCGGAACCAGCTTCGACTCCCTGTACGTGAACGTCAACGGCGCCTCCGGCTACTTCGACCGCTCCCTGAACGCCTACGGCAGGGAAGGGCAGCCCTGCAACCGGTGCGCCGCCGTCGGAATTAACTCCCTCATCCGCCGCGAACAGTTCATGAACCGGTCCTCCTACACGTGCCCTGTCTGTCAGCCGCGACCACGGAACGGTCGCTGGTAGAGCACAGGAAAAGTCTGCGGATTCTGCGGTTCCCCAATGCGGGTTCCGTTGGCAGACTGGGCGCATGAAAGCCTGGGGTGTCATTACCGCGGTGGCCTTGGCGGAGCCATGATCGCGAAGAAACTGGTACTCGCCGGAGTCATTGCAGCTGTTGCCCTGGGCGGAACAGCTGTCGTGCTGGATCAGGCATCACAGCCCGCCAAAGCCCCGCCCGCAGCGGTCAACGGCACCGGACCGGTGGACAGCAGTGTCCCGCAGCCCTCCGGGACCGGGACCGCCGCAGCACCTGGAAGCGGCACGGAATCGCCGTCGGCTGCGGTGGCACCCCCTGACGCCGGCGTGACTCCTTCACAGGGTCCCTCCGATCCGGCAGGACGCCGGATCCAGGAGGTTCTGCCGCCAGCCAGTGATGCCCCAACGGGGCTGCCCATGCCTTCGCCGCCGGCCGCCCTGATCCGGACTCCGCTGCCCGCACCCGCGTCAGCCCAGGGCAAGGTAGTGGACGGCTTCCCCGCCAACGTCGTGACCTTCCCCGACCGGACAGCGGTGGTGTCGACGAGTGTGAGCTCCGAGGACCGGACCCTGCAGGCCAGCGCGGTCGGTATTGTGGACCTGACTCCTCTCCAGACCATAGGTCATTTCCAGCAGTCACTGCTGGCCCTGGGCTTCCAGTCCGAATCAGTGTCTTCCGGGGATGGCCGGTCCGTCCGCCTCTCACGCGGGACTGACACTGTGACGGTAGCCATCACCACCACGGGTACCGGAAGCACGCGGTTCACACTTCTGGCCACCCTCCATGCGTAAACGGACCCGCTGATGTACCTTTCCGTGTCAGACCGCAACGGCGGCAAGAAGGACGAACAGGTGGTCACGGCAGGCCGGACCCGCCGGCCCGGAACCCGGTTCAAACTCTCCCACACCATAGTGTGGCTTGGTGTGGTCAGTATGTTCACCGACGTCTCCTCAGAGTCCGTGGCAGCCATCCTGCCCCTGTACATCACAGGCTTCCTGGGGCTCTCGGTGATCGCGTTTGGCGTGCTTGACGGCCTCAACCAGGGGGCAAGCGCCCTGGTCCGGATCGCCGCCGGGTGGACTGCTGACCGGATCGGCCATCCCAAGCGGGTGGCCCTGGCCGGGTACGGGCTGTCGGCGGCGGCCAGAATCGGTCTGCTTTTTGCCGGCGGCTTTTGGTCCCTGACAGCGATCATCACTGGCGACAGAATCGGCAAGGGAATCCGCACCGCTCCCCGCGACGCGCTGGTCACGGTATCGGCGCAGCCCGAACATCTGGCCAGGCACTTCGGCGTCCACCGCATGCTCGATAACATCGGCGCCGCCACCGGTCCGCTCCTGGCATTCTTCATTCTGATGCTCATCCCCAACGGCTACCTGACAGTCTTTGTGGTGTCGTTGGCGTTCGCGGTCATCGGCGTGGCGGCGCTGGTTCTGTTCGTCCCGGATCTGCGGGCCGGAGGACGCCGCCCGGGGGACACCCGGAAAAGTCAGGCATTTGCGTTCCGCTGGGGCATGCTCCGGGAACCGGGGCTTGGGCGCCTGCTCATCGTCGCCGGCGTCCTGGGGCTGCTGACCGTGGGAGACGGCTTCATCTACCTCGTCCTCCAGGATAAGAATTCCTTCGCCGTGCAGTGGTTCCCGCTGCTATATGTGGGCACGAACCTGGTGTTCCTTTTGCTTGCCATCCCGATGGGCAGGCTCGCCGACCGGTGGGGCAAAGCCAAGGTCTTCATCACAGGGCACGCGGCGCTTCTCGCCTGCTACCTGCTGGCCGCCATGCCGTTCGCGGGAATCGGACCCACGCTCGGCTGCCTGGTCCTTCTGGGCATTTTCTATGCGGCCACGGACGGGGTGCTGGCAGCACTTGCCGGCCAGCTCACACCGGTTGAGAGGCTGGCCACGGGCATTGGCGCAGCGCAGACGGTAGTGGCGGTGAGCCGGATGGCTGCTTCGGCAGGTTTCGGGGTCCTCTGGTTCGCAGTTGGGCCGACGACGGCGATGGTTGCCGTTGGCTGCCTGTTGGCCGTCGCCGTCGCGGCATCGCCGTTCATCCTTCACGGGATCGGGCAAGAGAAGCGCGTGGCATGACCCGGAACCGGTGGGAGCCCGACGGAAAGCTTCGGTGGGTCATCCTCCTTGTGGTGACTGTCAGTGTGGTCGCCGGCGCTGGCGTGTACGCCGCCCAGGCGTTCCAGCGCTTTCAGGCTGCCAGCCTGGCAACATCCTCCGCTGCGATCGCCGCGGCCGGATCGTCGCTTCCGGACCAGCCGTTTGTCCTGTTCCGCAACACCGCCTCGGGCCAGGGCTATGGCCAGGCTGCCACAGTGCTGTTGTCCGCTCCGGGAGCGGAACGGGCGGTGGGCGGTGCGGCCTGCGACCGTGTCTACGGGACGAGACGGGAAGTGATGTGCCTGCGGACGAACCGTGGCCTGGTCACCAGCTACGAGGCGGCACTCTACGACAGGAACTGGCAGGAGGTCCGCAGCTGGGCGCTGCGGGGGATCCCCAGCCGGACAAGGCTCGATGGCACGGGAAGTGCCGCGGCAACAACGGTCTTCGTGACGGGCCACTCCTATGCCGGAACAGGCTTTTCGACCGAGACAGTGATCAGTCCGGTGGACGGTGGCCCCGGAACGGGCAGCCTTGAAGACTTTGCCTTGTGGGTGAACGGAGCGCAGGTCAGTCCGTCGGACCGGAACATCTGGGGGGTCACCTTCATGCCGGGCCAGTCCGATTCCTTCTATGCGACGGCGGCATCGAACGGCCGGACATGGCTGGTGGAAGGAAGTGTTTCGGCCCGGAAGCTCACGGCCGTCCACGACGCCGCTGAGTGCCCGTCCGTGTCTCCTGACGGGAAAAGCATTGCGTACAAAAAGAACATGGCCGGCAGCGTCAATCCGCACTGGAACATCGCGGTCCTGGATATTGCCACCGGAACCGAGACCCTCCTTGCCGAGACCAGGAACGTTGACGACCAGGTTGAGTGGCTGGACGGCCACACCGTGCTGTACGGGCTGGGCCGGGAGGATTCGGCCGGCGACAGCGACATTTGGCGGCTGGACGTAGCAGGGGCTTCGCGGCCGGAACTTTTCATCGAACACGCCTGGTCGCCGTCGGTGGTGCGCTGAGGCCGAGCCGGTCATCGAGGCTTGCGTCATCACACAGACCGGCGGCGGGAGGAAAACCCGCTGCCGGTCTGTTCACGTCATTCAGCCTGCCGGATCAGGCGCGAACACCACGTCAACGAAGTAGTTCGTGGCGGTGTCCGTCCGGTTCGGTACTGCCGTTCCTGATCCCAGGCGGTACAACCCGTTGGTGGTGGGCGCGCGGAGGACGCCGCTTGACCAGATCTGGGTAAAGAAGTTGGGGGTGTACGAGTAGCGCCCAACCGGCGCGTTGTACGAGACAACGTAGTTGGCGCCGACGGTCAGCCGGATGGGGCTGGCCAATACCGCGGACTGCCATCCGGTGGCCGTTTCATTGGTAAAAGTCAGGCGGACCAGCCTGGCACCTGCCGGATCCCAGAGCGATCCGGTGTGGATGCCCGTGTTGCTGGGTCCCTTGTAGAAGCGGAGGGCGGTGACCCTACCTGGGGCCGTGGTCCGGAACGCCGTGCCCAGCTCGATGGCACGGGTGTCAGCGGCGGCGGCCACTTGGGGGACCATGGACGAAAACAGGGTCTGGGCCGCCGGCGCCGCGTTGACTGTTGTGAATTGCCAGGATGTGGGAGCGAGCGAGGTGCCCGTTGTGGACACAACGTTGCTGGCGCTCGCGGTGATCTGCGTATTCGAAGGTAAGGGCTGTGCGGGGCTGAACGTGATGGTGCGGGCATCCGCGGACAGCGCCGACGAGCCGGATACGTTGCCGCCTCCTGCCGAGAGCACCAGTGCCGATCCTGGTTGCACGGCGGCGGACAGGGTCAGGCTCGGCTGGGCGCTCTGCACCACGCCGGTTGCATTCGGCGCCGGCGACTGGGCGGTGACAGTCAAGGGTGCCGGCGGGGGCGGTGTGCTGCCGCCCTGTTCAAACACAAGGTCCACCAGGTAGCTGGCGCTGGAGCCCGACGACGGGAAGTCGCCGCTGTAGGAGAAGGAACCGGAACCCGAGGCCGTGCGGAGCGGACCGCTGGTGAACCCTGAGGCGAACCCTCCGGGCGAGGCCGAATAGATGCCGCTGGGGGAGCGGTAGGCGGCAACGTATTCCGTGTCGGCCGCGATGGCCACCGGCTGGCTGAAGGTCGCAGTCTGCCAGCCCGCTGAGGTTTCCCCGCTGAAGGTCACCGTGGCGAGCTGCTGGCCTGTGACGGTGAAGAGCGAGCCGGTGTGTGTGCCGGTATTGCCGGCGGCCTTGTAGAACCGGATGCCGCTAATGGTGCCGGCAGCCGAACTTGCGAACCGGACTCCCAAAGCCACCGGGATGCCGTCATTTGCCTCCATCAGCGTGGGCGTGACGGTGTCCTGGTAAAGGGTGCAGGGGCAGGTCCCTTCGGTCCGCGGTGCCGGGACTGTGGTGAAGGTCCAGGAGCCGCCGGAACTGAGCTGTTGGCCTGTTGCGGAGGTGGCTGTCACTGTGGCTGTGTAGGTGGTGCCGGCAGCCAACGGGGCCGAGGGGGTGAAGGTCATCCTGGACGTTGCGGCGTCGAAGGCCGTCGTCCCCTGGACGGACGCCGTACCCGGGCCGGTGAGGGTGGCCTTCACGGTGGATGCCGTGAGGGCTTTGGAGAAGACCGCGGACACTGCGCTGTTCAGCGCCACGCTTGATGAGCCGGGCAGTGGTGACTGGGCGGTGGCGGTAAAGGGCGGATCCGGGTACTGGACCACCACATCGACGAGGTAGCTGGCCGTTGAACGGGAATTGGGGAAATCACTGGAGTAGGAGTAGGCGCCCGCGTCCGAAGATGCCCTCAGATTGCCTGCGCTAAGTCCCGGGCCGAACCCGTTGACGGTCGCTGAGTACGTGCCGGTGGTGGTCTTGTAAGCCATGATGTATTCCGTATTGGCGGTCATGCCAACAGGCTGGTTGAAGTACGCTGTCTGCCAACCGGAGGTGCTTTCGTTGGCGAACGTCACGGTGGCCAACTGTTGGCCGGAGGCAGTGAACAGCGTGCCCGTGTGCGTACCGGTATTTCCTACGGACTTGTAGAAGCGGACGCCGGTCACGGTGCCGTCGGTGGTGCTGGAGAACCGAATGCCCAGGGTGAGCGGCACGCCGTCCCTGACTTCCGGGAGTCCCGGAAGCACGGAATCGTCATAGAAGCTGCACGGACACGTCCCCGGCACAGGCGGTGAGACAACGGTGGTGAAGGACCAGGTTCCGCCCGCCGTCAGGGATCCGCCACTGGAAGCGGTGGCACTGAGCGTAGCCGTGTAGGTCGTGCCCAGGTCGAGGCCGGACGCAGGCGTGAACGTGGCTTTTCGTGCCACAGCGTCGTAAGCCGTGGTCCCCGCGACGTCGGTCCCGGCAGCGGCCGTGAGTTTCAGCTGGACGCTTGACGCCGTTACCGGCTTGGAGAAGACGGCCCCCACCGTGGTGGATTGCGGAACGCTTGACGAACCGCCCAAGGGCCACTGCCCTGCGGCCGTCAGCGGCGTGGTGTCTGTGGTGTCAAAGACGGCGTCGACGTAATAGTTTCCGTTGCCGTAGCTGCTCGTCGGGTAGGCATCCGGGCTGCCATAGACTCCGGCCGGCGGGCTGGCGAAGCCGCCGGCGACCGTCAGCGGCGGATCGTTGAAGCCGAAGCTGTCCCACTGGCGGTCCTTGGCGGCGTAGTGGCCACGCGGCGCTGTGTACGACACGGTGTAGGTCTGGCCGGCCCCCACGGCAACTGGCTGGGAAAACAGGACCTTCTGCCAGCCGCTGGCCGTTTCCGCTGCGAAGGTTGCACTGGCCACACGCTGGCCGGCGGAGTTCCACAGGGAGCCTACGTGCGTTCCGGTGTTGGCGGTGCTCTTGTAGAACCGCACACCGGTGATGAAACCATCCACCGTTGGGGTGACCTTCAAGCCGAGCTCGTACGCTCCGCCGTCCCCGGAATCCACCACAGCCGGAACCTGGCTGCCGAAGACCGTGTAAGGGCCGGTCAGGTTGAGGCTGCGGGTTGCCGCGGCGCCGATGTTGGCGCTGTCGTCCACGGCACGGACTTTCAGCGTGGCGCTGGACAGCCCCTTCTGGATGTAGGTGTACGTCCAGTTCTGCTTTCCCTGGGCGGGATGCCAGGAAGCTCCGCCGTCGGTGGAGACTTCCACGCCTGAAACAATTCCCCCGGTGTCAGTGGCACTCCCGGAGGCAGTGACACTGCTTCCTTGCGGTATTGAAGCACCTTCGGCAGGGGAGGCTATGGTGACCACCGGGCCAGCGGTATCAGTGCTGGCTGTGGCGGGCGCGAGCGCAGGGTCCCGTGTTCCCGGCTGGGCGCCCATATCGGCCAGCAGGTTCACTTGAGCCTGCTGCATCCGAGGATCTGCCGGCGCCCCGGGGCCGTCATGCTCCTGGTCAAGGCCCCACGTCCACTGAACGCTGCCCGCGGAGAAAACCAGGGCCCCGCTGGCCGCACGGTACAGCGTGATGTTGTGGGTGGTTGTTCCGGCTTTGACCGTGTTTCCGTAGTCCTGAAGGTACTGGTCTACCGGCCCGGTGGTTGTGGACAGCCGGATGAGTCCTGCTGGCCGGAACCCGTTGTCCAGGTCCTCGTTGGATTCGTAGCCCACCGTGTGCGGGGCCAGCTGGGCCGATGTCCCGGTCGCGAGAGTGGCGAGTGAGGTGCCGCGCCAAAGCCGGGCCTTACCTTCCGCGGCGCTGACGGTAACGGGCAAATCTGAGAAATTCGACATGTACAGCGTGCCCGTGAGGCCGTTTTCAGGCAGGCCGCCGCCGTTGGCCTGTGAGGCATACCGGGGATCGCGCCACGTGCCCGTCCATTCAGTGCTGGGATCGATCTTGCTGTTGGCCCACGTTTCCTTGTAGGAGGTGATGGTCCGGTACCCGGCCCCATCCACTGCGGACGGTTCGTACCGTGTGCGCCAGTACATTTCGTTTCCGGAGAGGAACTGGAGATTGACGCCCGCATCACGGGCCGCCGTCACATTGGCCCGCTGTGCCCCCGACCAATATTCATCGTGCCCCACTGAAAGGAACGTTTTGTGGTTGCGAAGCAGGCCTCCGCTGCGATCGGTATCCACGCCGCTGATATAGCTGACGTCATAGCCATTTTTCTCCAGGAAGCGGACCATCGGATATTCGTTGCTGAAGTAGAAATCCCGGCCGTCCGGACCGCCCCTGGTGTTGACGGGCCGGTTGTAACTGACCTTGTACGCGCGCCCGTTTGCCGCTCCTTCGTAGAAGTTAGAGCCCCCGTAGCTGTTATAGGCCTGCCACGTCGTGTCTGATGTTTGGAAGACGACATCCGAGTGGCTCGCATCGTTGCGGACAATGAAGGTGATGTGGCTCTGGTCGCCGTTGTCAGGGCGGGTCAGGAGCGCTATGTAGACACCGGAGACGGCGGCCGAGGGTACCTGCCATGTCGCCGAAACAGCCCAGGTGCCACAGTCATAGAGTTCAGTGCTCACGTCCGTCCGGCACTGCGGCTGGTTCTGCCGCAGGGCGGACGGGGTAACGTCGGCGATCTTGCGGGCTCCAAGGCCCTGATACCAGCCGGTCCGGTAGATGCCGATGGTGTAGTTGGCGGCGGTGGTGTCCACTTTGAACCGGATGGGCTGGCCGGCATTGACACTGATTTCGGTGGCAAAGCCCTGAATGTCGGAATCGCCTGCCCCGGAGATATCCCACTCAGAGGGCGGGCTTCCGGGCTTGGAGTTCTCGCATGCGATGGCGTTGATCAGGGGAGCGCAGGGGTCGGCCGCTGCCGCGCTGGCGAGGAAGGACGCCGGCAGGCCAACAGGCAAGAGCGCAGCTACGAGCGCGAGGGTCACTGCCAGGACGGTCTGCCGCAGGGGCTGCAGGGAACGCTCGGCTGAGGATACGGGCATGTGAACTCCTGGATTGAGTGCGCTGTTGCGTAGCAGGCCCGCAGCGAGTTGCTTCGGGCCGTTGCCGCTCCCCCCAGGGGCAGCCAAACCAAGACATTCAGTTGTCCGCAGGGCTGACGCTCCTGTGCTGCTTCCCCGCCGTCTGCACCGGTGATGGAATTAGCTTGGCTGGAACCGGTCCGAAGACCCGTGAGAGACCACCAAGCTGAGCAGCTCATAGCAACCCTGTTGGTGCGATTCTAGGCTCCGCTTAAACCCTCAACAAGGCGACCGGTCAGTCTGCGGCCAAGTCTGTGGAAACCCGCACAACCCCGCGAAACGGGCAGCGCCACGCGCCTTCATCGCTGCGTCCGGCGTCTCGTTACGGACGCACAGTCCGTGCGGTCGTTGGCGCGCCGTAGTGTGCGGCCAGCTTCGCCAGGCCCTCGTCAAGGGAGACGGCGGGGGTCCAATCGAGGAGCGCACGGGTCTCGCGCTGGTCGAACCAGTGGGCGGTGGAGAGCTGCTCGGCGAGGAACCGTGTCATGGGCGGCTCATCCTCCCTGCCGGAACGGAGCCAGATCTTTTCCACCACGGATCCCGCCGCACGGGCAATCCTGCCCGGCACCCGCCACGATGGCGCCGGCACGCCGCCCGCCGCACAGATGCCAGCCAGCAGCTCACCCACCGGGCGGGGTTCGCCGTTGCTGACCACGAGGGCCCGGCCGTGGACCTGTTCCATGCGGTGCAGCGCGGCAACGATGGCGGAGGCGGCGTTGTCCACATACGTGGTGTCGATCAGGGCGGCGCCCGCGTCGAGCAGCGGCAGGCGGCCGCGGGCGGCCCGCTCGAGCACCCGTTCCACCAACTGGGTATCGCCCGGCCCCCAGACAATATGGGGGCGTACCGCCGCGACCCGGAATTCCCGTGAGTCCGCTGCCAGCGCCAGCAGTTCCGCGGCTGCCTTCGTGCGGGAGTAATCCCCGTGTGCGCGGGCCGGGTCTGCCGGTTCGGCACCCAGCCCGGCAATGGCGGCCCCTGAGTTGGCCACCGAGGGGGAGGAGACGAACACCAGGTCCCGCACGCCTGCCTCGCGGGCGGCCTCGATCAGCCGGCGGGTCCCTTCGACATTAACCTCATGGAAGTCAGCGGCACGCCCCGTGAAGGAGACCTTCGCCGCGAGATGGATGACGCCTTCGAACCCGGCCACCGCACGTCGGACCGCGTCCCCGTCCGTAACGGACCCCGAAAAGTCCGCGGCGCCGTCGACCCCCGCGGCGCGGCGCTGGAACGTCGTGACGGCGTGCCCCTGCCGCACCAGCAGCCGGGCCACTTCACGTCCCAGCAGCCCGCTTGCGCCGGTGACCAGCACCCTCATGGCGTGCCCGGGCGGCCGCCGGCCAGTACGCGGGAGGCCCACCGCGCCAGGCGGGTCCTGTCGATCTTGGCGTTGTGGCGAATATCGGTTGGCTGGGCGGGGACCGCAAGCACGGCGGAGACACTGACGCCCGCGAGGCGCGCGGCGTCCCGCACCCGTCCGGCCAGGTGCGGCGCGGCGGGCCCGGCCCGGCGCACAGCAGGCACCGTCTCGACGACCGCCACGACGGCCTGCGTCCCGGCGGGGCCGACCCCCACAACGGCGGCCAGCCCGACGTCGTCCAGGTGTTCGATGGCCTGCTCGGCACCCACCGGCGTCACCACCGAACCCGGCGCCGTCACGACGTGCGCGAGGCGGCCTTCCACCCAGAGCCGGCCCGCGGCGTCAAAATGCCCAACATCGCCCGTGCGGTGCCAGCCGGCGGTGCGGACGCTCTCCCGCTGGGTCAGCCAGAGCCTGTCGTACGCCTCTTTCACATGCGGCGCGCTGACCAGAATCTCGCCGGTCACCCCCGGCGCCGTGACCGGGCAGTCACCCGGGGCGGTTCCGTCTTCGGCCAAAGGGATCACGGCTACGCGCGCGCCGTTCACGGGCAGGCCAACACACACGCCATTGCCTGCTCCGGGCATGGTTCGTGCGTCCGCGTCCGCCCGGGCCGCGCGGATCTGCTCCAGGCAGATATCCGTGACAGGCAGCGCTTCGGTCATCCCGTACGGGGTGTGCAGCGAAGCCCGCGGCATAAGCCGCTGCACCTCGGCGAGGAGGGGCTCCGGGACCGGTGCGCCGGCGGAGAGCAGCAACTCCACGCGCTCCAGTGCCCCGTGCCCGGCGGGGCTCAGGCTCCCCGCGGTGGCGAGGACGTTCCGGAGGGCCGCCGGCGAGGCGAAGACCACGGTGGCGTCAATGGATGCGGCGGCGTCTGCCAGCGCGCGGGCCGTGAGGGTGCGCGGTGCCGTGACGTCCATGGCAGGGGTCACCGAAACCGCTCCGAGGGCGGGCCCCAGGAGAGCGAACGGTGCGAAGCCCGCCACCAGCCGTGCGCCCGGACGGATCCCCAGCGTTGCGGCCAGGGTATCGCGCATCGCGGCGAGCTGCCGGTGGGTGTAGAGAACGCCCTTGGCAGGTCCGGTGGAACCGGACGTAAAGAGGACGGCGGCCGGTGCGTCGGGAGCCGGAGCCGCGTCCGGAACGGAAGAGTCCGACGTCGGCCCCTCACCGGCGCGGCTTCCGCGGCGGGCGAGCGCGGTGAGGGAGGTTTCCACTCCCAGGAGCCGGCGCCGGGCGGCGGGTAACTCCCGCACGCTGATCCGCCGGCCGGGCCACCCGAGTACCAAGGCGGCGGTGAGGGCCCTGTCGATTCCGATGAGGAAATCCGGGGTGGCGCCTTTCACTGCGCGGCTCAGTCCGCGGGTGCCAAGGCCGGCGTCGGCCACGACCACCACCGCGCCGAGCCGCAGGCAGGCGTAGAGCACCACGGTCAGGTCCACGCCGGGCGGAACCATCAGGCTCACCCTTTTCTGCGGCCCCACCCCGATGTCCCGCAGCCCCGCCGCAAGGCGGGCTATGTTCTGTTCGAGCTCCAGCCAAGTGAGAGAGCGGGTGACCTGCCCGTCCGCAGCCATTTCCGCGACGGCGGTGTCCCCGCCGTCGGCTCCTGCTGCCAGTCCGGTGAGCGGCGCCCAGAGGGGCGGAACAGCGGTGCCTGCCTGTTCCGTTGCGGCGTGGTCCGCCGGCTCAGGAGCGCCGGCCGCGGCGTCCTTCGGCGGAAGAGCGGACGACTCAGCCAGGCCAAGCCCGGCGAGCCATTCGAAGACGGGGGCGGCGATGTCCCGGTCCTCGGCGACGAGGTGCCCGGCACCTTCGAAACGGTGCACCTGCGCGTGCGGCAGACGGCCGAGCAGGTCCTTCAGGTACCGGTCGGAGAAGATCGGATCAGCGGGGCCCCAGAGCATCAGCGCGGGAACGCTCAGCCCTCGCAGGCCTTCGGCGACGTCATTGAGTGCCGGGTAGCTGGGATGGGACGCGTCCGCCGGGATGTCGGCAACAAAGTTGCCAACGCCCGTGCGGCGGCCGGCGCCGCGGTAAGGGGCCATGAAAGCGCGGCGGACCTCCGCGGCCAGGGGCGGACGGGCCAGGGCACGCGTGACCCGCAGGAAGGCGTCCGACGTCGTCGTTCCCCAGCGGTGGACGGCAGGGTGCAGGGCGAGCCGCAGCGCCGCCGGGATGGGGGAGCCGGCGGGCTGGTGGACCGCGGTGTTGGTCAGCACCACCCCGGCGAGCTGTTCCTGGTGTGCCAGCGCCCAGCCCAGGCTGATGACGCCGCCCCAGTCATGGCCCACCGTGACCACCGGCCCGTCCAGCCCGAGGGCGGCGGTGAGGTCGGCCAGGTCGTTGATGCGGTCTGCCAGGGGCCGGAACGTTCCGGTTCGCTCCGAAAAGCCCATGTCCAGTTGGTCCACGGCCACCACGCGCCACGGCCGCCCGGCGGCGGTACCGGTATCCGAAGTGGCGGCGGACCCGGCGTCCGAGCCGGCGGCCAGCAGGCTGCGCCAGAGGAAGGACCACGTCGGGTTGCCGTGCACGCACAGCAGCGTGCCGGCAGGAACCAGTCCCCGGCGCGCGAGCTGCGGACCGTTATCGAGCAGGTGCCAGGTGCGCACAGCGCCGGGTTTATCCGCCGCTGAGGTGGACGGCACGTCAATTTCCCGGGACCATTCGGGGTCAACGCCGGGCCAGTCTGCGGTCACCACACGATTTCCAGCAGGGCGGTGTTGAGCCCGGAACCGACGCCCATGCACAGCACCCTGTCCCCGGCCGCCAGCGTCTGCGCTTCGGCAGCCAGGGTCATGGGGAGCGAGGCCGGGCCCACGTTGCCCCAGTGGGGAAAGGTGATGGGGACCTTTTCCGGATCCAGGCCCACTGCGTCGATGATGGCCTGGGTGTACGCGTTGCTCACCTGATGGGTGACGTACCGGTCCATCGTTGCCCAGTCCCACTCCGGCTTGGCCTCGTGCCAGGCGTCCACCACCAGTTGCAGGCCGCCGTCCAGCAGGCCTTTGGTGTCCGTGGCCATGCCGTCGATGCCGCCCACGCACAGCTCATGGTGTTCAGTGCCGGCGCGCATCACGCCGCCCACGATCCGGTGCGCCCCTGGATGCTGGTCCGCCGGGCCCAGCACGGCTGCGGCCGCGCCGGAACCCAGGGTGAGGGTGGCGAACTCACGGCCGAAGTCCTCACGGGTGGTCTCCGGCCGCTGCAGCCGGGCAAGGGTGGCCTCCTGAGTGGCCTGGGCATCCTCACCGTTGACGATCATGGCGTACTTGATCTGGCCGGAGTCGATCATGTTGGCCGCCAGGGTCAGGCCGTTGACGAAGCCCAGGCAGGCGTTGGCAAGATCGAAATTCATGGCCGACGACGGCAGGCTGAGGCCATGATGGATCTTCACCGCGACGGACGGCTCCAGGCTGCGCCGTGTGACGGAGGTGTTGATCAGCAGACCCACCTCCGACGCTTCCACCCCGGATTCGGCCAAAGCCTTAGCGCCCGCCTCGATGGCGGCGTCGTCGAACGAGGTCCCCGGCGCCCACCAACGGCGGTGGGTGATCCCTGCCACCCGTTCAAGCAGGCGCGGGGGAAACTTCAAGCGCCGCAGGGTGGGGGCCAGCCTGCGGTCGAAATCAGCGGAACTGACGATCTTGGGAGCTTCGACGCTGCTCACCGAAAGCAAAGCGGTGTTGTTGTGCCGGAATGTTGCATTCCCTGTCAAATTAAGCCCCTATTCGTGTCTGTACTGCGCTCCGGTGGCTGACCGCACCATCGAGCACCAGCCCAAGTGCTTAACTATGCCGGGTCCGGGCCAGTTCCTGCACATGCCGCCGGCCCCGCACTGCCGGTAGTACCTGCGGCTCCTGCGCGCGGATCTGCAAGGAATTGTCGCAGCCCCGCAGTAGATTGTAAGTAACAGGGGCCGTTTCCCCGCTACATTCCCCCGATACCAGCCCCCCATACCAGCCCAGTGCGCCGAGCAGGAGACCCGAACCACCTTGCACCTCAAGAGCCTTACCGTCCGGGGATTCAAGTCGTTCGCGTCGGCAACGACGTTCGACTTCGAGCCCGGAGTCACGGCCGTGGTGGGGCCTAACGGTTCAGGAAAGTCCAATGTGGTGGATGCCCTGTCCTGGGTGATGGGGGAGCAGGGGGCCAAGACACTGCGCGGCGGCAAAATGGAAGACGTCATTTTCGCCGGCACGTCCGGGCGCCCGCCCTTGGGCCGCGCACATGTCTCCCTGACGATCGACAACACCGACGGTGCCCTGCCCATTGAGTACAGCGAAGTCACCATCTCCCGGACGCTGTTCCGCACCGGCGGCTCCGAATACGCCATCAACGGGGCCAGCTGCCGCCTCCTCGACATCCAGGAACTGCTCTCGGACTCCGGCCTGGGCCGGGAAATGCACGTCATCGTGGGCCAGGGCCAGCTCGACAAAGTCCTGCACGCCACCCCCGAGGACCGCCGCGGATTTATCGAGGAAGCCGCCGGAATCCTCAAGCACCGGCGCCGCAAGGAAAAGACGGTCCGCAAGCTGGAGGCCATGCAGGCGAACCTGCAGCGGCTCACGGACCTGACCGGAGAGATCAGGCGCCAGCTGACCCCGCTCGGCAAACAGGCCGACGTCGCCCGCCGTGCCCAGAGGGTCCAGTTCGATGTCCGCGATGCACGCGCGCGGCTGTTGGCCGATGACCTGGCCCGGGAGCGAAACTCCCTGGCCCGGGACGTCGCGGATGAGGCAGCCCTGAAAGCCCGCAGGGCCGCGGTGGAGCAGGAACTGGAGTCCGGGCGCCGGCAGCAGGCCGCCATCGAGCACCTCGCGGCGGAGGCCACACCCAGGCTCAACGGGGCGAGGGACACGTGGTACCGGCTGAACGCGGCGCGGGAACGCCTCCGCTCCCTCGGTTCCCTGGCCCGGGAACGCGGCCGCCTCCTCGGTGCCGCCGATGCCGAACCGTACTCTGGACGGGACCCGGAGCAGTTGGAGCGGCAGGCCGCACGGGTCCGGGAGGAACTCTCGGAACTCGATCGTCACATCCTTGACCGGCGGAGCGCCCTGGAGTCGGCAACAGGTGCCAAGTCCGAAGCTGAACAGGCCGCCGCCGCCGAGGACAAGCGCCTCACGGCCGTGCTCCGCGCCGCAGCAGACCGCCGCGAAGGGCTCGCCAAGCTGGCCGGCCAGGTGGGCGCGGCCAGGTCGCGGGTGGAGTCCGCCCAGGCCGAACTGGGCCGGCTCCGCGATTCGCTCGCCGCCGGGCAGGACCGCCGCAGCAAGGCCCAGTCCGAGTTCACCGCCCTCGAAAGCCAGGTAGCCGGCGTTGAGGAAGGCGAGGAAACCCTCGACGCCGACTACGAGGACGCCAGCGCCGAACTCGACGCCGTTGTTCAGGAGATTGCCAATCTGACCGCCGCCGGCAGGGAAGCCGTCCGCGAACGCGACTCCCTGGTGGCCCGGCGCGACGCCCTGCAGCTTGGACTCAACCGCAAAGACGGTGCGGCCCATGTCCTCAGCGCCGGCCTCGAGGGTGTCGCCGGGACGCTGGCGGCAGGGCTATCTGTTGAACCGGGCTATGAAACGGCCATCGCCGCCGCACTCGGGGAAGCCTCCGAAGCCATCGTGGTCCGCAATCCCGAAGTGGCGGCCGCCGTGGTGAAGCTGCTCAAGGACGACGACGCCGGCCGCGCCGTGTTGCTGCTGGAATCGGCCGCACCGGCGCGCCCGGGCACGGTGACGTCGGGTTCGTTGCCTGCCAAGGCCCGCCGGGCACTTGACCTGGTGACCGCCAGCGGGGACCACGGCGCGGCGGTGGCCGCGCTTCTCGGGGGATCCGTCGTCGTCGGTGACGTGGCGGCCGCCGGCGCATTGGTCGGTGAACGGCCTGAGCTCACCGCCGTTACCGTGGCCGGGGATGTTCTGACAGCGCTGACCGTCACCGGAGGATCCGCGAAGGCGCCGTCGCTGCTTGAAGTGCAGGCCGCCGTCGACGACGCCGAATCCAGGCTCGCTGCCGTCACCGCGGATCTTGAGCGGAACCGGTTCGCGCTCGCCGGCGCGGAAGCGCGGCGCGCCAAAGCGCAGGCCCGGACCGACGCTGCCTTGGACAGGCTGCACGATTCGGACGCCAGGCTCGCGGCCGTCGCTGAGCGCCTCGGCCACCTGAATTCAATCCTGCGCAGCGCCGTCGGGGAAAGCGACAGGCTTGCCGCTTCCCTGGCCAGGGCCGAAGCGAACGTACGTGCCGAGGAGGAGGCGCTCGCGGCCATCGCCGCCCGGCTGGCCGCGGCGCAGGAAGCGCCCGCGGAGGAAGAACCGTCCACCGAACAGCGCGACGCCCTGGCCCGGGCAGCGTCCCTGGCCCGGTCCGCCGAAATGGAAGCCAGGCTCGCGCTCCGCAGTACCGAAGAACAACTGACCGCCACCCGGAACCGGGCCGTCTCGCTCGAACGCGCAGCCGCCACGGAGCGCAAAGCCCGGGAAGAGGCGGCCGAAAGGGCGCGCCGCCGGCGGCTCCAGGCCCGGCTGGCCGCGGCAGTGGCAGCCGCGGCGGATCTGGCCATCCGCTACATTGACGTCTCCGTGGATCTGGCCCGTGAAGAGCGCGATCTTGCGGAGGAGAACCGGGAGCAACGGGACCGCGAACTGCAGTCGATCCGCGGAGGCAACGACTCCCTGGCCCGCGAGCTCACCGAATTGACTGATTCGGTGCACCGGGACGAACTGGCCCGCACCCAGCACAGGGCGCGGATTGAGACCCTGGAAAGCCGGTCCATCGAGGAACTGGGCATCACGCCGGACGTCCTGGTGGCGGATTTCGGCCCTGACGTACCGGTGCCGGTCCCTGCGGAGGACAGCGGTGATAAGTGGGCCGCGCTGCGGACACCGGTGGACGGCAGCGGCGCCCCGGTGGTTGAGGGCAAACCGTTTGTCAGGGAGGAACAGGAGAAACGGCTTCGGAAAGCCGAACGGGACCTCTCGGCCCTGGGTAAGGTCAACCCGCTGGCGCTGGAGGAATTCGCGGCCCTCGAAGAACGGCACCAGTTCCTCAGCACCCAGCTTGAGGACCTGAAGTCCAGCCGCAAGGACCTCCTGGACATCATCAAGGAAGTGGACGACCGGGTGCAGAGGGTCTTTGCCGAGGCCTTCGAAGACACCCAGGCCCAGTTCGTCCGCGTCTTTGGCCGGCTCTTTCCCGGCGGCGAGGGCCGGCTGGTCCTGACCGACCCGTCGGACATGCTCACCACAGGCATCGAGGTGGAAGCCCGGCCGGCCGGCAAGAAGATCAAGCGGCTCTCGCTGCTCTCCGGCGGCGAACGGTCCCTCACCGCCGTAGCCCTGCTGGTGGCCATCTTCAAGGCCCGCCCCTCGCCGTTCTACGTGATGGATGAGGTGGAGGCGGCCCTGGACGACACCAACCTTGGCCGCCTCATCACCATCTTCGAAGAACTTCGCGAGTCCAGCCAGCTGATCGTGATCACCCACCAGAAGCGGACCATGGAAGTCGCCGATGCGCTCTACGGCGTCACCATGCGCGGCGACGGCGTGTCAACCGTTATCAGCCAGCGGCTGGGGGCCGACGTCTAGATCGGTGCTGGTGGGACCCCCAAGCGGCTCCGGCGTTTGTGAGAAGCTAGGGGAGTGAATGACATCCTCCCCATTATTCTGTCCATCGTTGCTGCCCTGGTGGTTATTGGCGGGCTCATCCCGGTCCTGATGAAGACGCGGAAGAACATCAACCAGTACCCCGGGACGCGTGACGCCAACGATCCCGTCGGGGGCGGCGGTACGCTGCTGGAGGACGCCCCCGTGGCGCCGGCCGAACGGCAGGCTCCGGCCGGCGTCGACCTCGAAGACCTTGAAATCACCGACGTCCCGGACGACGCCGCCGGCCTCGAAACCATCCCGGTGGAGACGCCGCTGCCCGTTGCAGGCCGCCTCACCCGCCTCCGTGAACGCCTGGTCCGGTCCAACAACATTCTGGGCAAGGGCCTGCTCGCCCTGCTCTCCAGTGACAAGATCGACGAAAACGTCTGGGACGAAGTTGAGGAAACCCTCCTGCTGGCGGACCTGGGCACCGAACCCACCATGCAGCTGGTGGACGCCCTCCGGGAACGCGTGAAGGTACTCGGCACCCGGACCCCCGAGCAGGTCAAAGCATTGCTCCGGGAGGAACTGATCAAGCTGGTGGACCCAACCATGGACCGCAGCCTCCGCACCGAGCGGCACGCGGACAAGCCGGCCATCATGCTGGTGGTTGGCGTCAACGGCGTGGGAAAGACCACCACCGTGGGCAAGCTGGCCCGTGTCCTGGTGGCAGAGGACAAGGACGTCCTGCTGGGCGCGGCGGACACGTTCCGTGCTGCCGCGGCGGAGCAGCTGGCCACCTGGGGGCAGCGCGTGGGCGTTCCCACTGTGAAGTCCGACGTCGACGGTGCGGACCCTGCCTCCGTTGCCTACGAGGCGGTCAAGGCAGGCATCGACCAGGAAGTCGACGTGGTCATGATCGACACCGCGGGCCGCCTGCAGAACAAGACCGGCCTGATGGACGAACTCGGCAAGGTCAAGCGGGTCATCGAAAAGCTCGCCGAGGTGGACGAGGTACTGCTGGTCCTGGACGCCACCACCGGCCAGAACGGGCTCAACCAGGCCCGGGTTTTCGCCGAGGTTGTCAACATCACCGGCATCGTCCTGACCAAGCTCGACGGCACCGCCAAGGGCGGCATCGTGGTGGCCATCCAGAAGTCGCTCGGTGTGCCGGTCAAGCTGATCGGCCTGGGCGAAGGCGCCGATGACCTGGCGCCGTTCGATGCCGAGGGCTTTGTGGACGCGCTGCTCAACTAACCAGCGTCCCAACGTCGAGCCAGCGTCCCAACGTCGAGGGGCGGGCTTTCGCCGCTAAGCACATGCTTTAGCGGCGAAAGCCCGCCCCTCGATGTTTCCCGGTGGACTCAGTAGGTGAAGTTGAGCACCGTGGCGGTTCCTGCGGTGAGCTTGATCTTCTGCGTGCGCTCTCCGTACACGAAGCCGGGCACCGTGGGGCGGTCAGCGAGCGGTACCGGCTCGGAAGCCGCGCCGTCAATCTGCGTCGCGTCCTGGGCTCCGTAGCTCGGCCCGGTGAGCTGGCTCATCGTCCCTGTCAGCGGACGGCCCGGAAGATCGATGGTGACGTCTGTTTGCGCCGCCGTCTCCGGGTTGTTCTCGTTGACAATCACGACGCTGGTGCTCCCATCTGCGTGCTGCACAGCGTAGGAATACGCCAACCCGCCGCCAGTGCTGTTGACCTTGAGGAACTTTCCTTCGCCAAGCCCGCCCAGCATCGACATTCCGAAGAAGTTCGCACGGCCGGACATGGCCCCGTTCCCTTGCGGGTAGCTTCCAGCGCTACAAATCGCTGACATTGGCGGGCCGCCCTTGCAGGCGAGCATTGAACTATGGAAGCCCACCTGAGTGATACCGAGTTGGGCAGCATTGAGGGCGTAGTCAACCGTCCACAGGGCCGAAGCGTGTGTCTTTGAGGTCTCGTTTGAACCCGGGCAGGCGGCTATGCCGGTCTCCGGCAGCCAGGTCTCCAGGCCTGCTTTCTTCCCGACGTCCACGGCCGCCCGATGGTAATCAGCGGCTCGATCATGAATCTTTCTGTCCATGAGGTTGGCCAGGGTAGGCGAAGCAATCGGGTCGCTGCCATCGCAGCTGTACTGAGGGTAGTGGTGGAAGGAAAGAATCTTCTTCTGGGGGATATCCACGTCGACAAAGGGTTGCCACCACTTCTGGTCATAAGCCCCCGGCCCTGAGATGGGCAGGTTTGGCGCCACGGCGTAGATTGCCTTGGCGTATGCCTTGAGCTCCGTCAGGTACTTTTCCAGGCTGTAGCCATCCTTGCGCACGCCATTGAACACAAAACCGTTTGGTTCGTTGCCAACAGTGAAACTGAGTAGCCGGTCTCCCAGGATTGCCGTGGCGTGCTTCATCATGTCTGCCGCCCTCGCCGGGTCGTAATGAGCGAGATCAACGGTGAGGCTGACTCGGGCCCCGGTAGCCTGCAGCAGTGTATTGAGCCGCGTCAGGTCTGCGGGGCCTACAGCCCGAACCGGATGTGCCGCGTCGCCTGAGTATCCAGCCGGAATGGATTCATTGGAGGATGTCCAGAAGAATCGTCGGTCCACGGCATTGCCACCGAAGCGCAGTACGGGCTGGTCGAGTTCGCTGAGCAGTTTGACCATGCTGGGGTTGCTGCTGCTGAGGTCCTCGTCGCCGAGGTCGGTGGCCTCCAGGGAGATCCCCGTAAGTCCTGTCGGGAGGGACGTACCCACCTGGTCCCCGGAGACAGCCAGCTTCAGCGGTTCAACGCCCTGCAGCGGAGAGCCGGCGGGCGGTCCAGCCTGTTTGTAATAAGTGACTGCGGGTGCCGGCGGCAGCGGCTTGTCGGGAGTCGGTGCGGGCGTGGAAACAGCCGGCGCGGAACTGGGTGCTGCCGACGGATTCTGGCGGGTGGGCAGAAAGAGCAGCGCTGCCACTGCCACGAGGATCAGGGCGACGGTCGCGGCAACCGCGAGCAGTGCTATTCGCTTCTTCCGGGCCGGCCCGTTGTCGGTGCCGTCACGCCGCCTCTTTCGCGGTGAGGGTTGTACAGGAAGGGACATACGAGAGTTTCTCCAACGTTTGAATGAGTTGCCGGTAAGCCTATCTAATGCGCATGAACGGCAGATTCACGGCTATTCTTCGGCCGGTCCGGTCTTTGCCGAGGGAAGCTCTCCGCTGCTGCGTACCAGCGGCTCGCGTGTGACTGACCAGCAGGCGGCTGCCACCACCAGGACGCAGCCGGTGACGCCGAATGCCCAGCCGTAGCCCAGCCGGTCAGCGAGGATTCCCACCAGAACCGGCCCGGCAATTGTTCCGATGTCCGTGGTCATCTGGTAGGCCGCCAGGACTTTCCCGCCGGAGCGTTCGTTCCCGATCACGTCCGCCACGGCGGCCTGCTGGGCGGGGCCCAGCAGGCCCGAACCCGCTCCGGCCACGGTGGAAGCAGCCAAAAACCAGGCCAGTTCAGAGGTGAAGCCGATGGCAGCCGTGGCGAGTCCGGCCACCAGCAGCCCGGCGACCATCATCGGCTTGCGGCCCAGGCTGTCGGCCAGCCGGCCGGAAAATGTCAGCGCTGCCGCGTTACCACCGGCAAAGACGGCCAGAGCCAGGCCGGCTGTTTCAGGTCCTGCTCCCAGCTCTGCAACCGCAAAAAGCGGGACGGTTGCCATGCGCACACCGAATGTTGCCCAGCCGTTGGCGAAGCTGGAAACCAGGACCGAACGGTAGGCGCCCACGCCAAGGGCATCGGCGAAGCGCATGGCCGGCGCCCGGGCCCCGGCAGCGCGCGCTGAGGACGTCGTGTGGCTGAGCTGGGTTTGAACCACGACGGCGGCGACGATAAGCGCCGCGGCATAGCACAGGAACGGCACGCGCAGCCCAAACCCTGCCAGCAGGCCGCCCACCACTGGGCCCAGGACGCTCCCCACCAGGAAAGCGGACGCGTAAGCCCCGGACACCCGTCCCCGGCTCTCCGGGGGTGCCAGCCGGACCACCAGCGCCATCGAGGCCACGGTGAACATCACGGACCCCACTCCGCCCAGGCCACGGAAGACCAGGAGCTGCCAGTAGTTCTGGGCGAAGGCGCAGGCCGCCGTCGAGACCGCCACGATGAGCAGGCCGGACACATACACGGGCCGCTCGCCGAGCCGCCCAATCAGGGCGCCGCCGGCCGGCGCGAACACGAGCCGCATCAGAGCGAAGATGCTCACGATCACCGCGGCGGCCGTTGCCCCGACGTCGAAAGTCGTGGCAAATTGCGGCAGAACGGGCGCAACGAGTCCGAATCCGAGGGCAATCAGGAAGGCAGCGGCGAGCATCACCTTCACGTCGCGGGGAAGCCGGGGCCGCTCCGGGCGGATGAGCGCCGGAATCCTTGGTGTGGCGCGGCTCACAGGGCGGCTGCCGTCATAATGCTGGTTTCCTTGCAGGGCGGGAGGCCTGGGGCCGGTGGAAGTGGTGAAACATAACCGTAACAAGCCAGATATGCACCATTTACTTCCTAGAGGTTGTTGTAACAAACCAGCAATGAAAAACCTCAGCGGTAGAAACACGGCACGGACAAACTCATTTCAGGACGCAAAAGGCGTTGGCAGGCGGAACACATCCGCAGCATCGATAAGAGGGAGGACGTGCACCATGGAACTTACCGCAGGTCACGTATGGCTCATGATTGCGGCAGCACTCGTGCTGTTCATGACACCGGGTCTGGCATTTTTCTACGGCGGCATGACGCGTGCCAAGGCTGCGCTGAACATGATGATGATGAGCTTCATTTCCATCGGCATGGTGGGCGTGGTCTGGGTGCTTTGGGGGGCTTCGATGAGCTCCGGCGAAGGGTTCTTCCAGATCGTCGGAAACCCGTTCGCCACCTTCGGCCTTGAAGGCATCACCTCCCCGGACGGCCTGATCAAGGTCGGCTACGCCGCCACCTTCGCCATCATCACGGTGGCCCTCATCAGCGGCGCTATCGCTGACCGTGCCAAGTTCGGCGCCTGGACCGTCTTTGTGCCCGTCTGGGTCACGCTGGTCTACTGCCCCCTGGCGTACATGATCTGGGGCGGCGGGCTGTTCGGCCCCGATGGTGCCATTGGACAGGCCCTCGGCCCTGCCATCGACTTTGCCGGCGGCACGGTGGTCCACATCAACGCCGGCGTCGCGGCCCTCATCCTTGTCCTGATCATCGGCAACCGCCGCGGCTTCGGCAAGGACCCGAACCACCGCCCCCACAACATCCCGTTCGTGATGCTCGGCGCGGCCATCCTGTGGTTCGGCTGGTTCGGCTTCAACGCCGGTGCGGCTACCACGGCCGAGCAGGGCGGCCTGATCTGGATCAACACGCTCGCAGCCCCGGCAGCGGCCATGCTTGGCTGGCTCGTCACCGAACGCATCCGCGACGGCCACCCCACCTCCCTCGGTGCGGCCTCCGGTGTTGTGGCCGGTCTGGTTGCCATCACTCCGGCCTGCGCCAACGTCAGCCCTGTCGGTGCCCTCGGTCTCGGTGTCGTCGCCGGCGTGGCCTCCGCCCTGGCCGTCGGACTCAAGTTCCGTTGGGGCTTCGATGACTCCCTGGACGTTGTAGGCGTCCACCTGGTCTCCGGCATCATCGGCACCGTTGCCCTGGGCTTCATCGCCCTCCCCACTGACGGCGTGGGCGGCGGCCTCTTCTACGGCGGCGGCCTCACCCAGCTCTGGGCCCAGCTCGCAGCTGCCGGCATCGCCATTGCCTACTCGGCGATCCTCACCTTGATCATCGCCCTGGCTATCCACAAGACCATGGGCTTCCGCGTCTCCCAGGAGCAGGAGACCGTCGGTGTGGACCTCAGCCTGCACGCTGAGACGGCTTACGAATTCGGTGTGGGCGGGCAGGGCGGAAGCTTCCAGCCCCTGCACGAACTGATCACCGGGAAGTCCCCGGCCAGCGAGCTGTCCGCAGCCAAAACGACTCAGCCGGCTGCCGGCAAGGAAAGCGTGGAAGCATGAAACTGATCACAGCCATCGTCCGCCCGGAAAAGCTCGAAGCCATCCGGGAAGGTCTGGAGTCCTACGGAGTCCAGGGACTGACGGTCAGTGCCGCAAGCGGTTACGGCCGCCAGCGCGGTTACACCGAGGTCTACCGTGGCGCCGAGTACAACGTGGACCTCCTACCCAAGATCCGGGTGGAAGTGCTTGCCACAGATGAGCAGGCCGATGACATCCTGGACGTCATCATCGCCAGCTCCAACACCGGACGCGCAGGCGACGGCAAGGTCTGGACGGTGGACGTCTTCGAGGCAGTGAGGGTTCGCACCGGAGAACGCGGCGTGGCAGCAATCTAACAGCAACCACGCCGGACTTCAGTAGCCGCTAAGCGGCAGTAAAGGACAGGGCGGGCAGGGAACCAGGTTCCCTGCCCGCCCTGTCCTTTCGGGCTTACTCCGCCGGCACCGAACCCTGCCAGCCTGCAGGACCTGCCGAGCCGGCGTCGTACTCTTCCAGCGGCACGGTCCCGCGCTGCCAGGCCTTCAGTACCGGTTCAAGGATCCGCCAGCAGTCCTCCGCGGTGTCCCCGCGGACTGAAAGCAGGGGATCCCCGTTCAGGACACCCTCGAGGACTTCGCCGTAGGGCAGCAGCTCCGAATCGCTGAGCTCCGCGTTCAGGGTGACCCTGCCGAGTGAGAAAATGTTGCCCGGCCCGTTGACGTCCACGTCGAACTGGAGGGTGTCCGGGCCGAAACCGATCCGCAGCTGGTTGGGGGAGTCCACCCCGGTGAACCCGCCAGGGAGGTGCGGGACGGGGAGGAAGGTCACCACAGCCTCTTTGCGTTTGGTGCCAAGGGCCTTGCCGGAGCGCAGGATGAAGGGAACCCCCTGCCAGCGCCAGTTATCGATATCCACCCGGACCTCCGCCAGGGTTTCCGTTTCCCGGGCCGCGTCCACACCCTGCTCCTTGACGTAGTCCGGGACCTTCTTGCCCGCGATCGAACCGGCCGTGTACCTGGCACGGTGGGTGGACTTCGCGTAGGGCGCGCTGATGCTGCTGGCGCGCAGCACAGTTGCCACTGCATCGCGCAGGTCGCGCTCGCCGATGGTGGCGGGCGGCTCAATGGCCATCAGTGCCATGATCTGCAGCAGGTGGCTTTGGATCATGTCCCGCAGCGCCCCGGCGGAATCGTAATACCGTGCACGCCCCTCGAGGGCCAGATCCTCGTCGAAGATGATCTCCACCTTCTCCACGTGTTCCCGGTTCCAGACGGGCTCGAGGAAATTGTTGGCAAAGCGCAGGCCCAGGATGTTCAGCACAGTTGCCTTGCCGAGGAAATGGTCCACCCGGTGGATGTGGTCCTCGGGAACGAGTCCGGCGAGCGTCTGGTTCAGGGAACGGGCCGAGGCCTCGCTGGAGCCAAAGGGCTTCTCCATGACCAGCCGGGTTCCGGCCGGGACCTGGTCGCGGTGCAGGGATTCGCAGGCCAGTTGGCTGATCCTCGGCGGCAAGGCGAAGTAGATGGCGGTGGGACCTTCCAGGCCGGCCAGCAATACTGCCAGCGCCCCCTCCGCGGTGACGTCCACCTGGTGGTAGGTGGTGGCTTTCTCCAGGGTGATCAGCGCTTTTCTCCCGGCGGCGTCCGCATCCTTTGCGGAGTCGGCGAATGCGTCGTGGACCCGGTCCTTCCACTGGTCAGGGCTCCAGTCATCGGAGCCGGCACCCACCAGGGTCAGGCCGTCGGCGCGGCCTTTCGCCACCAGACGGGCCAGGCCCGGAAGGAGAAGGCGGCCGGTCAGGTCCCCGGAGGCCCCCAGGATGAGCAGGGTTTTTACACTCGTTTGGCTCGTCACCTTGCCAGCATGCCATCATGCAGGCCCGTCTTGGTACCCTAGATAGTCGAGTCCCCCTGTAGCTCCACCTGTAACTCCACTGAAAGAAGTGCGCGGCGCGTGTTCAATTCACTCTCTGACCGGTTGACAGCAACCTTCAAGAACCTCCGTGGCAAGGGCCGCCTCACCGAGGCTGATGTTGATGCCACAGTCCGCGAGATCCGCCGTGCCCTCCTGGATGCCGATGTTGCCGTGCCAGTGGTGCGCGAATTCACCGCCCGGGTCCGTGAACGCTCCCTCGGGGCTGAAGTATCCGGTGCGCTGAACCCCAGCCAGCAGATCGTCAAGATCGTCAACGAGGAACTGGTCGAGATCCTCGGCGGCGAAACCCGCCGCATCCGGCTTGCCAAGACCGGCCCCACCATCATCATGCTGGCCGGCCTCCAGGGTGCCGGTAAGACGACGCTGGCAGGCAAGCTCTCCAAGTGGCTCAAGGCCCAGGGGCACAGCCCCATGCTGGTGGCCTGCGACCTCCAGCGCCCCAACGCCGTCACCCAGCTCCAGGTGGTGGGCAAGCGCGCCGGCGTGCCCGTCTTTGCGCCGCACCCCGGTGCCACCTCCACCGAACTGGACCACCCGGCCGGTGACCCGGTCGCCGTCGCCCGTGCCGGCGTCGAGGAAGCCAAGCGCACCCTGCACGACGTCGTCATCGTTGATACCGCCGGCCGGCTGGGCGTCGACGCCGAAATGATGGAGCAGGCGCGCCAGATCCGCCGCGCCATCGTGCCCAACGAAGTGCTGTTCGTGATCGACTCGATGATCGGCCAGGACGCCGTGAACACGGCGATGGCCTTTGATGAAGGGGTCAACTTCACGGGCATTGTGCTCTCAAAGCTCGACGGCGATGCCCGCGGCGGTGCCGCGCTTTCGGTTGCGTCCGTCACCGGTAAGCCCGTGATGTTCGCGTCCACCGGTGAAGGTGTGGACGACTTTGAGCTCTTCCACCCGGACCGCATGGCCTCCCGCATCCTGGACATGGGCGACGTCCTTACCCTCATCGAGCAGGCCGAGAAGAACTGGGACAAAGACGAAGCAGCCCGGATGGCGAAGAAATTCGCCGACCAGGAAGACTTCACCCTGGACGACTTCCTGGCGCAGATGCAGCAGATCCGCAACATGGGCTCCATGAAGAAGATGCTCATGATGATGCCCGGCGCGCAGAACATTCGCCAGCAGCTGGAGAACTTCGACGAACGTGAGATCGACCGCGTCGAGGCAATCGTCCGCTCCATGACCCCGCACGAGCGCGTGGCGCCGAAGATCATCAACGGCTCCCGCCGCGCCCGCATCGCCAAGGGCTCCGGTGTGCACGTCTCCGAGGTCAACGGCCTGCTGGAGCGCTTCGCGCAGGCCCAGAAGATGATGAAGAAGATGGCCCAGGGCGGCATGCCGGGCATCCCCGGAATGCCTGGCCTGGGCGGTCCGGGCGGCGCACGGAAGGGCAGCAAGAACGCCCCGAAGAAGAAGGCCCGTTCCGGCAACCCGGCCAAGGCGGCCCAGGAACTCAAGGATGCCGAGGCCCGGCGCGCAGGTGCGGCGAAGGCCCTGCCGACGGGCGCTGCCTTCGGCCAGCAGTCCGGCGACTTTGATCCCTCGCAGCTGAACCTGCCCAAGGGCTTCGACAAGTTCCTCGGCAAGTAATCGCCCGCCCAACCAGGTAGCAGTAAGTGTCGTTATGAGCGCTCAAAACGACACTTTCTGCTACCTGCTTTTGATGTCATTGCCGTGGAATAGGGTTGGGTCATGTTCAAGCAGAGGATAGTGTTCGTGCACGGCGCCGGACCGTTCGGTGCGGCGGCTTGGCCGCGGCAGCACGGCATGGCGCTGAAATACGATGCACTCTTTCTTCGGCGGCACGGATTCGATGCCGCAGCTGAACCGGTTGACTCCTCCTTTGACGAAGACACCGCGATTGTGCTCAGATCCCTGGCCGACGATGGCCGGGGGGCCGCCGGCGGTCACGTGGTGGCGCATGCCGAGGGTGCCATCTCGGCCATGATGGCAGCCGTCGAGCGTCCGGATTTGGTGTATTCACTGACGCTCGTGGAACCGGCGTGTCTGTCACTGACTGCTGAACTGCCGGCCACCGCCGCGCACCGCGCGCTCATGCAACCCCTCTTCGAGGTTCGGCATCAACTGGGCGACGACGACTTCCAGCGCGAGTACATCCGGCGCATGTTCGCCGTGGATCTCCACGAGCCGGCGTCCACGGAGGAGAGGCGTTCGGCGCGCAGGCTTCGGCTGCAGGCACCATCGTGGGAAGCGCCGCTGCACATCGTGCCGGGCGTCCCCACCATGGTGTTGACCGGGGGATGGGAGCCGCTTTATGAGGAGATTGCCGGTTATCTGCGGGAGACCGGCGCCCTGCACCGCACTGCTGCGGGCGGGCACCGGCCTCAGGATTCAATCGAAGGCGACCGTGCCATCCGGTCTTTCATTGCCGGCGTCAGCCGGTCACCGTCAGTCCAGGCCTCCTGAGGACTCTGCTCCTGCCCCTTGGGCTAGCTTAAGTTCGGGCAAATAGACCTTCCCGCCCCTGGCCAGGAACTCCTCACTCTTTTCCCGCATGCCGCTGTAAATCCCGGCAATGGCGGCCTGCGCATCGGCGGAACCGTATTCGTCCCGGATGTCCTGGCTGATCTTCATGGAGCAGAACTTCGGACCGCACATGGAGCAAAAATGTGCGGTCTTCGCGGGCTCGGCCGGCAGTGTCTCATCATGGAATGCCTCGGCGGTCACCGGATCCAGGGACAGCGCAAACTGGTCGCGCCAACGGAACTCGAACCTGGCCTTGGACAGGGCATCGTCCCGCTCGTGTGCGCCGGGGTGGCCCTTGGCGAGGTCGGCGGCGTGGGCGGCGATCTTGTAGGTGATCACCCCGGTCTTGACGTCGTCCTTGTTGGGCAGGCCCAGGTGTTCTTTGGGTGTGACGTAGCAGAGCATGGCGGTACCGTACCGGGCGATCTCCGTCGCCCCGATCGCCGAGGTGATGTGGTCATAGCCCGGAGCGATATCCGTGACCAGAGGCCCCAGCGTATAAAACGGGGCCCCGTTGCAGAGCTCCTGTTGGCGCTCCACATTCTCCCGGACCAGGTGGAACGGCACGTGGCCGGGGCCCTCCACCATCACCTGAACGTCGTATTGCCAGGCGCGCCGGGTGAGCTCGGCGAGCGTGTCCAGTTCCGCGAACTGGGCGGCGTCGTTGGCGTCCGCCGTGGCCCCCGGGCGCAGCCCGTCGCCCAGCGAGAACGCGACGTCGTACTTGGCGAAGATTTCGCACAGTTCATCGAAGTGGGTGTACAGGAAGTTCTCCTGGTGATGGGCAAGGCACCAGCCCGCCATGATCGACCCGCCGCGCGAGACGATCCCCGTCACGCGGTTGGCCGTCAGCGGCACATAGCGCAGTAGTACGCCGGCGTGGATAGTCATGTAATCCACGCCCTGCTCACACTGTTCGATGACCGTGTCGCGGAAAATCTCCCAAGTCAGCTTGTTGGCCTCCCCGTTGACTTTCTCCAGCGCCTGGTAGATGGGCACGGTGCCGATGGGGACGGGGGAGTTGCGGATGAGCCATTCACGGGTGGTGTGGATGTCGTCGCCGGTGGAAAGATCCATCACGGTGTCTGCACCCCACTGGGTGGCCCACTGCAGCTTGTCCACTTCCTCGGCGATGGAGCTGGTGACGGCCGAGTTGCCGATGTTGGCGTTGATCTTCACCAGGAATGCCTTGCCGATGATCATGGGCTCGGATTCGGGATGGTTGATGTTGTTGGGGATAATGGCGCGGCCGGCGGCCACTTCGCTGCGGACCAGTTCCACGTCGCAGTTTTCGCGCAGCGCAACGAACCTCATCTCCGGCGTCACCTGTCCCTGCCGGGCGTAGCGCATCTGTGTGACGGTTTTGCCTCCGACGGCGCGGCGGGGCACCGGTTGCGCCCCTTTCCACTCCGCGGAGGCGGCGCCGCGGCGCACGGCCGACTTGCCGTCGTCGAGCAGGTTCCGTTCCCTCCCGCTATACGGTTCGGTGTCAGCGCGCGCCACAATCCAGGGAAGCCGGAACGGGCTCAGACCCACCACGGGATCGCTGCCCGGACCGGACGTCCGGTAGACCCGGAAGGGGCCGTTCGCCTCGCCGTTGGGTGACGGCTCGAGGGCAATTTCCGTGACCGGCACCCTGATTCCGGAAGATGCGTCATCGATGAACGCCAACGAGTGGGACTTCAGGGACTGGGTTTCCGGAGACCGGTCCTGTGCCGGCCCGGATACGGCAGCTTCAGTGTCCGTGGCCGCCAAGGTGGTGGCAGTGGCATTTTGGACAGGGAGGGGCCATGCTTTTTGCGTACTCAAGGGAATACTCACTTCCTTCGCCGGCATTACCCGGACAGGTTCAACGGTCGCAGGCCGCGTCAGCCCGATCTCAGCCCCTGCAAGGGCACCCGTGTGGTCAAGACGAAGCTACCACAGCCGGTAGGGATGCCCGAAGAACACTTGAATTAAATTGAAGCTTCAAGTAAATTAGATGCATAGCGGCTTTCACTCCGAAGGCCGGCGGACCGGGAGCGTTCACATGACTGCAGAAGCCACCACACAGGATCTACTTCCTGCCGACCTCTCCATGGGCACGGTGATGCTCAAGGTAGGTGACATGAAGCTGATGACCGACTACTACCAGCGGGCCCTGGGCCTGGAAATCGTCGCCGAAGAAGACGGCGGCCTGTACCTTGGCCGCCGCCAGCGTCCCCTGGTCCACCTGGCCCCTGCTCCTTCGCTGCATCTGCCGGGCAGGGGAGAAGCCGGCCTGTTCCACACGGCCCTCCTTTTCGAAGACCAGGCCGCGCTGGCTGCCACCGTGGCCACCGCTGCCCAGTACGAGCCCCGGCTTTTCACCGGCAGCGCCGACCACCTGGTGAGCGAGGCCTTCTACTTCAACGACCCCGAGGGCAACGGCATTGAGCTTTACTGGGACCGGCCCCGCAAGAACTGGTCCTGGAACGGCACCGAAGTAGTAATGGACAGCCTGGCGCTCCCACCCCAGCGCTACCTTGAACAGCACCTCAGCCAGGAATCCCTGGACAGCCAGCTGGGAACCGAAGCCGGAGTGGGGCACATCCACTTGCAGGTGGGGGACGTCCACTCAGCGCACGAGTTCTATGTGGGCACTCTGGGATTTGAAAAGACCGCCGGTTGGCACGGGCAGGCCCTGTTCGTCTCGGCCGGCCGCTATCACCACCACATGGCCATGAACGTCTGGAACAGCCGCGGCGCCGGCCCCCGCAAGGACACCCTCGGCCTCGGCGAAGTGCTCATCGAAGTGCCGTCCGGAGACGACGTCGGCGCCCTCGCTGACCGCCTGAAAGTCGCCGGAGTGGCCTCCCACCACACAGGTGCCGAGTTGCGCTTTGAGGATCCGTGGCGCAACAACATCCGCGTTGCTGTCCGCTGACTGACCCTGGCCGGAAGTCAGCCCTGCCATGCACTAGGCTGATTTTGAACGGCCGGGGCTGCACTGGGTGCTGCCCGCGCGGGCCGCACCGTCGACGGAATGAGGGCTGTTCCCATGGGCTTCACTGAAATCTTTGTAGCTAGCCACGATGCCGCGCTGAAACGCGCCGGCGTGCTCGATGCCGGCGGCTCGCCGTCGGGACCAGGGCTGAGGATCCCGGGCGTCAGTGACTTCGAGATCGAGCAGCTGGGCGACCTCGCCGGCACGGCTGTACATGCCGGCGGCGAAGGCTATGAACTCGCAATGGTGGACGTTTCCAGCGACTCCCTTCTTGGCGTACCCCCGGCCATGGTGCGGGCTCTCGCGGACCTCCTCACCTACGAAACCGAGGGCGAGGGCAACGTGCTGGACGACGTCGCCGAAAAGTGGGCCGCCCAGGACGATATGCCGTTCGGTGCCGCCGACGCCCGCACCTACATCCAGCAGCTCGCTGAGCTGGCCAGTGGAGTTGACGACGCCGACCGGACCGGTTTGTACGTCTGGTCCTCCTAGTATCCTGGCGTTTTCGGGTCCGCCCCGCCGGCCCCGACCCGTGTCAAGTCGAAATCCTGACGCTGATCTGGCACAATAAACAGGTACTCGATCTGCGTGGCCCCTCTCTCCGCGTCCGGATCCTGTCCTTAGAACCCGCAAGTATGGCCCGCCCCACGGGTGCAGAACGTCGGTTCACCCCTTTTCTGAAACAGGAGTGACCACAAAAGTGGCCGTAAAGATTCGCCTTAAGCGCTTCGGCAAGATGCGCGCACCGTACTACCGCATCGTCGTTATGGACGCACGCTCCAAGCGTGACGGCCGTGCCATCGAAGAGATCGGCAAGTACCACCCCACCGAAGAGCCCTCATACATCGAGGTCGACACGGACCGCGCCCAGTACTGGCTCGGCGTCGGCGCACAGCCGTCCGAGCAGGTTGCCGCGATCCTCAAGATCACCGGTGACTGGCAGAAGTTCAAGGGCCTGCCGGGCCAGGAAGGCACCCTGAAGACCAAAGCTCCCAAGGCTGCCTTTGTTGCCCCGGAAAAGGGTTCCGTGATCATCCCGGAAGCCATCACCAAGAAGGCGAAGCAGTCTGACGCCGCCGAGGCCCCGGCCGAAGCAGAAGCCACCGAGGCTGAGTAGATTGCTGGCAGAAGCGCTCGAACACCTGGTCCGGGGAATCGTTGATTCGCCGGAAGACGTCAAGGTCAGCTCCAAGAACAACCGGCGCGGGGACACCCTCGAGGTCCGGGTTCACCAGGATGACCTGGGACGGGTGATCGGCCGCCAGGGGCGCACCGCACGTGCATTGCGCACCGTGGTTGCGGCACTGGCAGACGGCGAACCGGTAAGGGTCGACGTCGTCGACACCGACCGTCGCCGCTAAGCGCTCGGCAGTACCAGTTTTTTTGCTCCGGCCCTTCCACCTGTCAAGGTGGAGGGGCCGGAGTGCTTTCATCCCAACACCGTGGCTCATCCCACGACCGAACAGAGGAACACATGCAGCTTCAGGTGGCACGAATCGGCAAACCGCACGGAATCCGCGGGGAAGTGACGGTCCAGGTGCTCACTGATGCTCCCGCCGACCGGTTTGTCCCGGGCACCGAGTTTGTGGTGGAGCCGGCCTCAGCCGGGCCGCTGACTGTTGAGAGTGCCCGCTGGAATAAAGACATTCTGCTGCTCGCCTTCGAGCAGATCGAAACCCGCAACCAGGCCGAAACCCTCCGCGGGGCGAAGCTGTTCATCGAAACCGAAGAGCTGGATGAGGATGACGACGAAGGCTGGTATGAGCACGAACTGGTAGGCCTCGAAGCCAGGGTGGGCTCTCAGGTGGTGGGCAAGGTTGCCGCCCTGCACACCCTGCCGGTCCAGGACCTGCTGGTGATTGAAGACGCTGACGGCAAGGAAATCCTTATCCCCTTCGTTGAGCAGATTGTTCCGGAGGTTAATGTTGCCGGGGGTTACATCCTGCTCACGCCGCCTGACGGGCTCTTTGAGATCAACTCCGACGACACTGCGCCCGGCGAAGCTGAGGGCAACGCGTAGATGAGAATCGACGTCGTCAGCATTTTTCCCGAATACCTGGCTCCCCTGGAACTTTCGCTCATCGGGAAGGCCCGGCAGGATGGCCTGCTGGACCTCCACGTCCATGATCTTCGCGCGTTCACCACCGACAGGCACCGCACCGTGGATGACACCCCTTACGGTGGCGGGGCCGGCATGGTGATGAAGGCCGAGCCCTGGGCGCAGGCGCTGGCCTCGGTGGCCGGGGAGGGCAGCGGGACCAAACCGGTGCTGATCGTTCCGTCACCGGCAGGGGAGCGGTTTACCCAGGCACTTGCTTATGAGCTCGCCGAAGAGGGGCAGCTTGTTTTTGCCTGCGGCCGCTACGAAGGAATCGATGAGCGTGTGATCGAATGGGCGGCCGAGCACTTTACGGTGCGGCCGGTGAGCCTGGGTGACTACGTACTCAATGGTGGCGAAGTGGCCGTCCTGGCCATGGTCGAGGCCATCGGCAGGCTCCTGCCCGGCGTGGTGGGCAACCCCGAATCCCTGGTGGAGGAGTCCCACTCCGACGGGCTGCTCGAATATCCGGTCTACACCAAGCCGTCCGTGTGGCGGGACCGGGAGGTGCCGGCGGTGCTCCTGAGCGGCAACCACGGGAAAATCGCGCAGTGGCGCCGCCACCAACAGTACCGGCGGACGGCGGAACGCCGCCCCGACCTGCTCGAAACGTTCGACGCCGGAAAGCTGCCGCGCGCCGACCGGACTGCTCTCTACGAACTCGGGTACGACGTCGTCGACGGTCACCTCCGCGCCCGGCCACCGGTGGACGGTGAGGACGCCCAGCGGGGCGCAGGCGCTTCGGCCTAGCGGGATCGACTGCAGCAACGGCAATTGGCTGAAGGGCCGCGAGTGTGGCAAAATTAGTCTTTGTGTCTGCTGGGTCCGCACCTGCCACAGGGGGAGCGCAACCAACAGCTTGGACAACCGGTACTTTCAATCAGTGGAAGAACCGGACCACTTAACTTTCGGCGGCAATCTCCGGGACGTCCTGCGTTCCCGGGCCTGTCCGCCGTAACCCAAAGTGAATGACCTGTGGCGTTCACCAGGAGTGCAATTATGCATATTCTCGATTCCGTAGATGCAGCCTCGCTGCGCAGCGATGTTCCCGAGTTCCGCGCGGGTGACACCCTCAAGGTTCACGTGAACATCATCGAAGGCAAGAACTCCCGTGTCCAGGTCTTCCAGGGCTTCGTCCTGGGCCGCCAGGGCGACGGCATCCGCGAAACCTTCACGGTCCGCAAGGTTTCCTTCGGCGTCGGCGTGGAGCGAACCTTCCCGGTTCACTCCCCGATCATCGACAAGATCGAACTCGTCACCAAGGGTGACGTGCGCCGCGCCAAGCTTTACTACATGCGTGAACTGCGCGGTAAGGCTGCAAAGATCAAGGAAAAGCGCGACTTCCAGACCGCCAAGTAAGTCCTCAGGACCTACAAAGCAGGCCCAGCCGTGCCAGGGCAGCGCCAGAGCCACCAGCAACAGCGCCCCAGGAAATACGGAACATGGACCAGACAAAACGCCAGCCCGGAAGAACGGGCTGGCGTTTTGCGTTCCTGGCGCTTTTCCTGGCCGTGGTTGTCAGCGGACTTATCCGTTCACTATGGCTTGACGTCTATTTCATCCCCTCCGACTCCATGGAACCCGTCCTTGAAGACGGCGACCGCATCCTGGTCTCAAGGACGGACTTCGACAAGGAGCCGATCCGCCGGGGCGACATCGTCGTCTTTGACGGCCGGGGATCCTTTGCCCCGCTGAACAGCGGAAAGGGTCCCGTGCTGGATTCCGTCACCGCGGCCGCCCAGTGGCTCGGCCTCGCCGGAAGCGACACGACTTATGTTAAAAGGGTCATCGGGCTTCCAGGAGATACCGTGATCTGCTGCGACGCCGGCGGAAAAATCACCGTGAACGGGACCGCCCTGGAGGAGCCCTACCTCTTCCCCGGAGACAAGCCCAGCACCCAGGTATTCACTGCCGTGGTACCAGCGGGAAGGCTTTGGCTCCTGGGCGACCACCGTTCGGTTTCCGCTGATTCACGAAGCCTGCTCGGCGCCCCGGGCGGCGGCATGGTGCCTTTGTCCAGGGTTATTGGCAGGCCGGTCCAAATCGTCTGGCCGCTTGATAGATTTGCAGAAGTACCACGGCCGCCCGCGGCAGGACCAACCACAGAGAACGGACCGTAGATGCCCGAGAACAATGCGCCGACACCTGAGACGCCTCGTGACGGCGTTTCAGGAAGTGCCGCTCAGCCAGTTACCGACGGCGGTACTGAAGTGCCGCCGTCGTCACCGGAACGTGGCAGGCGCGGATCTTCGAAGGCAACGGACGGCGCGCCCAGCCAGATCCTTGTGTGGCTGAAGGAAGTAGCCACTGTGGTGGTCATTGCCGTGGTGCTGTCCTTCCTCATCAAGACGTTCCTGTTCCGGGCGTTTTACATCCCTTCCGAGTCAATGGTGAACACGCTGGACGTCAACGACCGGATCTTCGTGAACCTCCTGGTGCCCGAGCCGTTCGCCCTTTCCCGCGGCGACGTGGTGGTCTTCCGGGACACCCAGGGCTGGCTGGCCGCGGCACCGGAGAAGGATTCGGGTCCCTTTACGTGGGTACAGGACGGCCTGACGTTCGTTGGCCTGCTGCCCGACAGTTCGGAGCAGCACCTCGTCAAGAGGGTCATCGGGCTCCCCGGAGACCATGTGATCTGCTGCGACGCCGCCGGTAAACTGACCATTAACGGAACCTCGCTTGATGAAACCTACGTCAACACCGCCGAGGAACCTCAGATCCGCGAATTTGACGTCGTTGTTCCGGAAGGGAAGGTGTGGGTCATGGGCGATAACCGCAACCACTCGGCGGATTCCCGCTCGCATCAGGATGTCAACGGCGGCTTCGTCGATCTGGTTGATGTGGAGGGCAAGGCTGCTGTCATCGCGTGGCCGCTCAACCGGATCTCCGTCCTGGACAACTACCCTGACGTCTTCCGGAACGTGCCCGCAGGGAAGTAGCCGTGTCCACAGCCTCACCAGCAGTCCCGGCTTCCGCTGCCCTTCCTGCCGCTCTTGCCCCTTCTCCGGCTCCTGCCCCTGCTGCGGCTCCTGCCGGGCCGCGGGCACGTCCTGCCACGGGGCCCCGTTCCAAAGCTCCCACGCTTCGGCATGAGCGGACGTTTAAGGCCCAGGGCGCCCGCTACCTGGCAGGCGTCGACGAAGTGGGGCGCGGAGCCCTGGCCGGGCCCGTGAGCGTAGGAATTGCCGTGGTGGACCTCCTCACCCAAAAACCGTTGGCAGGCGTGCGCGACAGCAAACTGCTCAGTCCCCCCGAAAGGGAGCGGCTGGAACCCCTGGTGCGGAGCTGGAGTGTGGCGTCGGCAGTGGGGCACGCCTCCGCGCAGGAGATCGACGCACTGGGAATCATCGCCGCACTGCGGCTGGCAGGGACCCGGGCCTGGTTGGAGATCCTCGCCGCTGGCGTGAGCCCGGACATTGTGCTGCTCGATGGCAGCCACAACTGGCTCTCGCCGGCAGGACAGTTGTCCCTGTTCGAGGAGCCGGTGCTGGAACAAGGCTGCGAGGCTCCGGTCCACACCAAGGTCAAAGCGGACATGCAATGCCTCAGCGTGGCGGCCGCCAGTGTGATCGCCAAAGTGGAGCGCGACCAGCAGATGCGCGGGCTGCACACCGAATATCCCGGTTATGGCTGGGACATCAACAAGGGTTACGCCACAACCATCCACCGCGACGCGCTCCGGGCGGCCGGCCCCACCCCCTACCACCGGGTGAGCTGGAACCTCCTGGGCGGGGACCTCTGATTCCCGACGCCTCGCGGGGCGCATGATCCCGTGCCCGGGCGACCCGGGCGTCCTTGATGGTGCAAGATGGAAGCATGAGCGCTGAGGATCTTGAAAACTTTGAAACCGACATGGAGCTGCAGCTCTACCGTGAATACCGGGACGTCGTCGGGCTCTTCAGCTATGTCGTCGAAACGGAGCGCCGGTTCTACCTCGCCAATCATGTTGACCTCCAGGCACGCAGCGCGGACGGTGAGGTGTACTTCGACCTGACCCTGCAGGACGCCTGGGTGTGGGACGTGTACCGCTCGGCCCGGTTTGTAAAGACGGTCCGGGTGCTGACCTTCAAGGATGTCAACGTCGAGGAACTGCCGCGCAACGAGGAACTGGCATTGCCCAAGGACGTTGACCTCGGCAACTGACGGCACCCGACGTCCGTCTCTCTTCCTCCACAAGCCGCCTTGTCACGTGATGGTCTGAGGTTACCCACATAGGCCGATAACTTTTCGCCGCCCGCCCTCCAGCCGCCGCAGGCTTGGAGCGGAGGTAGAAATGAAACCTAAAGACCTGTTGGGCCGGCGCGGCGAGGAGCTCGCCGCCGGGTATCTTGAATCGCTGGGCATGCTGGTGGTGGAGCGGAACTGGCGCTGCACCGAAGGCGAAATAGACATTGTGGCACTGGACGGGGACGCACTGGTGATCGCCGAGGTGAAAACCCGGCGGTCCTTGGACTACGGGCACCCCTTTGAAGCTGTGGGCGCGGCGAAGCTCGCCCGCCTCCATCGGCTCGGTGCCGCCTGGTGCCGGGACCGCGAGCTGAGAATGCCGTTGCGGCGCGTGGATGTGGTTGCCGTAGTGGACGACGGCGGCGGCGACCCTCTGGTGGAACACCTTCGGGGGGTGGGGTAGATGGCACTCGGCCGGACCTACTCCGTGGCGCTGGTGGGTTTGAACGGATACATCGTCGAGGTCGAGGCCGACATCGGCCAGACGTTGCCCGCATTCGTGATTCTCGGCCTGCCGGACGCGGCCCTCAATGAGGCCAAAGAGCGGATCCGGTCCGCAGCGAAAAACTCAGGCATTCCCTTGAGCAGGCGGAAGATCACAGCCAACCTCATCCCGGCGTCGCTGCCCAAACGCGGTTCGGGCTTTGACCTTGCCGTCACCATGGCCGTCCTGCGGGCCGCGAATGACATCCGGCCCACCGACCGGACTGTCTTCATTGCCGAACTCGGCCTGGACGGACGCCTCCGGCCCATACGCGGGATCCTGCCCGCAGTGATGGCCGCTGTGCAGGCCGGCTATCAGGACGTGGTGGTAGCGCAGGCCAACCTCGCCGAGGCAGCGCTGGTCCCCGGGGCCAGTGTCAGGGGATACCGGACCCTCGCCCGGCTTGCCTTCGATTTCGGGGCGGATCCGCAGGAACTGGCACTGGACTTCGAACCCGACGACGAGCCCGGTGACGGGGATGCCGCACAGGATGCCCCTGCTGTCCCGGACATGGCCGATGTCTCCGGCCAGGGTGATGCCCGGCGCGCGCTGGAGGTGGCCGCCGCCGGGGCCCACCACCTGCTTCTGACAGGACCGCCCGGCGCGGGAAAAACCATGCTTGCGGAGCGGCTTCCCGGGCTCCTGCCGGACCTGGCCGATAACGAGGCCATGGAAGTTACAGCCATCCACTCACTGTGCGGGCTGCCTTCGTCCACCGCCCACCTTTTACGGCGTCCGCCGTTTGAGAACCCCCATCACTCAGCCACGGCGGCGGCGATCATCGGCGGCGGATCCGGATTGCCGCGCCCCGGTGCGGCATCGCGTGCACACCGCGGGGTGCTGTTCCTGGACGAGGCACCGGAGTACGAACGCAGGGTCCTGGACGCCCTGCGACAACCGTTGGAAAGCGGCGAGCTGGTCATTCACCGGTCGGCTGGAACAGCCGCCTACCCTGCCCGCTTCCAGCTGGTCCTGGCAGCGAATCCGTGTCCCTGCGGCAAAGCCTCGGGAAAGGGCCTGGACTGCACTTGCACGCCCATGATGAGGCGCCGCTACGTGGCAAGGATGTCGGGCCCGCTCCTGGACCGGGTGGATATCCAGCTCCAGGTGGAGCGCGTGTCACTGGCAGACTTTGGCCAGGCGGGGGCCGAGGAAGACACCGCCGCGGTGGCAGGCAGGGTGAGGGACGCCCGCGGACGGCAAGCGGAACGGCTGCACCCACTCGGGCTGGAAACGAACGCCCAAGTGCCCGGCCGGATCCTGCGCGGAGCGTTACGGCTGCCGGCATCGGCCACCCGGATTCTGGACCATTCCCTGGAGCGGGGCGTGCTGACGGCCAGGGGTTATGACAGGGTGCTGCGGCTGGCCTGGACGCTGGCGGACCTGTCGCACCGCGACTCGCCGGACACCAACGACATCGGCCAGGCCCTTGGCCTGCGGCAGGCTGCCTCGGCAGCTGCATGAAGGACGGATACAGTATGGACAACGAACGGATTGCCCGGGCAGCGCTGTCGCGGCTGATGGAACCCCAGGATGCGGCGGCCCTCGCGCTCGTTCAGGCGGCTGGCGCCGAAGATGCGCTGCGGATTGCCACGGGCCAGGCTACGCCTGGGCCGGGGCTGGAGCAGGAAATCACGGGTCTGCTGGCTGACAACGGCGCCGGCTCCAGTTGGGGCGGCCTGTCTGCAGCGCGGAAGCGGTGGGCGCCGCGCATCCCGGATCTGGCCCCCGAACGCGATCTGGCAACGATGGCCCGCCTGGGCGGACGGGTGATCATCCCGTCAGATGAGCTCTGGCCCAAACAGCTCGGAGACCTGGGCATTCACGAGCCCATCTGCCTCTGGTGGCGGGGCGTGGAGCAGGAACTTCCTGGGGCGGCCCGCAGCGTGGCGCTGGTGGGCTCGCGCGACAGCACCAGCTACGGCGCCTCCGTGACGGGGGACCTGGCCTACTCTCTGGCGCAGCGGGGCTTCACCCTCGTTTCCGGGGGCGCGTACGGTATAGATGCTCATGCCCACAGGGCGGCGTTGGCCGGGGGATCCGGTCCCGTCCCGACCATTGCTGTCATGGCAGGTGGCGTGGACCGGTTCTACCCCTCCGGCAACGAAGACCTCCTCCGGGCCGTGTGCAACCAGGGAGCTGTGCTCGCCGAGGTCCCGCCGGGATCGGCACCTACCCGTTACCGCTTTCTTCAACGGAACAGACTCATCGCTGCCCTGGCCGCAGTGACCGTGGTGGTGGAAGCCCGGTGGCGGTCGGGAGCGCTGAATACGGCCCATCATGCGGAGAATCTTGGCCGGGCCGTCGGGGCGGTCCCTGGTTCCGTTCACAGTGCGAATTCGGCCGGCTGCCATCGCCTGCTCCGTGACGGGGGCGCCGTCTGCGTGACCGACGCCGCTGAGATCGCCGAACTGGCTTCACCCAGTGGCGAGGCACTCACTGAGCCGGGTGCGGCGCGGCAGGCCGAGCACGATGGCCTGACGTTGGAAGACCTGATCCTGCTCGATGCCCTGCCCCTTCGCTCAACCACCTCGGTGGAGAAGTTGTGTGCCGTCGCCGGCCTCAGCGTTGAATCGGTCCGTGCCGGGCTGGGCAGGCTCGGGTTGCTGGGGCTCGCTGTCTCCGAGCGCGGCGGCTGGAAGCGGGCCAAGGATTCCGGCTAATTGGCTGTGTCCCGTACCCCTTGGAGGGCAGGGTTCTGGGACAGTGGAACGGTGGATAATCAGGAACTGCCCCCGCCGTTTGAGCGGGCGCTGGCGGGCTTTGGCCGGTATCTGGAGGCAGAACGGGCCCGGTCCGATCACACCAGACGGGCTTACCTTGCCGATCTGCGGGGCTTCCTGGAATTCGCCGTCTCGGAAGGCATCACGGACCTCCCGGACCTGGAGCTGGCCACCTTCCGCAGTTGGCTGGGCGCCCAAAGCCAGGCCGGCATGGCCCGCTCCACGCTGGCCCGGAGGTCAGCCACCGCACGGTCCTTCACCACGTGGGCCGTGCGGGAGGAACTCATCGCCGTGGACCCTGCCCTGCGGCTCAAGGCACCCAAAGCGGAAAAGTCGCTGCCGGGGGTCCTTCAGGCCCAACAGGTCCTGCGGCTGCTGGCCAGCCTGGAAGACGCGGCCGCAGACGGCTCGCCGGTTGCGGTGCGGAACCGTGCCATGGTGGAAGTCCTTTACGCCACCGGGCTTCGGGTGGGGGAGTTGGCCGGTCTGGATGTGGACGACCTCAATCCGGACCGACGAACCCTCCGGGTCATCGGTAAAGGCAACAAGGAACGGACCGTCCCTTACGGCGTTCCGGCAGCCGTGGCCCTCGACGACTGGCTCCGCCGGGGCAGACCTCTGCTGGCCACGGAGCGCAGCGGCCCGGCCCTGTTCCTCGGCACGAGAGGCAACCGCGTTGACCAGCGCCAGGTGCGCTCCGTGGTCAAGGACCTCTTCGAGGCCCTGGGCGATACGTCCGCGACCGGCCCGCATGCCCTGAGGCACTCCGCGGCCACGCACCTGCTGGACGGCGGAGCGGACCTTCGTGCCGTCCAGGAAATCCTCGGCCACAGCAGCCTGGCCACCACCCAGATCTACACGCACGTATCGGTGGATCGGCTGCGCAGAAGTTACCAGCAGGCGCATCCCCGAGCCTGAACCCGCCGGGCGCCTCCTGCGGGAGGACCGCCGGCGGGCCGTTCACGTGTTCCTCGTCGCACTGGCGTAATGAGGCGGGGTACGGCACAATAAGAGTCACGTCCGGCAACTTTCAAGTTTCGCTTGAAGCTCCTTCGCTTCGCGCGGAACAGCGAGTCCGGACACAGCTTAATATCAGCAGGAGCACCGCCGCTGGAACCACAGCACGGGCAGTTTCATCCAGGCAGAGGTCGTTGGGGAAGACGTACCTACAGCTATGGAGGATGGAATGTCTGTTGCAATGACCCGCGGTGTGCTGTTCGTACACTCGGCGCCTACGGCGCTGTGCCCGCACGTCGAGTGGGCTATCGGATCCGTCGTGGATAAGCGAACGGATCTTGAGTGGACCCCTCAACCTGCCGCGCCCGGAATGTTTAGGGCCGAGCTCTCCTGGACCGGCACCCCGGGCACGGGCTCCCTGCTGGCGTCCTCGCTTCGTGGTTGGGCGCACCTGCGCTATGAGGTCACAGAGGAACCCAGCCAGGGCGTCGATGGCGGCCGCTGGTCCCACACCCCCGAACTGGGAATTTTCCACGCCACCACCGATGTCCACGGCAACATCATGGTGTCAGAGGACAGGATCCGCTACGCCTACGAATCGGGCGCAGGCGATCCGTCCGCTGTTTACCACGAACTCTCCCTTGCCCTCGGTGAGGCCTGGGATGAGGAACTCGAGCCTTTCCGCCACGCCGCGGAGGGTGCACCCGTCCGCTGGCTGCACCAGGTGGGCTGAGAACCGCCGGACGCCTTCAAACCGTGCGTCCCGCCGTCATCCATCAATCTCCATAGCAAAAGGAGGCCCCGCCGTTGTGCAATGCACAACGGCGGGGCCTCCTTTGTCTCAGCGGGGCTGGTCTTAGACGCTGCGGACGGCGATGACGGCGTTGTGGCCGCCGAAACCGAACGAGTTGCTGAGCGCCACAATGTCCCCTGCCGGAAGGTCCCGGGCTGAAGTGACAACGTCCAGGGGGATCTCGGGGTCCTGGTTCTCGAGGTTGATGGTCACAGGCGCCTTGCGTTCATAGACGGCCAGCACCGTCAGTACTGCCTCCACGGCGCCTGAGGCACCGAGGAGGTGTCCCATCTGCGATTTGGTGGCGGAGACTGCCACGCTGTCGAGGTGGCTACCCAAGGCAGCGTAGAGAGCCGTGTACTCGGGCTTGTCACCGACCGGGGTGGAGGTGGCGTGCGCATTGACGTGGACCACATCTTCGGCCTGGATACGGCCGTCGAACATGGCTGCCTTCAACGCGCGGGTGGCGCCCAGGCCCTGGGGGTCCGGAGCAGTGATGTGATAGGCGTCAGCGGTCACGGAGGTGCCGGCGAGTTCACCGTAGATGCGGGCACCGCGGGCAAGGGCGTGTTCCTCGGCCTCGAGGACCAGCGCGCCGGCGCCTTCGCCCATCACAAAGCCGTCGCGGGCGAGGTCATAGGGACGGGAGGCGCCCTGCGGGTCGTCGTTGCGGCGGGACAGCGCCTGCATGGAAGCGAACGCGGCCAGGGGCATGGGGTGGATGGCCGCCTCGGCGCCGCCGCACATGACCACGTCGGCCTTGCCGGAGCGGATGAGGTCCAGGCCCAGGTGAAGGGCCTCGGTGCCGGATGCACAGGCCGAAACAGGGGTGTGGGCGCCCGCGCGGGCGCCGAGATCGAGGCTGACGGCCGCTGCGACGCCGTTGGGCATCAGCATGGGCACCGTCATCGGGAGGACACGGCGGGGCCCTTTCTCCTTCAGCGTGTCCCAGGCATCCAGCAGGGTCCACACGCCGCCGATGCCGGTGGCGAAGGCGACCGCAAGGCGGTCGTGGTCGATTTCGGTGATGCCGGAATCCGCCCATGCCTCACGGGAGGCGATGACCCCAAACTGGGTGGACGGGTCCATCCGCTTGGCCTCGACACGGCTCAGGACATCCAATGCCGGGGTGGTGCAGCGCGCGGCGAAGTGGACGGGCAGTTCGTATTTGGCAACCCAATCGTCCTCCAGGGTGCGGGCACCGGAGACGCCCTTCAATGCGTTGTTCCACATTGTCGGTACGTCGCCGCCGATGGGTGTGGTGGCACCCAGACCGGTAATGACTACTTTGCGTGTCATTGGATCACTCTCTGTCGGTGGGCAGGCCGTATCCGGTTACTCCGGCGGGGTCCCGCGTGTTGGGCAGCTAGTGCCCGGAAATAGGGTGGACTGCCGGCCCCGCCGATGGGGCGGGCCGGCAGTCCTGTCAGCCTTAAGGGGCCGAAGCCTTGGCTAGGCCTGTGCGCCGGCGATGAAGCTCACGGCGTCGCCCACGGTCTTGAGGTTCTTGACCTCTTCGTCCGGGATGCGCACGCCGAACTTCTCTTCGGCGTTAACCACAATGGTCATCATGGAGATTGAGTCGATGTCCAGGTCCTCGGTGAAGGACTTGTCCAGTTCGACAGCCTCGGGGGCCAGACCGGTTTCTTCGTTGACGATTTCGGCCAGGCCGGACAGGATCTCTTCATTGCTAGCCATTGACGGCTCCTTTTCTTGTTATTGCCGGCAGGGGATGCCGGAAACGGTTCAGCCCGCGGGGGTGCGGCCTGTGTGGGACGTTTAAGGAAGAACGATGACCTGCGCACCGAAAACCAGTCCGGCGCCGAAGCCGATCTGGAGGGCGAGGCCCCCGCTGAGCTCAGGGTTTTCCTTCAGCAGGCGGTGGGTGGCCAGGGGAATGGACGCGGCCGAGGTGTTTCCGGCATCGGCAATGTCCCGGGCTACCTTGACGGACTCGGGAAGCTTGAGCTTCTTGACCATCTCATCAATGATCCGCATGTTGGCCTGGTGGGGAATGAAGGCGACGAGGTCTTCGGCTTTGACACCGGCGGCCACGAGCGCCTGCTCTGCCATCTTGGCCATTTCCCAGACTGCCCAGCGGAAGACGGTCTGCCCGTCCTGGCGCAGCGTGGGGTACAGTTCCTGCGCCTCTTCCAGCAGGGCGAAGTCACCGGACTCATCGGACTGCCGGGCGGCCATGCTGAGGTCCCGCACATCAAGGATGGAACGCGTCATGCCGATCGCATCCCATTTGCTGCCGTCCGAGCCCCACACCGAAGGGCCGATGCCCGGGGTGTCTGACGGGCCGATGACAACGGCGCCGGCGCCGTCGCCGAGGAGGAAGGAGATGGTGCGTTCCCGGTTGTCGATAACATCGGAGAGCTTTTCCGCCCCCACCACCAACACGTACGTTGCGGCACCGGAACGAACCAGGGCATCAGCCTGCGCGATGCCGTAGCAGTACCCTGCGCAGGCCGCGGAGATGTCGAAGGCCGGTGCCGGCGTCGCGCCAATGCGCTCGGCCACGGCAGCAGCGGCTGAGGGCGTGGCGTAGGGGTGCGTGACGGTGGATACGATCACGGCACCGAGCTGGGAGGCGTCGATTCCCGCTTTTTCGAGGGCCTCCTGCGCTGCACCTGATGCCATGTCGATGACGCTGACATCAGCGGAGGCCCGGTGGCGCGTGATGATCCCCGTGCGCTGGCGGATCCATTCGTCGGAAGAGTCAATCCACTGGCAGACGTCCTCGTTGGTGACGATGACGTCAGGCCGGTAGGCGCCCAGGCCGAGGATGCGGCTGTACTGGTTGACGGGTGACTGGTTAAGCGTGGGAACGCTCATGCGTCTCCCTCCAATTCTGCGAAGAGTGCCAGTGCGGCCGTGAGGTCGTCAGGGGTTTTGACTGCGACGGTTTTGACGCCGGGCATGCCGCGCTTTGCGAGGCCAGCCAGCGTGCCTGCCGGTGCGAGTTCAATCAGGCCAGTGACGCCGCGCTGCAGCAGCGTCTCCATGCACAGGTCCCAGCGGACCGGCCGGGAGACCTGGGCAATGAGGCTCTCGACGGCGGCCTCGCCGTCGATCACTTCACGGCCGTCAAAGTTGGACAGCAACGGCACCTGCGGCTTCTGCGGCTTGAGGGCCGGCTTCAGCGCTTCCAGGGCGCTCACCGCGGGGGACATGTGCGACGTGTGGAAAGCTCCCGCTACCTTCAGGGGGATCACGCGTGCCTTGGCCGGCGGATGGTCCGCGAGGGCCTTGAGCTGTTCGAACGTCCCCGCAGCCACGGTCTGGCCGGCGCCGTTCACGTTGGCCGGGGTGGCTCCGGACGCTTCGATGGCGGCCAGCACCTCGGCCGGATCGCCGCCCACCACGGCGCTCATGCCGGTCGGGGTAACAGCGGCGGCCGCGGCCATGCTGTTGGCCCGTTCGCGGACAAACGTCATGGCTTCTTCTTCGGTGAGCACTCCAGCCAGGGCCGAAGCAGTGATCTCACCGACAGAGTGGCCGGCAAGGATCACCGGGAGGGAGCCAAGTTCGACGTCGAACAGGGACCTTGCGGCAACCAGCCCGGCAGCCACGATCAGGGGCTGCGCAACGGCAGTGTCCTTGATGGTGTCCTCATCCGAGGTGGTCCCGTGCGCTGTCAGGTCGATGCCTGCAATCTCGCTGAGGGAGGCCAGGTGGCCTGCTACCGAAGGCAGTTCCAGCCAGGGGGCCAGGAAACCCGGGGTCTGTGAGCCCTGTCCAGGGCAGACTATTGCAAGCACTTAACCAGCTTTCCAAATTACTGTGACATTCCGTGGTGTTTCTCTGCACCAAGCTCAAGGGGTCAGATTGTAGGAAGTCTACAACGAGTCAGGACTGATTCCGCGCCGGATTACGTTCGGCGGGCGCTTTAGGCGGCGCGGCAAGACGGCCCACCACAAGGGCTGCCTGCAGCACAAACGCTTCGCGGGGAAGGAGCGGATCCCAGCCGGTGACGTCGCAGACGCGCTTGAGCCGGTACCTCACCGTGTTGGCGTGCACAAAGAGTTCCCGCGCCGTCGCCTCCAGTGAATGGCCCAGTTCGAGGTAGGTGCCCAGCGTCTCCACCAGCCCGTTTGAGGCGGCAACCAGGGGGCGGTAGATGTTTTTGACGAGGGAGCGGCGCGCCGCCTCGTCACCGGAAATGACGCGTTCAGGCAGCAGGTCGTCCGCCGCTACCGGCCGTGGGGCCGAGGGCCAGGCGCGCGCGGCGGTCAGGCCGGCGAAGGCCGACTGGGCCGATCCGCTGGCTTCCAGCAGCGAGCCGGCCTCGGCGCCGTAGACCACCGGTCCGGGCGCGAACATTTCGCTGAGCTTAAGGTACGCGGTCTCGCGGTCCTGAACGCCGCCGAGGATCAGGATCAGACGGTCACCCTGAATTCCCACCAGTGCGTCTTCCGCGTAGCGCCCGGCCAGACGACGCAATTCGCTGACATAGCTGGCGCTGGGCTCGGACGGGGAATTTCCCACCATGACGGTGAAGCGCTCCTGGGCTTTCCAGCCCAGGGCAGCGATCCTTGACCGCAGCGCATCCGTGTTTTCGCCCCGCAGGATGGCGTCCACGATCAGCGCCTCCAGCCGCGTGTCCCACGAACCGCGCGATTCGGCGGCCCTGGCATAGACATCTGCAGCCGCGAATGCCACTTCACGGGAGTAGCGCAGGACGGCCTCCCGGAGCGAGGGCTGGTCCGCTTCGGGGGCGATCACCGGCACCTGGTCCTCCACCACCTCCACCACGATCCGGATCAGCTGGAGGGCTTTCTGCAGGCTGATGGACCTGGTCAGCTCGGTGGGGGCCGTACCAAAGACGTCGGAGAGGATCCACGACGGCGAACTGGGGCGCTCATACCAGGTGACAAATGCGGCGATGCCGTTCTGCGCAACCATGCCCAGGGCCGAACGTTCGTCGGAGCTGAGCCGGGAGTACCAGGGCAGTGACTTCTCCAACTGCCGCAGTGTGGTGGTGGACAGCTGGCCGACGCTCGCCCTGAGCTTTTTCAGGGTTTCAGACTTCTCCGGCGCGGTGCTGCGCGAAGCCGGCTTGCGCTTCGCAGTCGGGGTGGTTGGCTCAGGCATCTTCTGAGCATACGGCGCCCGCCCCGCAAGCTCCATTTTGTGCAAAGGCTACAACGTCGGCGGATGTGCGTCACAGGCGCAAGCCCGCACGGCAAACGGAAGGGAACGACGACGGCGGCCCCCTCCTTTCGGTGGGGACCGCCGTCGTCGTTCATTTCCGCTGACCGTTGATCAGCGCCCGCTGATCAGGACTCGCCGCCGGCATTGCCGGTGGAACCGGCGTTGACGTTGTGGAGGCGGTACTTTTCGATGGCCTGGGCCGGGGCCTGGGCATCAACTTCACC